>DXAM01000127.1 GCA_019117025.1 Candidatus Microbacterium stercoravium | reverse complement strand
TGCAGCGCACCTACGACATCGACGGCGACGAGCTCGAGTTCTCGATCGAGGATCCGGACGCGGCCCCCGAGGGCGTGTCGGTGACGCTCGACGGGGCGACGCTGACGATCGAGGCGTCGCCCGAGGCACGGGGGCGCAATACGACGGTCGGGATCCTCGTCGACGACGGCGAGGCCGACCCCGTGCGCGGTGAGGTCGGCGTGAGCGTGTCGGCATCCGGGCGCCCCCTGCCGTCGGCGAACGACGACGACCTCGGTGAGGTGCATCAGGGCGAGCCGATCCAGGTCGACGTGCTCTCGAACGACACCAACCCATTCGAAGACGAGGGGCCGCTCACGATCGTCGACGCCGAGATCGAGGCGGGCGACGCCGACATCGAGATCGCGGGCGATCAGCTGATCCTCACCCCGGCCGACGACTTCCACGGCTACGTCACGGCGCGCTACACGATCGGCGACATCACCGAAGACGAAGATCGCTACGTGCAGGCGCGCGTCACGGCGACGGTGCTCGGCGTGCCCGATCAGCCGGGCACGCCGCAGGCGAGCGAGATCGGCAACCGCACGGCGACGCTCACCTGGACCGCGCCGTCGAACAACGGCGCCGAGATCACCGAGTACGTCGTCGCCGATTACCTCGGCAGCGGCTACACCAAGACGTGCGACGAGACCGTGTGCACGCTCGACGGCCTCGTGAACAACCGCGAGTACCAGCTCCAGGTGACGGCCGTGAACGAGGTCGGCGAGTCGCCGGTCTCCGAGTTGAGCCGCGTCGTGCGCCCCGACGTGAAGCCCGAGGCGCCCGGTGCGCCGCAGTTCACCCTCGAGGCCGGAAACCGCGACTCGAAGCTCGGTATCTCGTGGAACACGCCCGCGAGCGAGGGATCGCCCGTCACGGGCTACCTCGTGCGCGTGGACGACGGATCCGGGGTGAAGCTGCACCGCTTCGAGGGGTCGACGATCACGTCGCGCGTCTTCGAGGGGCTCAAGAACGGTAACAAGTACCGCTTCCAGGTGGCCGCGATGAACCGCGCCGACATCCAGAGCGTCGACGGATGGTCGTGGAGCCCCTGGTCGGCGTTCGAGAAGCCCGCGACGGTTCCCGACGCCCCGAGCGCGCCGACCGTCGAGCGCACCGACCAGCCGTACGGCGAGAACGAGTTCCGCCTCTCCTGGAAGCCCGGCGAGTCGTCGGGCGGCGATCCCGTCTCCTCGTGGCGCGTCGACATCCTGCACGGCGATGAGGTCTACGACAGCCGGACGGTCGCGAACTCCGGCACGGCCACCACCGTGGTTCTGCCCAACAGCGAGAACGGCTACACGTTCCGCGTGGCCGCCGTGAACCGCGAGGGCACGAGCGACTGGGGAGCCAAGAGCAAGGCCATCCGCTCCGCCTCGCGGCCCGGCGCCGTCGGCCCCGTGAAGGTCGCCGAGCGCGATGGCGCGATCGACGTGTCGTGGAGCGCGGCCGACCCGAACGGTGCGCGCAAGGAAGAGATCTCGTACCAGTACAAGCTCACGGGCGAAGACGGCGGCTGGAAGACGATGCCGAAGGCGAGCTCTTCCGACGGCCGCCTGCGCGCCGAGGTGCCGGCGACCAACGGCGTCTCGTCGACGGTCGTCGTGCGCGCGGTCGCGCAGATCGACGGCGTCGGCACGCTCGCGGGCGAAGAGGCCAAGTCCGACAAGGCGGCGAGGCCGTATGGCAAGCTCTCCTCGCCGAACGTGTCGGTGAACCCGGCGACGGTTCACTCGAACCGCGTCGTCATCGACGTGTCGGCCCGCGGCAACGGGCGCGAGATCGACCGGATCGTCGTGCGCACGGCGGGTCGCACGCAGTCGAAGATCGAGCGGGCCTTCGACGGACCCGAGGCCATGTCGGTCGACTTCACCGCGAAGTTCGACGAGGGCATGACGCCCGGCACGAAGCAGAAGGTCGATGTGTTCGTCGTGGACACGGCGGGGCAGCGCACGCACGACACGATCACCGTGAGCGTTCCGGCGCCCGATCTCTCGCTCGAGCTCACCGATCTCGATCCCGACACCCCCGACGGCAACAAGTTCACGCTGACGTACGAGCATCTGCCGCCGCTCTACTCGGACGAATACTGGTTCACGTGCGAGCGCAAGTCGCCGTGGGGCTGGCGCGACGTCGGCTTCCAGAAGCTCGAGCAGCGCGACGCGGGCGCCGCGGGAACCCTCAAGGTGACCTGCTTCGCGAGCGACGCGAAGCCGGGCGACTACCGCGTGAAGTTCCAGGAGACGTCGCTCGTGCCCGAGCAGGCCACGACGACGAACTCCGTCACGGTGGAGGAGACCCCGACACCGTCCGACCACCGGAAAGCGAGACTCCCATGACGATGACGCCCCAGCAGGCGGGTTGGTTCCAAGGCACGTTCACCAAGCTCGTCGATAACGTCGACCGGGCGCTGATGGGCAAGCGCGACGTCGTGAGCCTGGTGACGGCGGCGATGCTGGCCGAGGGCCATGTGCTGCTCGAAGATGCGCCCGGAACCGGCAAGACGAGCCTCGCGAAGTCGATGGCCGCGACCGTTCAGGGCACGTCGACGCGCATTCAGTTCACGCCCGATCTGCTGCCCAGCGACGTGACCGGTGTGACGATCTACGACCAGCAGAACCACACCTTCTCGTTCCACAAGGGTCCGGTATTCACGTCGATCCTGCTCGCTGACGAGATCAACCGCGCCTCTCCGAAGACGCAGTCGGCGCTGCTCGAGGTGATGGAGGAGGGGCGCGTCACGATCGACGGCGAGACCCATGACGTGGGCCGACCGTTCCTCGTCGTCGCGACGCAGAACCCGATCGAAACGGCGGGCACGTATCGGCTGCCCGAGGCGCAGCTCGACCGCTTCCTCATCAAGGCGACCATCGGGTACCCCACGATCGACGTGACCGAGCGCATCCTCGCGGGCGCGGCAGAGCGCAATCCGTCCAGCCGGCTGCAGGCGCTCATCACGACCGACGCGATCGCCGACATGGCCGACCTCGGCCAGACGGTGCACGTCGACGGCGCGGTGCTGCGCTACGTCGCCGAGCTCGCCGACGCCACGCGCCAGGATCAGGACACGCGCCTCGGCGTCTCGGTGCGCGGGGCGCTCGCGATGATCCGCTTGGCGAAGGTATGGGCGGCCGCGCAGGGGCGCCACTACGTGATCCCCGACGACGTGAAGGTGCTTGCGCAGCCGACCTGGGCGCACCGCCTCGTCATGGACCCCGAGGCCGAGTTCGCGGGGGTGACGCAGGCGAGCGTCATCCAGCGCGTGCTGAGCGAGATCCCCGCGCCGCAGACGCGCGCGCAGCAGACCACCACCGATTGAGCATGACGACACCCGTTCAGCCGCTCGACGCCGTGCCGGAGGCCATGGCGCCGTCCGGCGAGCCCGCGGATCCGTCGACGCCGGAGTTCCGCGCGCCGGAGTCCGAGCGCGCGACCTGGGGCCAGGTGGTCGCGTTCGTCGCGCGCCGCGCCTGGGCGGGCTTCCTGCGGGGGATCAGCGTCATCCGCACGATCGGATGGGTCGCGATCGGCGCCGCCGTGTGCTGCTGGATCGTGGGGCCGCTGAACGGATGGCGCGAGCTGACGACCGCGGCGATCGCGCTGACGATCGTCATCGTGCTGTGCGCGCTGTTCCTGATCGGCCGCACGGCGTACGACGTCTCGCTCGACCTCAGCCGCAGCCGGGTCGTCGTCGGCGAGCATGCCGAGGGCGGGCTGATCCTGCGCAACCCCACCGCACGCGCGATCGCCTCCTCGCGCGTGGTGCTGCCGGTCGGTCAGGGTCGCGGTGTCTTCGCCGTGCGCCGCCTCGCCACCGACGAGAGCGTGACCGAGCTGTTCCAGATCCCCACGCACACGCGCGGCGTGCTGCCGGTCGGCCCCGTCAGCGTGCTGCGCGGCGATCCGCTCGGCCTCTTCGAGCGCGTCGAGCAGCGCGCGGATCCGACGGATCTGTACGTGCACCCGCGCACCGTCGGCTTCTCCAGCGACACGCTCGGCTTCGTGCGCGACCTCGAGGGTCTGCCGACGAGCGACCTCGCGCGCGACGACATCGCGTTCCATGCGCTGACCGAGTACCAGCCCGGCGACGACCTGCGCCACGTGCACTGGCGGTCGACGGCCCGCACCGGTGTGACGATGATGCGCACCTATGAGCAGACCCGCAGGTCGCACTTCGTGATCGCGATCTCGCGCGCACGCCACGAGTACCGCTCCGACGAGGAGTTCGAGCTCGCCGTGTCGATCGCCGCGTCGATCGGGCGGCGCGGCATGCGCGACGCCTTCGACGTCGACCTGCGCACGCAGTCGCGCGCCATGCGCGGCGACTCCGAGCGGCACATGCTCGACTCGCTCGCAGACCTCGACCTCGATCGCACGCGCCAGGGCATCGACGAGCTCGGGGCGTTCGTCGGCGCCGACATCCCCGCGGCGAGCTTCGTCGTGCTGGTGACCGGGCGCGGTGCGTCCGCGACCGAGCTCCGCGCGGCCGTCTCGCGCATCCCGTCCGGGGCGCGCACGCTCGTCTGCATCGCGGACGAGGGGGCGGATCCGTCGCTGCGCCGCATCGCCGATGCGCCCGTCGCGTCGATCGGAACCCTCGACATGCTGCCGCGCGCGATCGTGAGGGCGCTCGGATGACGCTCACCGCCCGCAGATGGATCGTCGACCTCTCG
>DXAM01000126.1 GCA_019117025.1 Candidatus Microbacterium stercoravium | reverse complement strand
GTCCCGAGGTGAGCCGGTTATGCGTTGCCGTCGTGGGTGACGGTGAAGTGCCGGAACATCACCTCCGGCGGTGGCCTGTGATCGCGAAAGCAGCGCCATCGGACTCGGAACTCAGTAGGGGGATGGACGGGAGCCGACCTCGTGCTCACCGAAGCTTGACCGCCCGGACAGCGCCGAGGGTGAGCACGACGACAATGGCTGTCAGTCCGAGCGCCGTGCTGACGATCGGCAGCGCATCACCAACCGTGAGCCCGCCGGACCCCGCCAGCGCAGTCGAACCGAGATTCAATGCTCGCGTGTTGATTGCCTGCGGCAGGACGTAACTGAGCGGGCGGAGAGCGTACGAGGTGACGGTGGCGACTCCGATATCACCACCGCTCAGATCCGAGCCCACGCCTGGCGCAACCTCGCCACACTTGTGAACACCACAGGAACGAAGCCTCTGCTGCCGCCCCGAGTCACAGCAATCCTCGGGGCGATCGAGTAACACCCAGATAGGAGCCCCGAGACTCACCGCACTCGCCCATGAGTGTCCCGAAGCTTCACACCCGCTGCGATTAGCGCGGCACGCACGGAACTGGCGTTGAAGCCCATCCGCTCGCCGACCCGGGCCAGCGACTCGCCCTGCTCGTAGCGGCGGTACATTTCGAGCACCTGCTCTGATGACGGCTTCGCTCGGCGCAGCCGCATACCTCGCTCTCGCAACCGGTCAGCGAGCCGCTGCCGGCTCACGCCCAGATCGCCAGCGATCTCACGCAGAATCTCGCCGCCCTTGTACCGACGCTCCGCCTCATCCAGCATCTCCGCCGTCAACCGCGGAACCGGACGCGGCAATAGCCGAGAGGAGGCCGGCGCCGACGCTGCCGGCCCGCGCCGACGCCGGATCGCACGATGCGACGAGACCGCCAACTGTAAGGATGGGGCGAGGTTCGAGCACTGTCGCGCTACCTCCACCAAAAGAACCCCCGGTCAGCCGGGGGTTTTCTCTTGGGTTGACGTGGCGAAATCGGCCGCGTATAGCAAACGTGTAGCAGGACGCTAGAAGAGCACCGCTTGCGGAATGCGTGGGCCAGCTGCCACGTTGCGATCGCCGTGGCGCGCAGTGGTGCGACGCCTTCCTCGAGGCGTGTGTGGAGACGTCGGTGCGGATCATGAGGCAGCCCACCCGTCGCGGGCGTCCTCGAGTGGGCGGTCGCGTTCTGCGCCTGCCTCGGTGGGAGAGGCGAACGCGTGATCAGCGATACTGCGCGTTCTTGTCACCATTCCACCGCCTTCCTGAGCGTGATCGACGCGCGCGGCATCACACCGAAGTGCACCAAGCCGCACTGCCCTGGATCAGTTCTTCGACGAATCGGGCTCTCGCGGAGGAGTCCCGAGCGACGAGCCGACGGCAATGACCACGCCCCTCGTTGCCCATCCAGCACGCGCAGCGCCTCTGAGCAGGATCATCCGATGTATCCATATCGACACGATACAGAACCCTTGATCCATACCCCCCAGGGGTATAGAGTGCGGGTGTCGGCGAAAAAGCTGACATGCGGAGCAGGCCGGCGACGAGCGACTGGCAGATGGCACCGGGGCGACTCTGCTCGCCGAGCATAAGGAGTGAGCCACAGCCGCCATCTCCCACTCACGGAGTGAACGACACATCGCCACGGCTCGATGACGGAGGAGAGAAACGATGACGGACCCGAAGTCACACCAGCACGACGGCCACGGAACCGATGCACCCGCTCACGGCGAGCATCACCGCGGGTCTGTGTCCGCGCACGGCGCGCACGAGGGCCAGTACACCGATCACCAGCAGCACGGCGACCACTCAGGCCACGACGACGGCCACGCCGGACACGACGACCACAGTGGTCACGGCGGTCACGACGGCCACGGCGACCATGTCGGTCAGTTCCGGAGGTTGTTCTGGATCAATCTCGTCATCGCGATTCCGGTCGTCGCCTTCTCTCCAATGTTCGCCATGATCCTCGGCTACACGGTACCGGGTTGGGCGGTCTGGATCGCCCCGGTGCTGGGCACCGTCATGTATCTCTGGGGCGGTCGCCCGTTCCTCACCGGCGCCTGGAGCGAACTGCGAGCCCGCAAGCCGGGAATGATGTTGCTCATCGCTCTGGCCATCACCGTGGCGTTCTTGGCGTCCTGGGCCGCGACGCTCGGGCTCGTGCATCACGAGCTCGAGTTCTGGTGGGAGCTGGCCCTGCTGATCGTCATCATGCTGCTGGGCCACTGGATCGAGATGCGCTCTCTGGCGCAGACGACTTCGGCCCTCGATTCCCTCGCCGCCCTCCTGCCTGATGAGGCCGAGCGGATCGAGGGCGACGAGGTCGTGAAAGTCGACCCGGCGGAGCTCCGCGTGGGCGACATCGTCATCGTCCGCCCCGGCGGCAGCGTGCCGGCCGACGGCACCATCGTCGATGGGCGCGCAGAGATGGACGAGTCCATGATCACCGGCGAGTCCCGTGCGGTGGCCCGCGGCGAAGGCGACGCCGTCACGGCCGGTACCGTCGCCACGGACTCGGGCCTGCGGGTGGAGATCACTGCGACGGGCGACGACACCGCTTTGGCCGGCATCAATCGGCTCGTCGCCGAGGCGCAGAACTCTTCCTCACGTGCCCAGCGCATCGCCGACAGGGCCGCAGCCTGGCTGTTCTGGTTTGCCATGGCCGCCGCCGTCATCACCGCGATCATATGGGCGATCACCGGATCCCCGGACGCGGCCGTGGTCCGCAGCATCACCGTGCTCGTCATCGCCTGCCCCCACGCCCTGGGGCTTGCGATCCCGCTTGTGGTCTCCATCGCGACCGAGCGCGCCGCCCGCGGCGGAGTGCTCATCAAAGACCGTCTGGCGCTGGAGTCCATGCGGCAGGTCGACGCCGTGCTGTTCGACAAGACCGGCACCCTGACCAAGGGTGAGCCCACCGTCACCGGCGTCGAGCCTGTAGGCGATCTCGATGCCGACCGCGTGCTCACCCTGGCCGCCTCTGCCGAGGCCGACAGCGAGCACCCGCTCGCCAAGGCGATCGTCGACTCCGCGTCCGAGCGCGGCCTCACCCCGGAGCGGGCCAGTGGCTTCTCCTCTTCGCCCGCCGTCGGCGTCACCGCCACGGTTGACGGCCACGAGATCCGGGTGGGCGGGCCGCGCCTCCTGGAGGAGACCCGTCAGCCCGAGATCGACACGGCCGATGCCTGGCGCAGCGAGGGCGCGATCATCCTCCACGTCCTGCGAGACGGTCAGATGATCGGCGGACTCAAGCTCGCCGACGAAGTCCGGCCCGAATCCCGCGATGCCGTCGAAGCGCTCCATGTCCTCGGCATCGAGGTCGTCATGATCACCGGCGACGCTGAGGCCGTCGCGAACGAGGTCGGCAGCGAGGTCGGGATCGACCGCGTCTTCGCCGGCGTCCGTCCCGAGGACAAGTCCGCGAAGGTCTCCCGGCTCCAGTACGAGGGCAAGAAGGTCGCCATGGTCGGCGACGGCGTGAACGATGCGCCCGCGCTGGCGCAGGCCGATGTCGGCATCGCGATCGGCGCGGGCACCGATGTCGCCATCGCCTCGGCCGGGGTGATCCTGGCCAGTTCCGACCCCCGCAGCGTGCTATCGGTCATCGAGCTCTCCCGGGCCACGTTCCGGAAGATGAAGCAGAACCTCTGGTGGGCCGCCGGCTATAACCTTCTCTCCGTGCCGTTGGCTGCCGGCATCCTGGCACCGGCGGGATTCGTCCTGCCGATGTCGGTCGGCGCGGTCCTCATGTCGCTGTCCACCGTGGTGGTCGCACTCAACGCGCAACTCCTGCGGCGCATCGATCTCACTCCCGAAGCCAGCACGCGCTCCGTCCTGGAACGCCAGAAGTAAGGGCACGTCCAAGCCTGTCGGCCCCGCGATCTCCACCAGCATGGCTACATCAGCGATAAGGGGTACTACCTCGGCCGCATGAAGCGTATCGAGGGTTCAGATCCGCGAGATCGTTCTGATCGACAATCTCTCCCGTCATGGGATCGATCATCTCGTGTTCGCGCCTCTCGGACGTGTCAGCCCTGGCCATCTCCTTTCGGATCAGGTCGGACCTCACTCACCGTTACTCAGACAGTCCCGTATCTGATGGGGCGCGGGATCCGAAGTGCACCGCGCGTGTCACGGGCGGCTCGCCGCGATCGCGACGAGTTCTCGCGCGAGTCCGGTGAGCCGGCGCGGACCCGACCACACGGCCGTCAGCGGGCGACTGATCCTGCTGCCCTCGATCGGCACGCGGAGCAGATGCCCGTTCGCGAGGTGATCGCGCAGGGCCAGCTCGCTCAGCACAGCCGGACCGGCGCCGGACTCGACCGCGACGCGCACGGCCGCGTTGCTGCTCAGCACCTGCGCCGGCTCGACCGGTGCATACCCCGCGAGGAGCTGCTGCAGAGCCTCGCGGGTGCCCGAACCCTGCTCTCTGACGACGAGAGCCGTCTCGGCGAGCTCGCGCAGGCTGATCCGCCCGGTGCGCGATGCCCATTCGTGGTGCGGCGCGATGGCTACCAGCAGCTCGTCCTCCTGCACGACCCGGAAATGGAGCCTGACGGGCACGTGCGGCGTCTCGATGAATCCGAGCTGCAGCCGCCCCTGCTGCACCTCGTCGACGACCTGAGCAGAGTTGAGCACTGACACGTTGATGCGGGCCCCGGGGAAGACTTCGCGTACGGTGCTCAGCCACGCGGGCAGCAGCTTCTCGGCGATGGTCATGCTGGCGCCCACGTGCAGCTCCGTCGGGCGCGTGCTCTGGCTCTCGGCGACCCACCTGTTGAAGTCCCGCACCGATTCGAGCACGTCGCGCGCGTGGTCGGCGAGCGCGCGCCCGAGGGGCGTCGGCACGGATCCACCGGGCCGGCGCTCCAGCAGAGCAGCTTTCATCTCGGTCTCGAGGTCGGCGATGGACCGGCTCGCGTTCGGCTGCGCCATCCCGACCTTCCGGGCCCCAGCGCCGACGCTGCCCTCTTCCACGACCGCGACGAACAGTGCGAGGGTGCGCAGGTTCGGCCATCCGGTCTGCAGTCGGTCCATATCGGAATCATATGTGCGGATATAGGAATGCCGTCTACCGCGGGTTGAACGGTGCGCACGAGACTGCACATATGCCTATCGGATACACACCACAATTGACATCTGACGATGCCCCGGCCCGCACCGGAGCGCTGCGCAGATTCGCGCCCGGACTGCTGCTCTGCCTCGTCGCTGTCGTGATCGCGCTGGCGGTGAACGCGCTCCTGCCGAGCGTGAGCCCTCTGATCGTTGCGATCGTGCTCGGCATCGCGCTGACGAACGCGGTGCGGCTGCCGGAGTCCACGTCGCCCGGTATCGCCCTGGCGTCGAAGAAGCTGCTGCGCCTCGGCATCGTCTTCCTCGGCCTCCAGCTCGTGATCTCCGATATCGTCTCGCTCGGAGCGCCGATGCTCGTGGTCATCGTGTGCATCGTGTCGGGCGGCCTGCTTGGAACGATTGCCATGGGCCGGCTGCTGAGGATGCGGCCGGCACAGGCGCTGCTCATCGCCTGCGGCTTCTCCATCTGCGGCGCCGCCGCCGTCGCGGGCGTCGAAGGGGCGACCGACGCGGATGAGGAAGAGGTCGTGACGGCCGTCGCGCTCGTCGTGATCTTCGGCACGCTCATGATTCCCGTGATCCCGTTCGCGGGCCAGCTGCTCGGCATGACGGCTGAGGCGAACGGCATGTGGGCGGGCGGATCCATCCACGAGATCGCTCAGGTGGTCGCGGCCGGAGGCATCGTCGGCGGCAGCGCGCTGGGCGTCGCAGTCATCGTGAAGCTGGCCCGGGTGCTGCTCCTCGCCCCGATCGTCGCGGTTCTGAGCGTGCGCCAGCGCCGCCGGGGCCAGGTGTCACCGAACGGCAGGCGGCCGCCCATCGTTCCGCTGTTCATCATCGGGTTCCTGCTCATGGTCGTCCTGCGATCCACCCTCGCGCTGCCCGAGGCCGTCATCAGCGTCGGCGGTCTGCTGCAGACCGCGCTGCTGTCGGCCGCGATGTTCGGCCTCGGGTGCGGCGTGAAGATCCGCAACCTCGTGCGCGTCGGCGCCCGCCCGTTCATCCTGGCATCGGCCTCCACCGTTCTCGTCGCCGGCATCGCGCTGGCGGGGATCCAGCTCGTCCACGCCGCGTAGCGCCCGCACCGCGAGGCGATCCTTACGCCTCCAGGAACAGCGTCCCGAAGCCCGCAGCGGGCATCACGATGCCGTTGTTCAGCGTCAGGTCTGTGTCTGTCATGTCTGCCGCGCTTCGCCGCGCGTCGCACGCGAGGGAGGCACTGCCATCACCGGGGACAGCGGGGCTCGTCCGCGCTCATGCCGCGTCGATCCGCAGTGTCGTTCCGCGCGCCGGCTGACGGTTGAGAGCCTGCGTGGGGGCACCGTTGCCGTATTTGCGGCGGAATGCCTCGTCGATCGCGTCGTCGTGCGATGGGTCATCGATGTAGACGGCGTCGCGCTGGGTGCCGTTCCACTGGATCGCACCGGTCATCTGGCGCCGCACGCCGACGTACCAGCCGGCTTCGGGGCCGTTGACCGACCTCGCGTAGAGGGCCCCGTCGACGACGGCGTGCCAGATGATCCGGAAGCTGCGCAGCGAGCCGTCCTTGCGGCTGCCCGCCACGCGGATCTCGTCGGTGCGGTCGAGGCTGTCGAGCTCGTCGGGTGTCCACGCGGCCATGGGAATCCTTTCGTCGGCGGCGCCTCCAGCGTGGCGCAAGTTCGGTCGATGCGACAGGTACTGCCCGCTCCCGTTCGTCAGTTCAGCGCCGGAGTGTCCTCGGGGATCACGCCGTCGGCGTAGAGGTCGCCGGCGAGGTCGCGCAGCGCGCGGAGGGCGACGCGCTGCGTGAGCGGCCCGTAGGAGATGCGCGCGACGCCCAACGACTCGTACTCGGCGGCCGACAGGGCCCCCGGCAGGCCGATCACGCTGAGCCGGCGCTCGCCGAGGCCCGCGACGAGGCGCTCGGTCGCCTCCTTGTCGAGCACGCCGGGCACGAACACGAGGCTCGCGCCGGCGTCGAGGAAGGCGCGCCCGCGCTCGATCGCGTCATCGAGGCTCTCGGCGAGCGGTCGGTCGCCGCCGCGCACGATCGCGTCGGTGCGCGCGTTCAGCTGGAACGCCACGCCCTCCTGCTCCGCGACGCGCACGATGCTCTCGACGTTCGCCGCGGCCTCGGCCAGCGGTACGAGTCGGTCTTCGACGTTCGCGCCGACGACGCCGACGCCGATCGCCCGTCGCACGGCCTCGCCGGGGTCGCCGAACCCCGCGTCCAGATCCGCAGTCACGGGCAGATCGGTCGCCTCGACGATGCGGGCCACAGCCGCCAGCGCGAGGTCGAGGGGGATCTCGCCGTCGGGATAGCCGTGGCTCGCCGCGATCGAGTGTCCGGCGGTCGCGAGCGCCCGCGTGCCGGGCAGATCGGCGACCGTGCGCGCGCTGATCGCATCCCAGACGTTGACGACGCGGAGGATCTCAGGGGCTTCGTGCAGCGCCTTGAGGGCGCTCGCCTTCTCGATTGTGCTCATGGCAAGGACGCTACCGGAGCAGCGCCGCCCCGGGGCCGGTGTGTCGGGAGAAGACAGCCGGCGTGCATAGGATCGGGGTGCCGGGATCACGGGAACGGGAGCGTGCGCATGATAATACTGCTCGTCGACGACGACCCGGACATCCGGGCGGGGTTCACCGCCGCGCTCGGGCGGCGCGGGCACGAGGTCGTCACGGCCGCGTCGGTGCGCGATGCGCTCGTGCGCGCCGAAGAGGATCGCCCCGATATCGGCATCATCGACGTCATGCTTCCCGACGGCGACGGGCACGGGCTGTGCCGGACGATCCGCGATCGGTGGGGGTTCCCCACCGTGATGCTCACGGCGCGCGACGACGACGCCGACATCGTCGGCGGGCTCGATTCGGGCGCCGACGACTACGTCGTCAAACCCGTCGCGCCCGCCGTGCTCGACGCCCGCCTGCGAACGGTCCTGCGTCGCGATCTCCGGACACCGGTGATCCCCGCGGAGGAGCCGGTCATCATCGGAGACCTCACCTTCGACGCCGCAGCGATGGACGCGCGCGCGAGCGGTTCCGTGATCGCGCTGTCCGCCACCGAGCTGCGCCTGCTCGCTGAGCTGGTCGAGAACCGGGGCCGAGCGCTCACGAGGGACCAGCTGATCGACACGGTCTGGGCGCATTCGGCTCCCGATACTCCGAGAGTGGTGGACACGACGATCCAGCGCCTGCGCGCGAAGCTCACCGCCGCCGGTGTGGGCTCGCCCGTCTTGGAGACGCTCCGCGGAATCGGATACCGACTGCGATGAGCACGCAGCGGACGGTGAGCCTGCGCGCGGTCCTCCTGCTGCTCACCACCGCGATCGCCGCCACAGCCGTCGTGCTCTCGACCGTCGTGATCGTGATCGCCGCCCGCGCGACGATCTACGAGACGCGTCAGAATTCGGTGATCGACGAGTTCCGGGAGAGCACCGATGCGCTCGTCGCCGAGATCTCCGCCGAGGCCTCGGACGATGCGTGGCTCTACTACAGCGGCATCTTTCCCGGGCGCACAGCGATCATCGACCTCGCCGCCGGCCGCTACGTCGGCGAGATGGACCGATCGGAGATCCCGAGCTCGCTGCACGCGTTCGACGAGGAGATCGGTGCCGGCGAGGTGCGATTCCGACGAGCGCACCTCGACGGCGAGGAAGTCTTCTTCGTCGCTGCAGGCTGGTCCGACCTCGAGCGGTTCCCGGACACGACACTCACGGTCGTCAACGCCTACACGCTGGAACCGCAGCGCGCGCAGGTGGTGCGCATGACGGCGATCGCCGCGATCGTCGGTGCGGTCGTGCTGCTCGTCAGCGGCACCGCGGGCCTCCTCGTCGGACGGGCGCTGACGAAGCCGGTGCGTCGGCTCGCCGCAATGGCGAGAAGAGTCGGTCAGGGCGAGCTGCCCGATGCACCGCCGCGGAGCTTTTCCGACATCGACGAGGTCGGCGCGACGCTGCGAGCTTCTGCGCAGTCGCTCAGCGAGACGGTCGCCGAACTCGAGCAGCGCGAACAGGGATCGAGGAGGCTCGTGAGCGATGTGGCTCACGAGCTGCGCACGCCGCTGACGTCGATGACGGCGGTCGCCGAGATCCTCGACGACCTCGACAGCGCTACCGACGAGCAGCGCCGGGCCGCGATCTCCGTGACCTCGCGGGGCACGCGCAGGCTCGCGGCGCTCGTCGAGGATCTGCTCGAACTGTCGCGGCTGGACGCCCGGGGCGCGACGATCCGGTTCGCCGATGCGCCGCTCGGCGCGCTGCTGCACGACGCGATCGCCCTGGTCGACGTGGCCGACGACGACATCGTTGTGGAAGCGGCCGAGGTGCACGTGCGCACCGATCCCCACCGTGTTCGCACGATCCTGACGAATCTGATCTCCAACGCGCTCCGCCACGGTGAGCCGCCCGTGCGGATTGTCGTCGAGGCGGATGACGACGCCGTGCGCGTACGGGTGTCGGACGACGGACCGGGAATCCCCGCGCAGGACCGCGACCGCGTCTTCGAACGGTTCGTCGCGCTCGACCCGTCACGGCGGCGCACCGAGGGCAGCGGTCTCGGCCTGGCGATCGCGCGCGACAACGCACGCGCGCTCGGCGGCGACCTGATCCTCGTGCCCTCGGACACCGGCGCGGTCTTCGAGCTGACCCTTCCGCGGTCGGGCCTCAGAACGGGATGACGCAGGTGCGCTCGTCGGCGCTCTGGCCGTCGACGTTCTCGGGCACCGTGGTCTCGCGCGCTGCCTCCTCCTCCTCCTGCGTGTCGTCCCCCTCGTCCTCGGGCGATTCCTCGAGGCTCCTGCCGCGCCCCAGGTGGTCCGCATCGAGCACGATCGGCTGGTCGGTCTCGATGAGGCCGAGCAGCTGCTCGGCGGCGGCCTCGTCCGGAACGACCCGGTTGCCGGAGGGCAGGTACGGGTAGGTGACGAAGGTCGTCTCCTCGAGGGGCAGGTCGGCGAGCGTCTTCGCCATCGACACCATCGTGAGCGGGTCGGCGAGGTCGGTCGAGAGTGTGGAGTTCTTCGTCGCGACGTCGGCGATCGAATACAGCTTCACGAGGTCGGTGAACGTCGCGTCCTCCTGAAGCTTGCGCACGAGGCCGGACATGAACACCTGCTGGCTCGAGATGCGGGCGAGGTCGCTGCCGTCGCCCACGCCGTGGCGCGACCGGAGGAACGCGAGCGCCTGCTCGCCCTCCAGGTCATAGGTGCCCGCATCCGGCACCATCAGGCCCGAGAGCGGATCGTCGATCGCCCCCTCGAAGCACACCGGAACGCCGCCGACCGTGTGCGACAGTTCGATCACGCCCTGGAAGCTGATCTCGGCCGCATATTGCGTGTTCGTGCCGGTCAGCGCCTCGACCGCGGAGGCGACGCAGCCGAGACCGCCCCGATCGAGCGCCTCGTTGAACTGCACCCCGCTCGCGCCCGGGACGACGCGACCGGTCGACGGATCCGTGCAGTCGGGGAAGTCGATCAGCAGGTCGCGCGGGAAGGAGATCACGCTGGCGCGGTCGTGGCTCTCGTTGACGTGCAGCATGAGGGTGACGTCGTTGCGCGCCCCCTCGACGTCACTGCCCTCGCCGTACTGCGCCCCCTGCCCGTCGCGCCCGTCGGAGCCGACGAGCAGCAGGTCGAAGCTCCCCGAGTAGTCGGACACGTTCGCCGGTGCGTCGTCGTCCGAGCCCAGATCGACGGTCGTCACGTTGGCGGACAGACGCGCGATGGCGACGCCCGCGGTGATGGCGATCACCGCCACCACCACCGCAGCGATGATCAGGATGCGCCTGCCGGTGCGTCGTTTCATGGGCGTGCCCGGTGTCTGCGCGGGGGAGCTCGACATCGTGAACCTCGTTCTCATCGTCAGGAGGGATGGCCTCGACAATGGTGGGAGACGACCGTCACAGGACCGTCACACCCCGCGCGCATCAACCATCCGGTTGATCTCAGGTTCAGCCTCGTCCGCGATGATCCGCGGCGCGCACCCTGGTGAAGTCGGAGGTATGACAGATTCCTCCCTGCGCTCGCGCATCTCCGATCGGCTCACCTCGCGTCGCGGCGCCTGGATCTCGCTCGGCCTCGCCGTCGTGCTGATGACGATGCTGCTCGGCATCTTCGGTGGTGCGAAAGCGCCCTCGAACGCCGGACAGGCCCCGGCGGGATCCGAGGCGACCCGCGTGAGCGAGCTGCTGGAGGAGTTCCCCGACGCGGATCGCCAGCCGGTGCTCGTCGTCGCCACCCGCGACGACGGCGGCGACCTCGCGGGCTCCGACCTCGCCGCTCTCGACGACCTCATCCCGGTGCTCAGCGCGCAGGCGGCCGACGACGTCAGCGGGCCCGCGGTCAGCGACGACGGCAAGGCGGCGGTGCTCATCACCCCGATCACCGTCGGCGCCGACAACACCGAGACGGCGGACGTCGTGGGCGACCTGCGAGCAGGCCTCGCCGACGTCGCGCCCGACGGGATCACGCTCCAGGTGACGGGCGGGCCCGCGTTCGGCGCCGACGTCGCCGCGGCGTTCGACGGCGCGGACTTCACGCTGCTGCTCGTGACGATCCTGATCGTCGCGATCCTGCTCATCGTGACCTACCGCTCGCCGATCCTCTGGCTCATCCCGCTGGTGGTGATCGCGCTCGCCGACGGACTCGCCGGGCGGGTCACCGCGGCGGCAGGATCCGCCTGGGGCTTCGGCTTCGACGCGGGCATCATCAGCGTGCTCGTCTTCGGTGCCGGCGCGAACTACGCGCTGCTGCTCATCTCGCGCTATCGCGAAGAGCTCCAGCACACGGACGACGACCGCTCGGCGCTCAGCGCCGCGTGGCGCAAGTCGGTGCCCGCGATCCTCGCGTCGAACGTCACGGTGGTGCTCGCGCTCGTCAC
>DXAM01000125.1 GCA_019117025.1 Candidatus Microbacterium stercoravium | reverse complement strand
TCCGCCGCGTCGAGGATCGTGTAGCTGTACCCCTGCTCGGCGAGGAACCTCTGGCGGTTCTGTGCGAACTCCTGGTCGACCGTGTCGCGCGCGATGAGCGTGTAGAAGCTCGCCGTGTGGCCGTTCATCTTGGGGCGCAGCAGGCGCCCGAGGCGCTGCGCCTCCTCCTGGCGCGAGCCGAAGGACCCCGACACCTGTACGGCGACGGAGGCCTCGGGGAGGTCGATCGAGAAGTTCGCGACCTTCGACACGACGAGCAGGTTCACGGATCCTTCGCGGAACGCCTGGAAGAGCTGCTCGCGCTCGTCGACGGGCGTGGATCCCGTGATCTGCGGCGCGTCGAGCGCATCGGCGAGCTCCTGCAGCTGATCGAGGTACTGCCCGATCACGAGCACCTGCTCGCCCTCGTGGCGCGCCACGATGTCGCGCACGGCGTCGATCTTCGCGGGGGCGGTCGCCGCCAGGCGGTAGCGCTGGTCGTCGGCGGCGGCCGCGTACTCGAGACGTTCGTCGGCCGGGAGGTCGACGCGCACCTCGTAGCAGGCGGCGGGCGAGATGTACCCCTGCTGCTCGATCTGCTTCCAAGGGGCGTCGTACCGCTTCGGGCCGATGAGACTGAATACATCTCCCTCGCGCCCGTCCTCGCGCACGAGCGTGGCGGTGAGGCCGAGGCGGCGGCGCGCCTGCAGGTCGGCCGTGAGCTTGAAGACCGGGGCCGGCAGCAGATGCACCTCGTCATAGACGATGAGGCCCCAGTCGAGCGCATCCAGCACGCCGAGGTGCGCGTACTCGCCCTTCCGCTTCGAGGTGAGGATCTGGTACGTCGCGATCGTGACGGGCTTGATCTCCTTGATCTGGCCCGAATACTCGCCGATCTCCTCGGCCGTGAGCGTGGTGCGCTTCAGCAGCTCGTCGCGCCACTGGCGCGCCGACACGGTGTTCGTCACGAGGATGAGCGTGGTCGTCTTCGTCTGCGCCATCGCCCCGGCGCCGACGAGGGTCTTGCCCGCGCCGCACGGCAGCACGACGACGCCGGACCCGTCCTTCGCGAACGTGTCGACGGCCTCCTGCTGGTAGGGGCGCAGGTGCCAGTCGTGATCGTCGAGGCCGATCTCGTGCGGAGTTCCGGGCGTGTAGCCGGCGAGGTCCTCGGCAGGCCAGCCGACCTTCAGCAGCTCCTGCTTGATCTGTCCGCGCGCCCACGCGTCGATCACGAACGTGTCGGGAGCCGGGTGGCCGATCAGCAGGTTCTGGATGCGCTTGTTGCGCGAGACCTCGGCGATCACTGCGCGATCCGTCGAGCGCAGCAGCAGCTCGCCGTCATCGCCGCGTTCGATCGTGAGGCGGCCATAGCGCTCCACGGTCTCGCGCAGATCGGTCGTGACCGACGGCGGCACGGGGAAACGGGTGAACCGGTCGAGCGTCGCGAGCATGTCGTCGGCGGTGTGGCCGGCCGCGCGGGCGTTCCAGAGGCCGAGGCGCGTGATCCGATAGGTGTGGATGTGCTCGGGTGCGCGCTCCAGCTCCGCGAAGACGGCGAGCTCGTGGCGCGCCGTCTCGGCGTCGGGATGGGCGACCTCGAGCAGCACCGTTCGGTCGCTTTGCACAATCAGGGGCCCGTCAGACATAGCTGTCCATTCTACGTGCCCCGCAGCCCTCAGAGGGGCCGGACCGACGCGATGAGCCCGACGGGGAGCGTGCGCTCGACCTCGGCGGCCGCGTCGCGTCCGCGCAGACGGCCCCCGCCCAGGCCGGTGGGCTCGAGCGTCAGTTCGCGCTCGGATCCGTCGGGCATGCGCACGGCGACGACGACCGCCGTTCTGTCGCGGATCGCGGCGTCGAGCTCGCGCTCGAGCCAGGCGCGGTCGGTGCCCTCGCCGTGCGACTCGCGCAGCCGCGCGATGAGCGCCGCGTACGGCTCGGATCCGCCCGCGTCCTCGACCACGCCGTGCCGCTCGGCGTGGGCGACGGAGCCGCCGTCATCGAGCACGACGGCGGGGTAGCGGGCGTCGGAGAGCGCCCAGAACACGACATCGCGCGAGGCCTTGGAGCGCAGCGCCTCGCCGTCGGAGGTGAAGCCCAGCGCCCCCAGCGCACGGTCGACTTCGATCGTGCGCAGCAGGTCGCGATCGTCGCTCGCCACGACGGTCTGCCCCGTCAGGCCGTCGCGCGACACGCGCACGAGGCCGTGGCGTTCCGCGGAGCGTCGGATGAGGTATTCGAGAGGCTGCGGGATTCCGGTCAGCGACAGCTGCGACAGGAACTCGCGCATGCCCTCGCTCGTCTCGCCGGTGCTGAGGGCGCGGGTGATCGTGCCCTCGGTGAAGCGGTACGCCGAGGCCTGGGCGTGCGATTCGCGCGTCGTCATGCCCCGCAGGCGCACGTCGAGAGCGGGTTCGAGCAGCCCCGGGCTGATCGCCGTGAGGTCGTTCTGCAGATAGACGCGGTCGACCTCGCCCGGCATCAGGGCGACGAGCGTCGCGGTGTCGGCGTCGTCGCCGAGGCGCAGCGGCGCGGCCCATGCGGGTTCGGAGGGCGGGGCGCCGTCGGCGATGAGCCCGATGAGCCGCGCGAATTCGGTCCAGGCGTCTGCTCGCGCGGGCCACGACGCGTCGAGCGGGTAGGTGCCGGACCACAGCGCCGGGTCGGTCCATCCCCGGCCGTCGCGCAGGCCGCGCGGCAGCGCATCTCGGAACCGCTCGGCGAGGGCCGACCAGCGCTCGCGCGTCGAGAGGCGCACCCACGCGGATCCGTCGGCCGTCGCGCCGATCCGGCGGCCCTCTCCGCGCAGCAGATCTGTCGCGAGCCCGAGCCGCACGAGCATGTCCGCCTCTTCGGGGGTCTGCGCGAGCCCCTCGTCTGCGAGGCGCCGCCGTTCCACGGCGCTCAGCGCGCCGGTCCCGACCCGCGAGAGCGGCTTCGCGAGCGTCGAGATCACGATGTCGGCGAGGGAGGCGATCGTCGTGAACGCGCGTTCGGCGGCGTGCGCCGCTTCGGACTCGCTCGCCGGCCGGGGCGCCGAGGGCGCCGCGGGCGCGATGTCCGTTCCCTCGAGCCGGGCCGCGACCGCGGGGAGAGCGAGGCCGCGATCATCCGTGAGCGCCAGCGTGGGGTGCGGCACGCCGGAGGCCAGATCGGCGAGCAGGTCGCGGTCGGCGTGCGACAGCGCGAGCGCGATCTGATCCGGCTGCAGCATCGTTTCGGCGACGTCGAACAGATCGCGCCACGCGGCCGCCGGATTCGCCCCGGGCGAGATGCGATGCGCGGCGAACAGCTCCGCGAGCGCGTGGTCATCGGCGGCGGCGAGGCGCTCGGCGATCATCCGCTGTGCGGTGCTGGAGGCGGGCGTCACGCTCGACCGGCCCGGCCCCGTCTGATGAAGCTCATGATCAGAAGCGTGAGAAGAAGGATGAAGGCGACGATCGGGCCGACCATCTGGAGCAGGGAGACGGTGTACCACAGGGGCGTCGAGAAGTCGGTCACGCCGTTCGCCGAGCCGATGATCGTCGCGAAGAAGCACACGATGGACAGCACCAGGATCCCGAGGGACGCGAACGCCAGTATTCGGTCGATGCGGCGCACGGGAGGGGCGCTGCCGTCTTCTCTGCTCATCGTCTCAACGATACGCCACGCCGCTCGGCACGGTAATCTGAGAGCGGGGGGATCGCTCGATCCCTCTTTCTCCATTCACCGCAGTTCACAGCGAGGTTGCGATGCCCACCGGCAAGGTCAGGTTCTACGATGACGAGAAGGGCTTCGGCTTCATCACGTCAGACGACGGACAGGACGTCTTTCTCCACAGCAGTGCGCTCCCTGAGGGCGCCTCCGTGCGCAAGGGGAGCCGGGTGGACTTCGGCGTCGCGGATGGACGCCGCGGGCCCTCTGCGCTGTCGGTGCGCGTCCTCGACGCGCCGCCCAGCATCGTGAAGGCGAAGCGCAAGAGCGCTGACGACATGGCCGTCATCGTCGAAGACCTCGTGAAGCTGCTCGACGACATGGGCGGCGACCTGCGTCGCGGCCGTTACCCCTCGAACTCTCAGGCGCGCAAGATTGCGACCGTCCTGCGGAAGGTTGCTGATGACATCGACGTCTGACTTCGATCCGAGCCTGCTCGAGGCGAAGAGCCTCGCGCTCGCCGCGCTCGCGGAGATCACGCCCGAGAGCACGATCGGCGAGCCCGCGGACTACGCGGTCGAGAACGACGGCATCGTCAGCCTCCGCTTCCGGTCGCTGCTGCTCGGATACCCGGGCTGGTTCTGGACGGTGTCGCTGACCCGCGTCGAGGGGGAGGCGCCCACGGTGCTGGAGGCCGAACTGCTGCCCGGCGACGGCGCGCTCCTCGCGCCCGAGTGGGTGCCCTGGTCGCAGCGGCTCGAAGAGTACAAGGCGCATCAGGCCGAGATCAAGGCGAACGAGCAGGCGCAGGCCGACTCGAACGATGACGATGGCGACGACGATGATGATGACGATCTCGACGCGTCGGACTACCTGCACGCCGGCGATGTCGACGGGGTCGACATCGAAGAGCTCGACGACAGCTATGACGACGACGATGATCATGACCGCGACGACGATCATCACGACGACGGCGAGCACGGCGATGAGGACGACCGCGACGAGTGAGCCTCGCCCGGACCGGCCAGTAAGATAGAGCGCATGACGCTCCAGATCCCCGCTGACCTTCTTCCCGCAGACGGACGATTCGGCTGCGGGCCGTCGAAGGTGCGCGACGCGCAGGTGGCGTCGCTCGCAGAGGTCGGCGGGTCGCTGCTCGGCACGTCGCACCGTCAGGCCCCCGTGAAGAACCTCGTCGGCAGCGTGCGCGAGCGCCTCGCGCAGCTGTTCCGGCTGCCCGAAGGGTACGAGGTCATCCTCGGCAACGGCGGATCGACGGCGTTCTGGGATGCGGCCGCGTTCGGCCTCATCGACACGCGCAGCCAGAACCTCACCTTCGGCGAGTTCGGCGGCAAGTTCGCCAAGGCCGCGAAGGCGCCCTGGCTCGAAGCGCCCGACGTGCGCGAGGCCGCACCGGGCACGATCGCGCTGCCCGAGCCGACCCCCGGCATCGATCTCTACGCGTGGCCGCACAACGAGACCTCGACGGGCGCGTATGCTCCGATCTCCCGCGTGGTCGCCGACGACGGCGCGCTCACGGTGATCGACGCGACCAGCGCCGCCGGAGGCGTCGACGTCGACATCGCGCAGACCGATGTGTACTACTTCGCGCCGCAGAAGAACCTCGGTTCCGACGGCGGGCTGTGGGTCGCGGTCGTCTCGCCGGCCGCGATCGCCCGCATCGAGAGGATCGCGGCGTCCGAGCGCTACATCCCCGAGTCGCTCAACCTGGCGACCGCGCTCGACAACTCGCGGAAGAACCAGACGTACAACACCCCGGCCCTCGCGACGCTGCACCTGCTCGACAGCCAGCTCGGGTGGATCCTCGACAACGGCGGGCTGGCCTGGGCCGATGCCCGCACGCGCGAGTCGTCGGGCGTGCTCTACGACTGGGCCGAGGCCTCGCCGGTCGCTGCGCCCTTCGTCGCCGACCCCGCGCACCGCTCGCCCGTGGTCGCCACGATCGACTTCGCGGACGAGATCGACGCCGCGGCGATCGCGAAGACGCTGCGCGCCAACGGCATCGTCGACACCGAGCCCTACCGCAAGCTCGGCCGCAACCAGCTGCGGGTGGCGACGTTCGTGTCGATCGAGCCCGACGACGTGCGGCAGCTCGTGAAGAGCATCGAGTACGTCCTCGCGCAGAAGGAGCAGTGATGGCCGACCTCATCGATACGACAGAGATGTACCTCCGTACGGTTCTCGAACTGGAGGAGGAAGGCATCGTGCCGCTGCGCGCGCGCATCTCCGAGCGCCTCGGCCACTCGGGCCCGACCGTCTCGCAGACCGTCGGCCGTATGGACCGCGACGGGCTGATCCGCGTCGGTGAGGATCGCCGTCTGGTGCTCACCGAGGCCGGGCGCCGCAAGGCCATCGGCGTGATGCGCAAGCACCGTCTCGCCGAGCGTCTGCTCAGCGACGTGATCGGCCTCGACTGGGCCTACGTGCACGAAGAGGCGTGCCGCTGGGAGCACGTGATGAGCGAGCTCGTCGAGCGCCGCCTCGTCGAGCTGCTCGGGCACCCCGACGAGTCGCCGTACGGCAACCCGATCCCGGGTCTCAGCCAGATCGGCGAGATCGACGCGACGAACACGTTCCACGACGGCGTCGTGTGCGTGGTCAAGAAGCTCGAGGCCGAAGGCGGTCCGATCGAGGGCACCGTGCGGCGCCTCGCCGAACCGGTGCAGGTCGATCCCGAGGTGCTGCAGCAGCTGCGCGACGCGGGCGTGGTTCCGGGCGCGCGCGGGACCTTCTCGTTCAACGAGGGCTACGTGCTCGTGCAGATGAACGACGTCGACGGCGCCCTCGAACTTCCGGTGGAGATGGCCGCGCACGTGTTCCTCGTCGCTGAGTAGCGGCTCCACATCCGACATATTCTGTGTCTCGACGTGACAGATTCGTTATCTTTCGTTACCGTATAGAGACACGGCAACGGAGGAATCGGATCTTGGAAAATACTCAGTCGGCTTCGCACGAGGTCACTCGGAGCGACGCTTCTGAAGCATCCGCACCCGTTCTCACCAGTCGTCAGGCCCTCGCTGCCGCGCGTAAAGACGTGCGCCGGGCGGAGCGGTCCTCGCGACGGGCCTCGTCGACGAAGAAGCGCATGACGCCCGCACGCGCGCTCGGCACCATGGTCGCCGTCAGCGCACTGGTCGCCGGCGTCGCGATCCCGGCATACGCGGCCACGCAGTCGCCGGCCGCGAGCGCTGAGGCGAGCACGTGGGACGAAGCATCGAACGACTCGCAGGCGTTCTCCTCGAGCGGCGATCTCGCCTCGGCGGATCTCGCCTCGACGAGCTACGCGGCGCGCACCGCTGATGAGATCGCTCAGATCGATGCCGAGCGCGAGGCGCTCGAGCGTGCGAAGGAGCAGCAGGCGGCTCAGCAGGAGGCTGCGGCGCAGCAACAGCAGCAGCAGGAGCAGCCCGCCCCCGCCCAGGGAGCTCCCGCTGCGGCCGCCGAGCCGCCCGCCCCCGCCCCGGAGGCGCCCCCCGCCGCAGACGGCTCGTGGGTCAACCCGCTCGGCGGGGCCGGCTACTACATCAGCCGTTCCGTCGGCAGCGGTCACGAGGGCGCGGACATGGTCACGTCCAGCCAGGCCGACTACACGGTGCCGATCTACGCCGCGAAGAGCGGCACGGTCATCACGTCCGGCGAGGTCGTCGGCGGCTGGGGCAACACCGTTGCGATCGACCACGGCGACGGCACGACGACGCTGTACGGCCACATGAGCCCCGGCTCGCGCCAGGTGCAGGTCGGCGAAACGGTCACGCAGGGCCAGATGATCGGCTACGTCGGTTCGACCGGCCGGTCGACCGCTCACCACCTTCACATCGAACTGCGCATCAACGGTGCGATCGTCGACCCGGTGGGCAACCTGCCGATCTGATCGATCTTCCGAGAACGGCCCGCCGCGCACCGTCGCGACGGGCCGTTTCTCCATTCGGCACGGGAGATTCACGCGCAATTCGTTCCCCGGGCGTGTCGGATGCGCTAACCTGATCGCGTCGCCGACGGAACACACGCGAGAGGATCAGGCCATGGAGATTCGCCCACGCATCCGAACCACGGATGCGCTCGGTCGTTATGTCCTACGGCATTGTGTGCAACACGATCGCGGGATTCTCGCGATCCGACGCCGGGCGCTGTCTATTCGACAGCGCCTTTTCTCGTCTTCTCGCCCGAATGTCCGCGGCGGCGTTCATCGACTGATCCCGGAAGCCATCCGGGACCTGAAGAAAGGGTGCCGCACGTGCGCACACTCGTTTTGAATGCCGGCTTCGAGCCGCTTGCGATCGTCTCTTACAAACGAGCCATTGTTCTCGTCATGAATGACAAGGCGAATATTCTCGAATGCGATGATGACGCTCCGGTATGGAGCGCCGCCGACGTGTTCGACAGACCCGCCGTCATCGTGCTCACGCGCTATGTGCGCGTGCCGATGTCGCGCGAGGTCCCGGTCACCCGCCGCGGAGTGCTGCGGAGAGACGCGCACCGCTGCGCCTACTGCGGGCGCCCGGCGACGACGATCGATCACGTGCACCCGAGATCCCGCGGCGGAGCCCAGAGCTGGGAGAACCTCGTCGCCGCGTGCGTGAAGTGCAATAACGTCAAGAGCGATCGCACGCCCCAGGAGATGGGCTGGCGCCTGCTCATTCAGCCGGGCTCGCCCCGCGGAACGTCATGGGCGGTCCGGGGCGCTGAGCGGGCAGATCCGTCGTGGGTTCCCTATCTCGAAATGGCGGCGTAAGGCCGCGTCATCGCTTTTTCATCGAATAGCGATGAAACACCGTGAGCGATCGGATATGGTGATTGTTATGGCACGGAAGATCGTTCACCAGATCATTGACGATATCGATGGCACTGTTCTCGACCCCGGAGAGGGAGAAAGCGTTCATTTCTCTGTCGACGGCAAGGGATATGAAATCGACCTCACGGAAGAGAATGCGCGCAAGCTGCGCGATGCCCTTGCCCCGTTCATCTCCGCGGGCCGCCGCTCGGGCGCACAGGCGACCAAGCGCACCCGCGCAACCGCATCCTCGAGCCACGACCTGAGCCGGGTGCGCCAGTGGGCGCGCGAGAACGGATACACGGTCAGTGACCGCGGGCGTGTGCCCGGCGCCGTGCTCGACGCGTACGACGCGGCGAACTGAGCCGGTTCTCCCGAAGACGCGCCTCCCCGTAAGATGGGTGGGCGCGTCTTCGCGCGTTCGCCCCCGTAGCTCAGGGGATAGAGCACCGCTCTCCTAAAGCGGGTGTCACAGGTTCGAATCCTGTCGGGGGCGCATTTCAGCCGCCGTGCGTCTACGGCAGCAGGCCGCGCCTGCGGGCCGCCGCGACGGCGGCGTGTCGCGTCGAGGCATCGAGCTTCGACATCGCCGTGCCGAGGTATGCCTTCACGGTGCCCTCGCGCAGGCCGAGCTGCGCCGCGATCTGCGCGTTCGTCGACCCGAGCGCCGCGCACGCGAGCACGTCGGTCTCGCGACGCGACAGATGGATCCCGTCCGCCGCCGGCGGGGTCGGCTCGGCCGCGGTGAGCGCGGCGAGTCGCTGCTCGACGTTCGCCAGGCGCGTGCGCAGCTGCTGGTCGCTCACGGCGGCCGCGATCATGCGCAGCTCGGCGTACGTCTCGCGCAGCTCCTCCTGCGCCCGCGCAGGCAGGGCCGGCGCCGATTCGGCGCTGTCGGGCGCCTCCGTCGCGGATGCTTCGCTCAGCCGCCGCCCGAGCTCCTCCGCGACCTTCACCGCGGGGGCGGCGGTGACCCCGCCCACGTTCCACACGCCCCACGTGCCGCCGTAGAGGATCCCGCGGGGCCGGCCGTCGACGAGCACGGGAACCGCGATGAGCGTACCGATGCCCTCACCGAGCACATACGGGTCGTAGTCGTGCGTGATCTGCCGGGCGCTGCCGTAGTCGCCGGTCATGCGGGGGCGCAGCTCGGAGAGAGCGCGGCCGCCGAGACCGCGCTCGGGCGCCACGGCGAGTCCCCGAAGCGCGGTCGTGCGATTGCCGATGATGTTCGTCACGCGCGCGACGCCGGAATCATCGAGCAGACCGCCGAAGGCCACCGGAAAGCGCGTCTGGTGCGCGAACTCGGTGACGGCGCGGGTCAGCATGCGCGAGGTCTCCACGAGTCGTGCTCCTTTGCGGGTCTCGTCCGGTACCGACTTTCGGGGGTGCCGGGTACACGTTACGTCTTCGTACCGTCAGGGGGAACATTACATGCGGCAAGGAGGCCACATGACTGAAAACGATATCGGTCACGCGACGGCGGCGAAGGTCGACTTCGTCGTCGTCGAGAACACGGAGCGATTCCGCTCGCTGAAGAGATCCCACCGGTCGTTCGTCTTTCCGATGGCGGTGTTCTTCCTGCTCTGGTACTTCGTGTACGTGCTCATGGCGGGGTGGGCGCCCGACTTCATGGCGACGCGGGTCTGGGGAGACGTCACGGTCGGATTGCTGTTCGGACTCGGCCAGTTCGTGACGACGTTCGTCATCACGATGGTCTACGTCTCGTTCGCGAACCGGAAGCTGGACCCGATCGCGGCGGAGATCCGAGCCGACCTCGAGAAGCAGGAGACGGGCGCATGAACGAACTGCTGTCATCCGCGGGCTCGGCGATCGTCGCGGCGGTCGCGACCGTCGAGACGAACCCCGTGCTCAACATGTCGATCTTCGCGGCCTTTGTCGCGGTCACGATGTTCATCGTGATCCGCGCCAGCCGCAACAACAAGTCGGCCGCCGACTACTACGCCGGCGGCCGTTCGTTCACGGGGCCGCAGAACGGCTTCGCCATTTCGGGCGACTACCTGTCGGCGGCGTCGTTCCTCGGCATCGTCGGGGCCATCGCCGTCAACGGCTACGACGGGTTCCTGTACTCGATCGGATTCCTCGTCGCCTGGCTGGTCGCGCTGCTGCTCGTCGCCGAGCTCATGCGCAACACGGGCAAATTCACGATGGCGGATGTGCTGTCGTTCCGCCTCAAGCAGACGCCCGTGCGCATGGCTGCGGCGATCACGACCCTCGCCGTCTGCTTCTTCTACCTGCTCGCGCAGATGGCCGGTGCCGGCGGGCTCGTCTCGCTGCTCATGGGCATCGACAGCGAGATCGGCCAGTCGGTCGTGATCGTCGTCGTCGGCGTGATCATGGTGCTCTACGTGCTCATCGGCGGGATGAAGGGCACGACCTGGGTGCAGATCGTCAAGGCGTTCCTGCTCATCGGCGGCGCCGTCGTGATGACGATCTGGGTGCTCGCGATCCACGGCTTCAGCCTCAACGAGCTGCTCGAGTCGGCGGTCGCGGCCTCTGATCAGGGCGACAAGATCCTCGGCCCGGGCCTGAAGTACTCGAACCCCGTCGACTTCCTCTCGCTCGGGCTCGCGCTCGTGCTCGGCACGGCCGGCCTGCCGCACGTGCTGATGCGCTTCTACACGGTGCCGACCGCCAAGGAAGCGCGCCGTTCCGTGACGTGGGCGATCTGGCTCATCGGCCTGTTCTACCTGCTGAGCCTCGTGCTCGGCTACGGCGCGGGTGCACTCGTCGGCCCGCAGCAGATCCTCGATGCGCCCGGCGGCGTCAACTCCGCGGCACCGCTGCTCGCGAACGCGCTCGGCGGGCCCATCCTGATGGGCTTCATCTCCGCGGTCGCCTTTGCGACGATCCTCGCCGTCGTGGCAGGCCTGACGATCACGGCGTCCGCATCGTTCGCGCACGACATCTACGCCAACGTGATCAAGAAGGGCAAGGTCACCGGCACCGGTGAGGTGAAGGTCGCGCGCATCACGACGCTCGTGGTGGGGGCGTTCGCCATCATCGGCGGCATCGGCGTGCAGGGGCAGAACGTCGCGTTCCTCGTCGCTCTCGCGTTCGCTGTGGCCGCTTCGGCCAACCTGCCGACGATCATCTACTCGCTGTTCTGGCGCGGGTTCACCACGACCGGTACGGTGATGAGCATGTACGGCGGCCTCGCCGCCGCCGTGATCCTCATCGTGCTGTCGCCGGTGTTCTCCGGAGCCGACGCGAGCGTGTTCTCGCAGATCGACATCGCCGTGTTCCCGCTCGAGAACCCCGGCATCGTGTCGATCCCGGTCGGATTCCTGCTCGGCTTCCTCGGGTCCGTGCTCGGCCCGAAGAACGAGGACCCGAACAAGGCCGCCGAGATGGAGGTGCGCGCTCTCACCGGCCACGGCGCCGAGAAAGCCGTCGATCACTGACCGAGCACGCACCTCGCGGCGTTGTCGTCGGTCGGCGGGCGCTCGGCCCGTCTTCCCTCCTCCGCCTTGCGATGCACGCACTCGATCAGTGATCGGGGAGGCACCTCGCGGCGTTGTCGTCGGTCGGCGGGCGCTCGGCCCGCCTTCCCTCCTCCGCCTTGCGATGCACGCACTCGATCGCAGGTAATGCCCCCCCGTGATCACCGGGACGAGCGGCGTGTGGCAGCTTCTGCCACACGCCGCTCGTTGCGCGTCGGTGGCTCGCGATGAGGTGGGTGTCGACGATGCCGATCGCCTCCATCAGCGCGAACATTGTCGTGGGGCCGACCCAGCGGAAGCCGCGCGATTTCAGCTCCTTCGACAGCGCGATCGACTCGTCGCTGGAGCTCGGCACGTCGTCGGGGGTCCGCGGGAACGGGGTCTCGGCCGGTTGGAAGCTCCACACGAGTGCGGCGAGGTCGGTGCCCGAATCCCGCAGCGCCACCGTCGCCCGCGCGTTGTCGATCGTCGCGAGGATCTTCGCGCGGTTGCGAATGATGCCCGCGTCGGCGAGCAGCCGCGCGACGTCGTCGTCTCCGAACGCCGCGACAGCATCCGGATCGAAACCGGCGAACGCCTGCCGGAACGCCGGCCGCTTGCGCAGCACGGTGGCCCAGCTGAGGCCCGACTGGAACGCCTCGAGGCTCAGGCGTTCGAACACGCCCTGCTCGTCGCGCACGGGCATGCCCCACTCCGTGTCGTAATACTCCCGCAGCAGGTCGCTCTGCTCGGCCCACGCCGGCCGGGCGAGACCGTCGGCCCCGGTGACGACTCCGGTATCGATCCGTTCTTCGCTCATATTCCCATCCTGACGGGCGAGAGCGGATCGCGCCGACGTCGGCGACGGGCGTTGTGGATGGTTCCGAGAAATCGCCGATTGTGAGCGCACTGACCGGGCAGCGGGTATATCTGCTGATGAAATGCGGTAACGCGGCGATCCCATCCGAGAAAAGCGCCGTTTTCCGCGTAACCTGGCGCGTGTGTGGCGTATCAAGGGATCAGCGGCGCTGTCCGGAGCGGAGGTAGGCGTGAGCCAGAGCGATCTGCAGTACCCGGATCCCGACGTTCTCGATGCGGAGGACGGCCTGCAGGCCGACGCACGTCGGCTCGGCGGCGACTCGACGCTTCTCAAGTACCGCGAGGGCCCCGAATCGTTCATCGAGATCACGACCGCCCACCCCGGCAGTCTGCCGCAGTTCATCACTGGGCGTTCGACGCTGCTGTCGAACCTCTTCCGCGATGAGGTCGCCCTGCGCGGAGCGCGTCTCGCGGCCGAGCGGATCGCGGCGAAGAACGTCGAGCTGCGCACCTCGCGCGGAATCGACGCCGTGCGCCTCGCCGTCGGCCTCGCCTCGTGGCGCGTGGGCGACGAGGAGTTCACCGCACCCGTGCTGCTGCGGCCGCTCGGACTGCGCCGACACCACGCCGACTTCGAGCTCAAGCTGCGCGGGGGATTCACGATCAACCCCGAACTGCTGACGGCCGCTCGCGAGCACCTCGGCATCGTGATCGACGGCGACGCGCTCGCCGAGCTCGCCTATCAGGACGGCCTGTTCCAGCCGCAGCCGGTCATCGACCGCCTGCGCGCCCTCACGACCCACATCGAGCACTTCTCGGTCAAGGCGCGCCTCGTCGTGTCGGTGTTCGCCGATGTCGGCGGCCCGATGTCGCGCGACCTCGCACGGGCCGAACACCACCCGCTCCTCGGCGCCCTCGACGGCGACGAGGACGACGTGCGCCAGGTGCAGCAGACTCGGCCCGTCGCGATGCCGACCGACCCCGACGACCGATCGCCCGCGTCCGACACGCTGCTGCTCGACGCCGACGCCGAGCAGGAGGCCGTGCTCGCCCGCATCACGGCCGGGCAGTCGCTCGCTGTGCACACGCTCCCCGGAACCGGCGGAACGCAGACGGTGATCAACGCCGTGGGCGAGCTGGTGCGCGCGGGCAAGCGCGTGCTCGTCGTGAGCGCTCGCCGCTCGACGCTCGAGGGCGTCGCGCATCGTCTCCGGGGGATCCACCTCGACGGCCTCGCCGTGACACCGACCGCGCTGCGCAGCGACCTGATCCGTGCGATCGGGCGCAACGAGAAGGCCGTGCAGCCCAACGTCTCCGACGTCGACGATGCTCTCGTGCGCCTGCGCAGCGTGCTGCGCGACTACCGCGACGCGCTCGCGAAGCCGCGCGCCGACCTCGGCGTCTCGGTGCTCGACATGACGCGCGAGCTGACGCGCCTCGCCTCCCTGCCGGTGCCGCCGTCGTCGACTGCGCGCCTCGGCGAGGACGCGCTGCGCGGTCTCTCGGGCGACCGCAGCGAGGCGGCGCGCACGCTCGCGCACGCCGCGCGCCTCGGCGAGTTCCGCATCGGCCCCGACGACTCGCCCTGGTACGGCGTGAGCTTCGACACGACGGAGGACGCACGCACCGCCCACGCGCTCGCGGGAACCCTGCACGCTGAGAGCGTGCCCGAGCTGCTCGAGCGCGGCTACGCGCTGATCTCGCAGACGCACATGCGCGCGTTCGCGACGCTCGACGAGCTCGGCGAATACCTGCGACTGCTCCACGGCATCCGCGATTCGCTCGACAAGTTCCAGCCGATCGCCTTCGACCGGCCCCTCGCCGACATGATCAAGGCCCACGGCAGCCGCCGCGACTCGGCGGGCATGTCGGGGGCCCAGCGGCGCCGCCTCAAGCGGCTCTCGCGCGAGCTCGTGCGCCCGGGCGGCCACGTCTCCGACATGCACGACGCGCTCACGCGGATCCAGCACCAGCGCGCGCAGTGGAAGAAGCTCGTCGACGGCGCGGCGGTGCCCGAAGTGCCCCTCGGCCTCGCCGACGTGCAGGAGGAGTGGGACCGCGTCGAGCGCGACCTCACGACCCTCGACGATGCCCTCGCGCGCGGCACGCGCCTCGCATCCCTGCCGATCGATCGGCTGATCCGCACCCTCGCCGGTCTCGCCGCCGAGTCCGACGTGTTCGAGAACATCGTCGAGCGCGCCGAACTGCGCGACTCGCTCGATGCGCGCGGCCTCTCGCCGCTGCTCACGGAGCTCTCGAAGCGCCACGTCGACGAGGCGCGCGTGGGGGAGGAGCTCGAGTTCACCTGGTGGCAGTCGGCCCTCGAGCACGTGCTGCGATCCGACACGTCGCTGCTGGGCGCCTCGACGAGCGTGGTCGACCGTCTCGAGAAGGACTTCCGCATGGTCGACGAGGCGCACGCCGCCGCGTCGGGCCCGATGCTGGCCTGGCAGCTCGCCGGTCAGTGGAAGATCGGCATCGTCGACGAGCCCGACGAATCTGACCGCCTGCGTCGCGCGCTCATGCGCGGCGATGTCACGCCCGCGCAGCTGTTCGCGGATGCCCCGACCCTCATGCGCACGCTCGCGCCGGTCTGGCTCGCCTCGCCGTACGATGTGCCGCTGCTGCCCGATACCGAGCGCTTCGACACCGTCATGCTGGTCGACTCGGCGGCGCTCGACGTCGCGGAAGTCGCCCCGGCGATCCGCCGCGCCTCACAGGTGGTCGCGTTCGGCGATCCTGTGACCCAGCGTCCGACCGCGTTCGACGTGTCGACGGCGCGGCCGACGGCCGAGCCCGAAGAGCAGGACGAACCGGCGCGCAGCGCATTCGAGCGGATCGCCGAGCTGCTCCCCGTCGAGACGCTCACCCGCAGCTATCGCGCCGGCGGCGAAGACCTCGTGAGCCTCGTGAACGACGCCTTCTACGGCGGCGACATCATCTCGATGCCGTGGGCCGGCTCGTATCTCGGCCGCGGCAGTCTCTCGGTCGACTTCGTCGAGGGCGGATCCGGTGCCCCCGATCCCGAGACGGGTGCCGTCGAGAGCCCCGATCCCGAGGTGCAGCGGGTCGTCACGCTCGTCGTCGAGCACGCGATCAACCGCCCCAAGGAATCGCTCATGGTCGTCACTGCGAGCCGCAAGCACGCGGATCGCGTGCGCGCCGCCGTGACGAGCGCCTTCGTGGGGCGCAGCGACGTCGCCGACTTCGTGGGCCGCGAGACGGCCGAGCCGCTCGCAGTGCTCACGCTCGAGGAGTCGGTGGCGGAGAGCCGCGACCGCGTGATCTTCTCGCTCGGCTACGGCAAGACGCGCCACGGCCGCGTGCTCAGCGAACTCGGCGACCTGTCGAGCGATGACGGCGACCGCCTGCTGACCGTCGGCATGACGCGGGCGCGCCGCTCGATGGTGATCGTCTCGTGCGTCAGGCCGCCCGACATCGACGACGGCCGCTTCTCCAACGGAGCGGCGCTGCTGATGGGCATCCTGAGATCGTACGAGGAGCGTACGAAGTCGTCGCGCCGCGAGGACGAGGCCGATCCGATGGCGCGCGCGCTCGCCCGCGAGCTGCGCCGCATGGGCGCCGCCGTCGAGGTCGACTATCGCGGTCTGCTGCCGCTCGTCGCCCAGGCGAACGGCAAGGCGGTCGTCGTGGAATCGGATCCGGAGTCCCGCGGCGAGTCGCTGCGCGAGTCGCTGCGCCTGCGCCCGCAGGTGCTGCGCCGCCTCGGATGGCACTATGTGCGCGTGCACGCGTTCGACCTTTACAGCGATCCCCGTGCGGTGGCGGAGCGCGTGGCTGCGGTGCTCGGCATCGGCGCCGACGTGCCGCGCATCGACGAGGACACCGCGCCGATCCTGCCGTGACGCACGAGGAGCGCCAGCGGGTCGAGCGGATCCCGGGGGCGCGTCGCGCGCGACTCACGCGCGTGGCGGGCACGCTCGACGACTCCGACGCCGAGGCCACACTGCGCGATGACGAGCCGCAGCCCGAGACGACGGATCCCGTCGTGGCGCGCCTGAGGCGCGAAAAACCCCCGCACTACGGTTAGCGCGGGGGTTCTTCGGCGGGTGCTACCGGCCGGCGTTCTGCGCGGCGAGCAGGTCGCGGATCTCGATGAGCAGCTCTTCGGAGGTCGGGGGGATCTCCTCGACGATGCCGAGCTTCGCGGCACGGCGCTCGGCCATCTTGTTCATCGGCATCACGAGCGCGAGGTAGATCACGAGCGCGATGACGAGGAAGTTGATCAGCGCGGAGATGATGCCGCCGATGCCGAGTTCGGCGTCGGTCACGATGCCGGGGATGGTGATCGTCCACGCCGCGAGGTCGCCCGTCGGAACGAACGCGCCGATCAGCGGGTTGACGATGTAATCGACGAATGCCGTGACGATGGCGCCGAACGCACCGCCGATGACGACCGCGACGGCCAGCTCGACGACGTTGCCGCGCATCACGAACTCTTTGAAGCCTTGCAACATGTGTGTTTCCCCCAGTCGGGTCAGGTTGTCGGCGACGTGCTCGCCGGCGCGGCGGACGGGGCCGCTGAAGTCGATGATGCACTCTCGCCCGCCGATGTGCCAGCAGACGCGCGCGAGTCGGTGCGGTAGAAGCCCGATCCGTTGAAGGTGACGCCGACGGTGCCGTAGCGCTTGCGCAGCGTGCCCTCGCACTCGGGGCACACCGTCAGCGACTCGTCGCTGAACGACTGAACGACATCGAAAGCATGCGCGCAGGTCTTGCAGGCATATGAATACGTGGGCATAGAGCCGCCTCTCAGCGTTCGAATGACATCGTGCGCGTCGGAGTCACAGCACCCGATATCGGCACGTCATGGTGCTCATGGGGAACATGCGCGACCACATCGAGATCATAGAGCACCGCGTAGACAGGAGCCCGTGAGTCCGAGCGCGCCAGTGCACGGTCGTAGTAGCCGCCGCCCCAGCCCAGACGGTGGCCCTCGAGGTCGGCTGCGGCGGCGGGAGCGAACACGATCTCAGCGGTTCCGAGCGCGCCGGGGCCGAGCGGCGGCGACGTCGTCTCGGGCACCCCGAGCTCGTTCACCCGCTCGTGGGCGGTGTGCTCGCCCCAGTCGAGCACGCCGTTCGGCCGGCTGATCGGCAGGAGCACGCGGACGCCGTGCTCCTTCGCCCAGGCGATCAGTGCGCGGGTGGGCGGCTCGGTGGGAGCCGAGAGATAGCACGCGATTGTGCGCGCGCCCGCGCGCGTGATGAGCGCGCTCGCCTGCCGCGCGATCGCGGCGTCGGCGGATCCGCGCTCTGCGGCCGACAGGCCCGCGCGCTGCTGACGGATCCGCCGTCGCAGATCGCGCTTGTCCGTGCGCGCGTCGGCTGTCATGGGATCCACGGTAATCGGATCCGCGAAATTCTGCGGTGGTCGCTTATGGTGAGGGGATGGAACCAGCGAAGATCAAAGCCGTGATGCCGGTTGCGGGTCTCGGAACCCGCTTCTTGCCTGCGACCAAGGCCACTCCGAAAGAGATGCTCCCGGTCGTGGATAAGCCCGCCATCCAATACGTGGTGGAAGAGGCTGTCGCGGCAGGCATCCGCGATGTGCTGATGATCATCGGTCGCAACAAGAACGCGATCGCCAACCACTTCGACTCGGTGCCCGAGCTCGAAGAGAAGCTCACGGCGAAGGGTGACGACTCGAAGCTCGGCCGCGTGCGTCAGTCGAGCGATCTCGCCGACGTGCACCTGCTGCGCCAGGGCGAGCCGAAGGGCCTCGGACATGCGGTCTTCCGTGCGAAGCAGCACGTGGGCGACAGCCCGTTCGCAGTCATGCTCGGCGACGACCTGATCGACGAGCGCGACCCGCTGCTGCCGAAGATGATCGAGGTCAACGAGCAGCGCCGGGCCATGGTCATCGCGCTCATGGAGGTCGACCCCGAGCAGATCAGCATGTACGGCTGCGCGTCGGTCGAGGCGACCGACGACCCCGACGTCGTGAAGGTGCTCGACCTCGTCGAGAAGCCCGCGAAGGAGGAGGCGCCGAGCAACCTCGCGATCATCGGCCGCTACCTGCTGACGCCCGAGATCTTCGACGTGCTCGAGCACACCCAGCCGGGCAAGGGCAACGAGATCCAGCTCACCGACGCGCTCAAGGAGATCGCGACGACCGACGGCGGCGTCGACGTGTACGGCGTGATCTTCCGCGGCCGCCGCTACGACACGGGCGACAAGCTCGACTACATCAAGGCGATCCTGCAGCTCGCGAGCGACCGCGACGACCTCGGGCCCGATCTGCGCCCATGGATCAAGGACTTCGCCGCTACGCTGTAGCTCTCACTTCCTCGTCACAGGAGAAAGCCGGATGGACACGCTCGAGAGCTCTCACGGAGCCGTGTCCATCCGGCTCATCCGTTCCAAGGACGCGCGCGTTCTGCAGGAGGAGCTGCTGACCAACCGGTCGTGGCTGGCCCCGTGGGAGGCGACGAATCCCGACGGCGCGGTGTCGATCGACATGCGCGCGTCGGTGCGGCGACTGCTGCAGCAGTACCGCGACGGATCCGGGGTGCCGTTCGTGATGGAGTACGGCGGCGAGGTCGCCGGGCAGCTGAACGTGTGGGGGATCTCGCGCGGTTCGCTGTCGTCGGCGACGATCGGGTACTGGATCTCCGAGCGGTTCGCGGGCCATGGCGTCACTCCCACCGCGGTCGCGCTCGCGACAGATCTCTGCTTTGCGCGGCTGCGGCTGCACCGGGTGGAGATCTGCATCCGGCCCGAGAACAAGCCGAGCCTGCGCGTCGTGGAGAAGCTGGGGTTCCGCTACGAGGGGTTCCGGCCGAAGTTCATCCACATCGACGGGGCCTGGCGCGACCATCATGCGTTCGCACTGACCCGGGAGGACGTGCCGCGCGGCGTGCTCGACCGCTGGGTGACGGGCAGCGTTCCCGCCGGCGCGGGAACCGTTCCATCGGCGTAGGGTGGGCCTCAGCGCACGCCCGCGCCGAAGGAGGGAACGCACATGCCCACGCTCGCCCGGAACATCGTCGACACACTTCACGCGAGCGGGGTGAGGCGCGTCTACGGCCTTCCCGGCGACTCGCTCAACGGCTTCACCGATGCGCTGCGCCAGACCGACGACATCGAGTGGGTGCATGTGCGCCACGAGGAGGCGGCGGCGTTCGCGGCGAGCGCCGAGGCCGCGCTCACCGGCGAGCTGGCGGTCTGCGCGGGCAGCTGCGGACCGGGCAACCTGCACCTGATCAACGGCCTGTTCGATGCGCAGCGCTCGCGCGTTCCCGTTCTCGCGATCGCGGCGCACATTCCGACGGGTGAGATCGGGTCCGGGTACTTCCAGGAGACGCACCCGCAGGAGCTGTTCCGCGAGTGCAGCGTGTATGCCGAGCACGTCTCGAGCCCCGAGCAGATGCCGCGCATGCTGCGGATCGCGATGCGCGAGGCGCTCGAGAAGCGCGGCGTCGCGGTACTGGTGATCCCCGGCGACATCGCCCTCGCTGACGTCGAGGCGGCGGCCGCGGAGGAGATCCGCGGGTACGCCTCCCGCGTGACGCCGGCGGAGTCGCAGCTCGCGCGCGCCGCGGAGGCCCTGAACGCCGCGAAGAAGGTGACGATCCTCGCCGGCGCCGGCGTCGCGGGCGCGCACGACGAGATGCTCGCGATCGCCGAGCGGCTGCAGGCGCCCATCGTGCACGCGATGCGCGGCAAGGAGTTCGTCGCGTACGACAACCCGTACGACGTGGGGATGACCGGCCTCATCGGCTTCTCATCGGGCTACCACGCGATGCGCGAGTGCGACACACTGCTGATGCTCGGCACCGATTTTCCGTACCAGCAGTTCTTCCCCGACGACGCGACGGTGATCCAGGTCGATATCCGCGGCGAGCAGATCGGCCGGCGCACCCACGTCGACGTGGGGCTCGTCGGGGGAGTGGCCGAGACCATCGATGAGCTGCTGCCGCGCCTCGGGGCACAGAAGAAGTCGTCGCACCTCAAGGCGGCCGTGAAGCATTACCAGCGCGCCCGCAAGGACCTCGACGATCTCGCGACGCCGTCGAAGCGCACGATCCACCCGCAGTACCTGGCGAAGCTCATCGACGACCACGCCGACCCCGATGCGATCTTCATCCCCGATGTCGGCTCGCCGACGGTGTGGGCGGCGCGCTACGTGACGATGAACGGCCGGCGACGCATGATCGGATCCTTCACCCACGGATCCATGGCGAACGCCGTCTCGCAGGCGGTCGGCGCACAGGCGCAGGACCGTTCGCGGCAGGTCATCGCCATGGCCGGCGACGGCGGACTCGCGATGATGCTGGGCGAGCTGATCACGCTCACCCAGAACGGGCTGCCCGTGAAGACGGTCGTGTTCGACAATTCGTCGCTGAACTTCGTCGAGCTCGAGATGAAGGCCGCCGGGTTCGTCACCTTCGCCACGGGGCTGGACAACCCCGACTTCTCGAAGGTCGCCGAGGCGGTCGGCATCAAGGGGATCCGCGTGGAGACCTCGGCCGACCTGCCCGCGGCGGTCGAGGAGTTCCTCGCGCACGACGGCCCGGCCGTGCTCGATGTGCTGACCGAGCGGCAGGAGCTGTCGATGCCGCCGAACATCACGCTCGAGCAGGCGAAGGGGTTCACCCTGTATGCGATCCGCACCGTGCTGTCGGGCAAGGGCGACGAGCTCATCGACCTGGCGAAGACGAATATGCGCCAGTTGTTCTAGACACGCGCGGCGCTGTGCGGCAAGTTGCCGCGCGTCGCCTACCGTTTAGCGCATGGGTGGGCAGATTCTCGGCGGCGGCGCGATCGCGCTGGTCGTCGTCGTGCTGTGGCTCGTCTACCTCCTTCCCACCTGGCAGGCGCGGATGCGCTACGGCGCCGCCGAGCGCAACGCCGTGCGCCTCAATCAGGCGCTGCGCGTGCTGGCCGAGACGAGCGAGACGCCCGACGAGGTTCGAGTCGAGCTGTCGCGCCGCGAGATCGCGAAGCAGCACCGCCTCGTGAAGCAGCTCGAAGCCGAAGACGACCGCCTGCGCGACGAGTACGACCGTGCCGAGGTCGAGCGGCGCCGCATCGAGAACGAGGCGAAGCTCGAGCGCTCCCGGCGCGATGCCGAGGCCGCGCGCATCTCCCGCGCGATCGAGGCTGAGGAAGCCCGGCTGCGCGTCGCACAGATGCAGGCCGACCCTCGCGCACGACACGCGGCGGCCCGTCGTCGGGGGCGGCTCGCGGCGACCGCGACGCTCGTCGCCGGTCTCGTGACCATCGCCATCGGCGTGTGGCAGCTGCTCGCGGTCGCGCAGTGGGTCTGGTTCGCGGCCGGGGCTGCGGTCACCGTCGCGGGGCTTGTGGCGCTCCGTCGTATGTCGGTGGTCGCGTCGCGCGCTCGCCGCAGTGCGGCGCCGTCCGCACCCGCTGCTGAGGCCCGGCCCGAGCGCGGCGAGCAGCCGGTGCTGATGAACCCGGAGGATCGCGGGTGGACCCCGCGTCGGCTGCCAGCGCCGCTGACCGCGACAGCAGGCTCCCGGGCATCGGAAGAGGTCGCCGCTGCGCGCGCACGCGATGGCCTGCGCCAGGCCGTGCGCGAAGAAGCCGCGCGCGAGCGCATCATCGAGCGGCAGTCGCCGGTTCCGCTCGCACCGCCATCGGCCGACGACGCGCAGATCGAGCAGCACGTGCGCGACCTGCTGGCGCGACGCGCCGCGGGCTGAACCGATTTCGACGCTCCCCAGCGTTCTGGTAACGTATACCCGGTTGTAAGGGGCTATGGCGCAGTTGGTAGCGCGTCTCGTTCGCAATGAGAAGGTCAGGGGTTCGAATCCCCTTAGCTCCACCCCGCGCACAAGGCTCGAACCCTTGCCCGACGAATCGTTGGCAGGGGTTCGGGCCTTGTTGCTGTCTTGGGCCCAGTTGAGGGCGTTGCCGCTGACCTCGGGGTCGAGCAGCATCTCATAGGGGCGCTGGTACTCGACGCGGAGTTCGTCGTCTTCCTCGACGTAGATCTTGGTGAAGAACGCCTGGTTGCACAGGCGGCGGTTGGTGTCGTCGCAGCGTGCGTAGATGTCGGCGCAGTTAGCGAGCAGGTTGAGGGCGTCTTCGAGGTGGGCTCGGGCGTCGGCGTACTCGCCGTGGTGGGCGTCGATGCGGCGGTTGACTTGGTCGAGCTCGCCGAGGATGCGGTCTTGCTCGCGTTTGAGCAGGTTCAGTGGGATCGCGTCGGCGTAGTGGGCGTGCAGGAGACGTTCTTGTTCGTGCTGGAGCCGGTCACGGTTGGTGGTGAGCTGGTTCAGCTCGTCGGTCTCGTCGGCCATGAGCCGGTCGAACTCGTGGTGCAACATCCCGCCGAGTGCTTCGCGGTGAGCGGGCGTGATCTGCACTCGCTCGTAGTAGCGCTCGATCATGTGCTCGACGTCTTCGATGAGGATCGCGCCACGGGTGCAGTTGGTCCGTTTGGAGTGCCGGCCGGAGCAGACGAAGTAGGGGTAGACGTTGCCGTGGCGGTTCTTCGCGTTCGAGACCATCAGCCGGGAGCCGCAGGCACCGCAGAACACGGTGCCTTTGAGGTAGTGGTCGTGGAGCTGGGTGGCTTCGGCGGCGCTCTTGTGGGAGGTGAGCACGGACTGCACCTGGTACCAGACCTCGGGCGGCACGAGGGGTTCGTGGCTGCCCTGGTAGCGGGTGCCGCGGTAGATCACATCGCCCTTGTAGTAGGGATTGATCAGCATCCGGTGCACCGAGGACACCGCGAGCGGCTTGCCGGGCCGTTTCGGGGTGGGCACGCTGGTCAGCCCGCGGGAGGTGAGCTCGTCGTGGAGCTGGCTGACGGTCCAGTTCCCTGAGGCGTAGGCCTTGAATGCCCACTGGATCATGGGGGCGCGTTCGGGGTCGAGTTCGACGGTGCGTGCCTCGCGGCCGAGTTCGTCGGTGGTGCGGACGTTGAGGTAGCCGATCGGGGCCTTGCCGATCGTGCCGCCGCCGGCGGCCTTCTGGGTCATGCCTTTGGTGACCTCGGTGGCGAGGTTGCGGGAGTAGAACTCCGCGATGGAGGACATGATGCCGTGCAGCAGCATCCCCGAGGGGGTCTGGTCGATGTTCTCGGTGGCGGAGACGAGCATGACCCCGGCCTGTTGGAGGGCGAGGTGGATCGCGACGTCATCGCTGCGGTTGCGGGCGAGCCGGTCGACTTTGTGCACGATGCAGTAGGCGACCTTGTTGGCCTTGACGTATTGGATCATCCGCATCAGCTCGGGCCGGTCGGCGGACTTCGCAGACGCTCCGGCGTCGACGAACTCCTCAACGACAACCGCACCGAGCTGTTCGGCCTTGCGGTTGTTCGCCTCGCGTTGGGCGGGGATGGAGAATCCCTCGTCGGCTCCTCCGCGTTCGGCCTGCTCGCGGGTGGAGACGCGCAGGTAGGACACGGCCAGGGCGCCGCTGGCGGGTGGGTCAACCAGGCTGCGCACCGGGTCGATGCGCAGGGATGTGGCGTTCATGGGTCCTTCTCTCACGATGGATCGGACCTCGCGCCCAGACGGATGACCGTCTGATGGGTGTTGATCGTGAGAGGAACCCCGCTGTGGGGTCCGTAGGACTAGGCCGACAGGTCGACCACGTATCGCTTGCCCGCCCCGATCCCGGGGTGGGGTTTAGGACCACAACACGCCACGCTCGACGCGAGGCTTGTCGGCTTCATTCTACCGTTGCGCCCTCGACCGGGCGGGGAACGTCGTCGCCTGCGGGCGTGGCCACGGTTGCCGGGCGGTAGGTGTCCGGGGGTTCGGCGGCGCGACGGTCGATGCGGGACTGTCCGCTCTCCTGCAAGGTCAGGCGGATCAGCACTTCGCAGAGCTTGTGCAGGTCGGGGGCATCGCGATGCACCGGCCGGACCGAGAACTTGCGGTCCTCGTAGCGGCGCCGGTTCGTCTTTTTCACATACGTGCCCATCAGCCCAACACCTCCCCGGTGTCGGGATCTACGTCGGCGCCGGCGTAGAAGGCGT
>DXAM01000124.1 GCA_019117025.1 Candidatus Microbacterium stercoravium | reverse complement strand
GTCACGTGCACGCGCTCCGCGGCCTCGAAGATGCGGCGCATGTTGTCGCGCGCGAAGAAGCCGCCGGGGCCCCCGCGCATGCTGGTCGACGACCCGTGGGCCGTCAGTTCCGGATGCTGCTCGAGGGCGATGCGCCAGCCCTGGTCGTCGGTCAGGTGCAGGTGCAGCACGTTGAACTTCAGTGCCGCGGCGCGCTCGATGAGCGTGATGACGGTATCCGCGTCGTGGAAGTTCCGGGCGACGTCGAGCATGAGCCCGCGATAGGAGAAGCGCGGTTCGTCTCGGATGTCGACGAGGGGCGCGAAGAAGCCGTCGTCGTCGCGCGCGACGAGCTGTGCGAGGGTCTGCTCGGCGTAGAACGCACCCGCTTCCGACGACGCGTCGATCTCGACGCCCGCGGGAGTCACGCGCAGCGCATACCCTTCGGCGCCGTGTCCGGGCGCATCGATGGTGCGGCGACCCGCGCGTGCGAGCGCGGCGGCGGCCGCCGCACGACTGCCCGCGGGCTCGGCGCGCAGTTCGCCGGGAGTGAGGGTGAGGGACGTCGGCCAGGGGATGAGGGCAGGAACCATGCCGGGACGTTAGCACGCGAGCGACGCCGTTGCGAGGGGGAGACGGAGGTTTGTAAATAATCTTCACAAAATGGTCACGCCGCTTGCATTCTCGACGTTTGTAAGCTTTCCTTACAAACATGCCGAACACTGTTCTCCCCTCTTCGCCCGCTCCGGGCGCCCGCCGCGACGGGCGTGTGAAGGCGCTGCCCGACCAGATGCGCCAGCACAACCGATCGCTCGTGCTCACGGCGCTGTTCCACGACGGCGCCATGAGCCGGGCCGACCTGGCCCGCACCACGGGGCTGACGCGCGTGACCGTCTCGGCGCTCGTCGGCGACCTCGTCACCGCGGGGCTCGTGCAGGAGCAGGGTGCCCGCGAGGCATCGGGGCCGGGCAAGCCCGCCGTCGTCGTGGACCTGGATCGCACCGGCCTCATGGTCGTCGGCGTCGACCTCTCCGCCGCGCACGAGGTGCGCGGCGCCGTGCTCGATCTCGCCGGCGCCGTCGTGCACCGCGCCGCGGTCGACCGCCCCGCCGACGGCGACGCGGACGGCACGCTCGCGACGCTCGAGAGTCTCATCGACGACCTCCGCGCTGCGGCGACCGGCCGCGTGATCGGCATCGGCGTCGGCACCCCGGGCGTCGTCTCCGACGAGGGCGTCGTCGTCGCCTCGCCCGACATCGGATGGCACGATCTGCCGCTGCAGGAGAACCTGCGCATCCGAACGGGCCTGCCGGTGTACGTCGCCAACGACGCCGATGTGGCGGTGCTCGCCGAGCGCACCCTCGGCGGCGCGAGCGAGAACTTCATGCTCCTCAAGATCGACCGCGGCGTCGGCGGCGGCGTCGTGGTCAGCGGCGAGCTCGCGCGCGGCAGCCGTTACGCGGCGGGCGAGGTCGGTCACGTCACCGTCGGCACCGACGGCGGCCGCGAGTGCGCATGCGGTCGCATCGGCTGCCTCGAGACGTGGGCCTCGGTGCGCGCCATCGAAACGCGGATCGCCGCGGGCGAGCCGGCCGAACACGTGCTGCGCGAGGCGGGGGAGCGGCTGAGCATCGCGATCGCCCCGGTCGTGGGCGCTCTCGATCTCTCGGAGATCGTGCTGTCCGGTCCGGCCGCGCGACTCGACGGCCTGATGCGCACGACCGCCGAGCGCACACTTCGCGATCGCGTCTTCCTCCACGACGACGTGCAGGTGCGCATGTCGGCGCTGGGCGAAGACGTCGTGCTGCTCGGCGCCAACGCGATGCTGCTCCACGGCGAGCTCGGCATCACCTGAACCCCTCGGGCGCATCCCGCCCATCATCCCTTCACGAATACACAGACAAGGAAGTCACCTCATGAACGGCAAGAAACTCCTCGCCGCGGCGGCCACGATCGCCGGCGCATCCCTCGCCCTCGCCGGATGCTCGAGCGGATCCGGCGGATCGAGCTCCGCGGGCGAACCCGCCGAGAGCGGCGAGCTCACGGTGTGGCTCGTCGGCACCGACACCCCGGACGAGGCGCGCGAGCTGCTCGCATCGACCTTCGAAGAGCAGCACGACGGGTGGACGCTGCATCTCGAGGAGAAGACATGGGCCGATGTGTCGGAGAGCTACGTCGCCGCGCTGCAGTCCAAGGACGCTCCGGACGTCGTGGAGGTGGGCAACACGCAGGCGATCGGATTCATCGACCAGGGTCTGTTCGCCGACCTCAGCGACATCCGCGGCGACTTCGGCGACCTCAACCCCGGGCTCGAGGAATCGGGCACCGTCGACGGTGCGCTGTACGCCGCCCCGTACTACGCAGGCGGGCGCGTCGTGTTCTACTCGCCGGACAACGTCGATCCCGATAACCTCCCGACCACCCTCGAGGAGTACGTGGACGAGGGCATCGAGTACCGGACCGACAGCATGTCGGGCATCTACGCACCCGGCCGCGACTGGTACAACATGCTCCCGTACATCTGGTCGTACGGCGGCGAGATCGCCGTCCAGGACGGCGACACGTGGGACGCGCAGTTCTCGAGCCCCGAGTCGCAGCAGGGACTGAAGCTGCTGCAGAAGGTCTATCAGGAGGCGACGAACGCGCCGACCGACGGCGACGAGACCGACGCCAATGTGCCGTTCTGCGCGGGCGAGGTCGCGTTCCTGTCGGCTCCCGCCTGGATGGCGGGATCCATCACGGCACCCGAGGACGCGGACGTTCCCGGATGCGCCGAGAGCTACGGCAAGGACCTGCGGGCATTCGCGCTCCCGAGCAATACGCCCGGCGAGCCGGCACCGATCTTCGCGGGCGGATCGAACGTCGCCGTCGCGGCGCTCAGCGACAGCCCCGAGATGGCGAAGGACGCCGTGGAGATCATGCTGTCCGAGGAATACCAGGACGCGATGGCGACGGTCGGACTGACGCCCGCGCTGCTCGACTCGAACGAGGCGCTCCCCGACAACGATGTGGCGCAGGCGCAGGCCGAGGCGCTCGCGGTGTCGAAGAGCGTTCCGACGACGGCCAAGTGGCAGGAGGTCGAATCGAGCCTCATCATTCAGGACTCGCTCGTGCGGATCGCGCAGGGCGATGACACCGCGGAGGTCGCGGAGGCCCTCGACGCGCGCATCGAAGAGATCCTGAACGGCTGATCCTGTGCGGGGCGGGCGCGCCGCGGCCGTCCGCCCCCTCCTCTCGTCCCGGAAGGACACCCGTGTACGCAACCGCATCCGCGGAGCCCACGCGCGAGACGCGCGCGCAGCGGCGCCGGCGCTCGCAGTCGATTTCCGCGTGGGCACTGCTCGTGCCGTCGATCGCGCTCATCACCCTCATGGTCGGCTACCCCGGCATCACAATGGTGTGGCAGTCGTTCACCGACTACCAGGTGCGCAACAAGATCCAGGGGACCCCCGCGAACTTCGTCTGGTTCGAGAACTTCACCAAGATCCTCACGAGCAGCGACTTCCCGGCGGTGCTCGGGCGCACGATCGGCATCATGGTGCTGACGACGTCGCTCATCATGATCGGCGGCGTGCTCGTCGCCGTGCTGATGACGAAGCTCGGGCGCGGCATGCGGCTGCTCGTCTCCGTCGGCCTGCTGCTCGCCTGGGCGATCCCGCCGCTGACGGCCACCGTCGTGTGGGGCTTCATCTTCGACACCGAGTACGGCCTGGTCAACTGGGCGCTGGGCGCACTGACGGGGACGAACGACTGGCACAACCATCCGTGGCTGCTGAACCCGTGGACGTTCGTGATGGTGCTGACGATCATCGTCGTGTGGGGCGCGATCCCGTTCGTGGCCTTCACGTCCTACGCGGGCCTCGGACAGGTGCCGCGCGAGGCTCTCGAGGCCGCCGAGATCGATGGTGCCGGCGGGTGGCAGCGCTTCTGGAACGTCACCTTCCCCGCGATCCTTCCGGTGCTCGGCGGGGTGCTGATCCTGCAGATCATCTGGAACATGAAGCTGTTCACCCAGGTCTACGCGCTGCAGAGCCGCGGCGGGATCGCCGCCGACACGAACGTGCTGCCCGTGTACCTGTTCCGGCAGGGCATCGGCGAGTTCGGCGAGACGAGTGCGATCGGCATGCTCATCGTCGCGATCATGCTCGCCATCAGCTGGTACAACATCCGCCTGCTCCTGAAAGAGGACGACTCATGACGGCCCTCCAGACCCGCGCTCTCGTGACGCCTGCGCGGCGCGTGCGGCGCTCGCCCGCGTCTCCGGTTCGCCGCCCCATGAACCGCGTGCTCTTCAACATCATCGGCACCGTGGTCTTCGTATGCTCGGTGTTCCCCGTCTACTGGATGGTGAACCTCTCGTTCACGCCGGGCAACCAGATCATCAGCCGCGATCCGTCGGTGGTGCCGCGCGAGCCCACGCTGCGCAACTTCGTCACGGCGTGGACGCGCCCGGCCGCCCCCGGCCAGACCGACTTCCCGCATGCGCTCAAGACGAGCCTCGTCATCGTGGTCTTCGTCGTCATCGCGGCGCTGTTCGTCGCGTTCCTCGCCTCGATCGCGCTCGCTCGCTTCCGGTTCCGCGGGCGGCACGCCTTCATCGTCGGGATCCTCGTGGTGCAGATGATCCCCGGCGAGGCGATGATGTTCACCGTCTACAACCTCATCGACGACATGCGGCTGATGAACACCCTGATGGGGCTGGCGCTGGTGCACATCGCGTCGGTCATCCCTTTCACCATCTGGGCGCTGCGCGGCTTCGTCGCCGGCGTTCCGATCGAGCTCGAGGAAGCGGCGCAGATCGACGGCTGCTCGAAGCCGCAGGCGTTCTGGAAGGTGACCTTCCCGCTGCTCGCACCCGGTCTCGTCTCCACCGGCATCTTCGCCTTCATGCAGTCGTGGAACGAATTCACGATGGCGCTGCTGCTGATGAAGGGCAACAACCTCACGCTGCCGACCTGGCTCAACTCGTTCCAGTCGGCGACCGAGGCGACCAACTACGGAGCGGTCATGGCCGGGTCGACGCTGATCTGCATCCCCGTCGTCATCTTCTTCCTCATCGTGCAGGGCCGCATGACCGGCGGCCTCGTCTCGGGCGCGGTGAAGGGATGAGCGCGCAGCTTCGCGTCGGCGTCGACGTCGGCGGCTCGACGACCGAGGCGGTCTCGCTCGACGGATCCGCGCGGGTGGTCGCACGCGCCGAGCGCCGCACCGTGCGCGGGAAGGAGGGAGTCGTCGACGGGATTCTCGCCGTCATCGACGCGGTGGTGCCCCCCGGCGGCGCCTCGTCGGTCGGCATCGGCATCCCCGGTCGGGTCTCCGACGGCCGCGTGCACGACGCGGTGAACCTCGACATCTCAGACCTCGACCTCGCGTCCGAGATCGCGGCGCGCTCGGGCGCTGTCGTCGGTGTCGAGAACGACGTGCGCGCGGCGACGCGTGGCATCGGTGTCGACCGGTTCAGCTCGTCGCTCGCCTATCTGAACCTGGGCACGGGTGTCGCGGCCGGTGTGCTGCTCGACGGGCGGGTGCACGGCGGATCCCGCGGCGTCGCCGGTGAGATCGGTCACCTGTCGATCGACCCTGCGGGTCCGCGGTGCGCGTGCGGCCAGCGCGGATGCATCGAGGCCTTCGCGGGCGGCGGTGCGATCGCGGCTCGCACCACGGGCGGACCGTTCGCCGTGCGGGACGCGTTCGACCGAGCCGACGACGGCGATCCCGCCGCGCTCGAAATCGTTGCGGGCCTCGCCCGCGGAGCCGCCGCGGCGGTGCGCACCCTCGCGCTCGCCGTGGATCCCGAACGCATCGTGATCGGCGGCGGCATCGCCCGTCTCGGTGAGCGTCTGCGCGCCCCCGTGCTGCGCGAGCTCGAGCGCGCAGCGGAGGGATCCGCGTTCCTGGGCTCGCTGCATCTCGACGAGCGCATCGAACTTCTCTCTCCCGGCGTGCCGGTCGGGGCGATCGGAGCGGCGCTCGCAGACCATCGGCGCAGTGCGCTCCACCTCAGCGCGGGATAGGCTGACAGCGTGAAGATCGCGCGGTTCAGCCATAACGACGCCATCAAGTTCGGAATCGTCGATGAGACGGATCTCGTCGTGCTCGCGGGAGATCCGCTGTTCGCCGGGCTCGATACCACAGGGGAGCGCGTCGCGATCGGCGACGTCGCGCTGCTCGCGCCCGTGATCCCTCGGTCGAAGGTCGTGTGCGTCGGGCGCAATTACCGCGATCACGCGGCCGAGCTGAACAACGAGGTGCCGAGCGAGCCGCTGCTGTTCTTCAAGCCCAACACGGCGGTGATCGGCCCCGGCGACACGATCGTGCGCCCGCCTCAGACGAACGACACGCAGTGGGAGGGCGAGCTCGCGGTGGTGATCGGCAAGATCGCGAAGAACATCGCAGCGGAGGACGCCGCCGACGTGATCTTCGGATACACGATCGCGAACGACGTCACGGCCCGCGACCTGCAGGGGCCCGATCGCCAGTGGGCGCGTGCGAAGGGCATGGACACCTTCTGCCCGGTGGGCCCCGCGATCGAGACCGAGTTCGACGTCGCGCGCGGTGAGATCATCACGCGTCACAACGACGTCGAGGTGCAGCGCGGCTCGTTCTCCGACATGATCTTCGACATCCCGACGATCATCGAGTTCGTCACGGCGGCGTTCACGCTGCTGCCGGGCGATCTGATCCTCACGGGAACTCCCGCCGGTGTCGGCGCCTTCCGCGGGGGCGACGCCGTCGAGGTCGAGGTGCCCGGCATCGGCATCCTGCGCAACATCGCGCGCGACGCCGCATAGGGGAGACTCCCCGGATCCGCGGCTCGCGCGGCGTAGGATCACAGGTGATGTCATCTGCACCTGATCCCCGCACCACCACGGCCACCGGCAGCGACGTTCGCGTTCGCTTCTGCCCGTCGCCGACCGGCCTGCCGCATGTCGGCCTGATCCGCACCGCGCTGTTCAACTGGGGCTTCGCGCGCCATCATGGCGGCAAGCTCGTGTTCCGCATCGAAGACACCGATGCGAACCGCGACAGCCAGGCGAGCTACGACCAGCTGATCGATGCGCTCAGCTGGCTCGGCATCGACTGGGACGAGGGCGTCGAGGTCGGCGGCCCGCACGCGCCCTACCGCCAGTCGGAGCGCCACGGACTGTACCGCGAGGTGCTCGACACGCTGCTCGAGAAGGGGCTCGTGTACGAGAGCTTCTCGACGGCCGACGAGATCGACGCGCGCAACGAGGCGAACGGCCGCCCGAAGCAGCAGGGCTACGACAATTACGATCGCGACCTCACGGACGAGCAGAAGGCCGCGTTCCGCGCTGAGGGTCGCAAGCCCGCGCTGCGGCTCAAAGTGCCCGACGACGCGATCACGTACGACGACGTCGTGCGCGGCGAGGTGACCTTCCCCGCCGGCAGCCTCACCGACTTCGTGATCGTGCGCCCGAACGGCATCCCGCTCTACACGTTCGTGAATCCCGTGGACGACGCGCTCATGGGGGTGACGCATGTGCTGCGCGGCGAGGACCTCATGCCCTCGACGCCGCGTCAGATCGTGCTCTACCGCGCGCTCATCGACGCCGGGATCACGACGTTCATCCCGCGCTTCGGCCACATGCCGCTCGTGCTCGGCGACGGCAACAAGAAGCTCTCGAAGCGCGACCCCCGCGCTGACCTGTTCCTGCAGCGCGATAAGGGCTTCGTGCGCGAGGGGCTGCTCAACTACCTCGCTCTGCTCGGCTGGTCGATCGCGCCCGACCGCGACGTGTTCTCGCTCGACGAGTTCGTCGCGGCGTTCGACATCTCCGACGTGAACCCGAACCCGGCCCGCTTCGATCAGAAGAAGGCCGAATCGATCAACGGCGACCACATCCGACTGCTCGATCTCGAAGACTTCGCCGCGCGCCTCGTGCCGTACCTCCAGAGCGCGGGCGCGCTCGGCGAGGACCCGACGCCCGACGAGCTCGCGCTGGTGACTGCGGCCGCGCCGTTGGTGAAGGAGCGCATGCAGCTGCTCGGCGAGGCGGGGGGCATGCTCGGCTTCCTGTTCACTGACGACCTCACCTATGAGGAAGACGCCGTCGCGAAGCTGACGGACGACGCCCCGCGCGTGCTGCAGGCGAGCATCGATGCGCTCGCACCGCTCGACGATTTCTCGGCGGCGCCGATCCAGGAGGCGCTGTCGGCGGCACTCATCGACGGGCTCGAGCTGAAGCCGCGCGTCGCCTATGCGTCGCCGCGCGTCGCGATCTCCGGACGCCGCGTCTCGCCGCCGCTGTTCGAGTCGATGGAGCTGCTCGGCAAGGAGCGCACGCTCGCGCGCCTCGCGGCTCTGAGTGAGAAGCTGGCGGTCTGATCCGGGGCGACACGCCCCGCCTGCACGGCCAATTGGCGTCGGCTCTCCCGGTCATATAAGCTAGTCACTTGTGACGGCGAGAGCCTGATCGCCCTTGGGGTATGGTGTAATTGGCAACACAGCGGTTTCTGGTACCGCCATTCTTGGTTCGAGTCCAGGTACCCCAGCCACGTGACGAAACCCCCGGTTCGCCGGGGGTTTCGTCATTTCCGCACGCGGCGACGCGGTCTCCCATGACGACGGCCCGTCACAAAACGTTGCAGATTTTCGCATCGGCGCAGCGCGATGGCACGGTGGTTCAGTCGCGCCGCCGCGCGGCCGGAGAGGAACCCATGATCGAGCTGCGCGACGTGACCAAGGTGCACGCCGGGGGAGTGACCGCCCTCGACGGCGTCAGCCTGTCGATCGGCGCGGGAGAGATCCACGGAATCGTCGGACGCTCCGGCGCGGGGAAGTCCACGCTCATACGCTGTCTGACCGGCCTCGACCCGGCGACCAGCGGCCG
>DXAM01000018.1 GCA_019117025.1 Candidatus Microbacterium stercoravium | reverse complement strand
GTGCGCTCGGGCGTCACGATTCCCTGCACCTCGAGGAACCGCAGCTTGCTCGACGTCAGCGCCGGAAACTCTCCGGTGAGTTTCGCCAGCACCTGACCGATCGACAGCAGCGGCGCAGCGGATGCATGTGATGCGGCCGCCGCCGCCATCAGGAGGTCGCCGCCCGCAGGTCTCGCGGGGAGCTGAAGAAGTTCAACCGGAACTTGCCGATGCGCACCTCGTCGCCGTTGCGGAGGAGTGCGCGGTCCACGCGCTCGCCGTCGACGTACGTGCCGTTGAGCGAGCGCTGGTCGACGAGGTCGAACGATCCGCGGGTGCGCGTGATCTCGGCGTGGCGGCGAGACACGGTGACGTCGTCGAGAAAGATGTTGGCGTTCGGGTGGCGCCCGACCGTCGTCGAATCGCTGTCGAGCAGGTAGCGCGCGCCCGCAGCGGGGCCGGAGCGCACGAGAAGCAGCGCGGCGCCCGACGGGAGCGCGGAGATCGCCTCGAGCTCGGCCTGCGAGAGCTCCCCGCGGAACGGGATGAACGACAGGTCGGAGTCGTGCCCGAAGGTCTGCGTGCGATCGCCGGAACCGTCGTGCCCGTCGATGTGCGGGATGTGCCGCGTAGCGGCCGACGCCGGTTCGCTGAAGTTCTGTGACACGGGCGCTCCTTCCTCTTCGCCACAGCCTATCCGATCGCACCGCCGCGGCGCGCCGAAGTTCGCCCGGCCCGCCGCCGCATTCGCGGGCCGTTCATACGATCCGACGCGTACTGTGGGCAGGTGTGATGGAACTTGACTCGCACCCCCGCCGCCCGCGCCTCGCGCGTTCGCTGTCGATCGCGGCTCTCGCTGTCGCCGCCTTCGTCGCTCCGCTCGCGGTCGCGTCGCCCGCAGCCGCGCACTCCGAACTGATCGCGACCACGCCCGAAGGCGATATGCCCGACCAGCCGAGCGTCGTCGATGTGCTGCCCGATGAGGTGTCCCTGACGTTCAGCGACGACCTCACTCCCCCGCTCCCCGAAGAGCAGCAGGCCGGCGGCGAGTCCACCACGCAGATCCGCGTGTTCGACGAGACGTGCGCCGATGCCGGTCTGCTCATCGCCGACCCGGGCCACGCCGACACGCGTGACTGCACCGACTACGCCACGGGCGAGGCCGAGGTGAACGGCCCGACCGTCTCGACCGCGGTCGACGCGGCGGGCGCACCCGCCGGGGAGTACACCGTGGTGTGGCAGGTCGTGTACGCAGACGGCCACGCCGGCAGCCAGATGTTCACGTTCTCCGCCGAGAACGAGGCTCCCGCGGCGACGCCCGCCGAAACGGAGGAGCCCTCGCCCACCGCGGATCCGTCGGAGGGTGCGGCGCAGGCCGATCCGTCGGAAGCGCCGGAGCAGGCGGATCCGTCAGATCCCGCAGAGCTCGCCGACAGCGGCATGTCCACGCCCGTGATCCTCTCGATCGTCGGCGGCGTGATCATCCTCGCGATCCTCATCTTCATCGTGGCGATGATCGTTCGTTCGCGCCGCTCCTGATCCGTCAGGATCGGTCCCCTCCGCACGTATTAGGCTGGAGCCATGGCTCATCACGACGTCGTCATTCTCGGTGCGGGTCCCGGCGGTTATGTCGCCGCTGTCCGTGCCGCACAGCTCGGACTCAACACCGCGATCATCGAGGAGAAGTACTGGGGCGGTGTGTGCCTCAACGTGGGCTGCATCCCGTCGAAGTCGCTCCTGAAGAACGCGGAGATCGCCCACACCTTCAATCACAAGGCCGATTTCTTCGGGATCTCCGGTGACGTGACCTTCGACTTCGGCGCGGCGTTCGACCGCAGCCGCAAGGTGTCGGAGACCCACGTCAAGGGCATCCACTTCCTGATGAAGAAGAACAAGGTCACCGAATACGAGGGGCGCGGATCCTTCGTCGACGCGAAGTCGATCGACGTGACGAAGGCCGACGGCTCCGTCGAGCGCGTCACGGCCGACCACGTGATCATCTCGACCGGTTCGGTCGTGCGTTCGCTGCCCGGCATCGAGCTCTCGAAGAACGTCGTGTCGTTCGAGGAGCAGATCCTCGACCGCGACCTGCCGGGCTCGATCGTCATCGTCGGCGCCGGAGCCATCGGCATGGAGTTCGCCTACGTGCTGTCGAACTACGGCGTGAAGACCACGATCGTCGAGTTCGCCGACCGCGTGCTGCCGAACGAAGACGCCGATGTGTCGAAGGAGATCACGAAGCACTACAAGAAGTACGGCATCGAGATCCTCACCTCGACGGGCGTCACCTCGGCCGATGACAACGGCACGAGCGTGCACGTGACGTACAAGAAGAAGGACGGCACCGAGGGCACCATCGACGCCGACAAGGTGCTCATGTCGGTCGGGTTCGCCCCCCGCACCGAGGGCTACGGCCTCGAGAACACCGGCGTCAAGCTGACCGAGCGCGGCGCCGTCGAGATCGACGACCACATGCGCACGAACGTCGACGGCGTGTACGCGATCGGCGACATCACCGCCAAGCTGCAGCTGGCGCACGTCGCCGAGGCGCAGGCCGTCGTGGCGGCCGAGACCATCGCGGGCGCCGAGACGCAGACGCTCGGCGACTACCGCATGATGCCGCGCGCGACGTTCTGCTCGCCGCAGGTCGCGAGCTTCGGCCTCACCGAGGAGCAGGCGAAGGCGGAGGGCCACGACGTCAAGGTCGTGAAGTTCCCGTTCAGCGCCAACGGCAAGGCGAACGGACTCGGCGAGCCGATCGGCTTCGTCAAGCTCATCGCCGACTCCGAGCACCTCGAGCTGCTCGGCGGCCACCTGATCGGTCCCGACGTGTCCGAGCTGCTTCCCGAGCTCACGCTCGCGCAGAAGTGGGACCTCACGGCGCTCGAGGCCGCCCGCAACGTGCACACGCACCCGACGCTGTCGGAGGCGCTGCAGGAGGGCTTCCACGGCCTCGCCGGACACATGATCAACATGTGACCGACCCCGCTCGTCGCGAGAACGCCCGGACCATTCGGTCCGGGCGTTCTCGCGTCAGGCGGTCACGGCGGCCGGGTCAGGTTCGCGCGGGGCCGACCCAGATCTGCTGGCGGTTGACGAACTCGCGGATGCCGTCGGGGCCCAGCTCGCGCCCGTATCCGGAGCGCTTGACTCCCCCGCTCGGCAGCCGCGGGTCGGTCTTGACGATGCCGTTGACCGCGACCTGTCCCGCGACGATCTCGCGCGCGATCCGCTCGCCGCGCTCGGCGGATCCGGTCCACACGCTCGCCGCCAGGCCGTACGGCGAATCGTTGGCCATCGCCACGGCCGCGTCGGCGTTCACCGCCGACATCACGACGGCCACGGGACCGAAGGTCTCCTCCGAGCACGCGGTCATGCCCGGCTCGACGTCGCTCAGCAGCGTCACGGGATAGAAGAATCCGTCGCCGGCCGGGATCTCGCCGCCGAAGTGCAGCCGCGCGCCCTGCGCCACCGACTCAGTCACCTGCCGGTGGAGGTTCTCCCGCAGGTCGGCACGGGCGATCGGACCCACCTTGGTCTCCTCGGAGCGCGGATCGCCGACCACGAGCGCGGCGAGGCGCTCGGCGTACAGCTCCACGAACTCGTCGTACACCGAGGCCTCGACGATGACCCGTTTGGCCGCGATGCACGACTGGCCGGCATTGATGATGCGCATCGTCGTGATCACATCGGCGGCGTGCGCAAGGTCGGCGTCTGCGAGCACGAGCGCGGGATCGGACCCGCCGAGCTCGAGCACGGCCGGCTTGATCTCGCGCGCGGCGACCTGCGCGACCGCCGCCCCCGCGCGGTCGGATCCGGTGAGCGACACCGCGCGGATGCGCCGGTCGGTGAGCGCCGCTTCGACGAGCGCGTGACCGATCGGCGCGTTCTGCAGGATGTCGCGCGGGGCGCCGTGCTGCTCGGCGACGCGCGCGACCAGCTCGGCGATCGCCTCGGCGCAGCCCGGCACGTTGCGATCGTGCTTCATGACGCACGTGTTGCCCGCCATGAGGGCCGGCGCGCTGAAGCGGAACGCGAGCCAGAACGGTGCGTTCCACGGCAGCACGCCGAGCACCGGCCCGAGGGGGATGTGCTGCACGTACGATCTCGTGGCGTCGCTCGCAAGCTCCTCGGGCGCCAGGTACGCGGCCGCGTGCTCCGCGTAGTGCTCGGCCGCCCAGCAGGCCTTCTCCACCTCCCCCCTCGCCTCCGTGAGCGGCTTGCCCATCTCCTGGGTCATCAGCATCGCCAGCCGTTCGACGTCGTCGCGCATCGCCGCCGCGATCGCGCGCAGTACGCGGGCGCGGTCGTCGATCGACCAGCGGCGCCACGCCTCATACGCCTCATCGGCGCGTGCGAGCACGGCCTCGAGGCCCGCGGCATCCAGTGTCGGCACCTCGCGCACGACCTCGCCCGTCGTCGGGTCGATCGCTGTGAACATCTCGGTCATGATGTCTCGTCCCTTCGCCGTCAGACTGCTCGCAGGCCGACCGGCTCGGCGCCGTCGGCCTCTGCTGCCGGGTTGATCGTGAAGTCTTCGTCGAGCTCGAAGAACGACTCGCACCCGGTGTCGGTGATGCGCACCGTATCGGAGATCCCGACGGTGCGCGTGCCCTCCACGCCCCACATCCAGGGGATCACGTGGAAGGTCATGCCCTCCTCCAGCACCGTGTTGCCGCCCGGCATGAGGCTGAGGATGTATCCCTCATCCCAGCTCGGCGGGAACGCGATGCCGATCGAGTATCCGGCGCGCGTCACCAGTTCGGCACCCACGTGGTTGTCGGAGATGATGGTGCGCACGATCGAGTCGGCGTCGGAGACGGTGATGCCGGGCCGCAGTACGGCCTTCAGCTCGCGCAGCGCGGTCTTCATCCGTTCCTCGGCGTGCTCCATCGCCGGGGTCATCTCGTGCAGCAGCACGGTGCGCATCATCGCCGCGTGGTAGCGGCGATAGCATCCGCCGACCTCGAGGAAGACGGCGTCGCCCGCCTGCAGTTCGCGGCCCTCCCACGTCGCGTGGCCGATCATGGTGCGCGGGCCGCTCGTGACGTACGGCATCACGGCGGGGTACTCCCCTCCCGCGGTGAACATGCCCCGCGAGATCTCGGCGGCGACGTCGTTCTCGGTCGCCCCCACCTGCGCGGCCGCGAGCCCGGCCCGCATGCCGGCCTCCGCGGCGCGCGCCGCCCGGCGCATCACGTCGATCTCGTACGGCGACTTGCGCAGGCGCCCCTGCTCGACGATGCCGAAGCAGTCCATCAGCTGGCCCGACCGGAACGAAGTGTGGATCCGGTCCTGATGATAGGCGGGGAAGAAGTAGCTGTTGCGCTCGTATCCGACGTTCTTGGTGTCGAGCCCGAACTCCTTCAGCGTGGTCACCAGCTGCTGGATCGCGTCGCCGGTGTCGGGATAGGGCCGCGTGATCTCGACCCACGTGCGCTCGAGAACGTTCGACTCCTCCATCTGCCGCGTGATCATGAACGGTTCGGAATCGACCGGCACGACCAGCGCCTGGAAGAACGAGTACCCGGTCGTCTGGTAGTCGGTCAGGTACATCAGATTCTCGGGATCCGTGATCACCACCGCGTCGAGCAGCCGCTGCTGCATGCGGTGCCGCAGTTCGCCGATCCGACGCTCGTACTCGTCGGACGGGAACGTCATGTCGTCGCGCACGCGCATGTCACTCGCCCCCTTCGGCCGCGGTCGCCATGGCCCGCTCGAGGATGTCGAGCCCCTCGTCGAGGTCGTCGTCGGGCGTGACGAGCGGGGGGATCAGCTTCACGACGCGGCCGTCACTGCCGCATGGGCCGATCAGCAGCCCGTTCGCGAACGACTCGGCCTGAACGCGCTTCGCGACGGATCCGTCGACGACGTCGAGGCCCTGCATCATGCCCTTGCCGCGCACTTCCCATCCGAGCCCGGGGTGTGCGTCGGCGATCGCGCGCAGCTTCGCCGCCATGCGCTCGCCCTTGATCGCGACCTCGCGCATCAGCTCGTCGTCGGTGAAGTAGTCGAGCGCCACCGTGCCGGCGACGAACGACAGCCCCTGACCGCGGAACGTGCCGGTGTGCGCGCCGGGGCTCCAGTGCGCATCGACCTCGGGCTTGTTGAGGTTCATCGCGATGGGCGTTCCGTAGCCGCCGAGGCCCTTCGCCAAGGTGATGATGTCGGGATCCAGGCCCATGGAATCGAAGCTGAAGTACGACCCCGTGCGCCCGCATCCCGCCTGGATATCGTCGATGATGAACAGCGCCCCGACGTCGCGGGCCAGCCGCTGCACGGCATGCAGCCATTGCTCGCTGTGCACCCACACGCCGCCCTCGGCCTGCACGGCCTCGACGATGAAGGCGGCGGGAGGCCGCAGTCCGGATGATGGGTCAGCGAGGGCCTCCCGGTACGCGTCGAGGCTCGCGATGCCGCCGCCCGGTGCGAACTCGTTGGGCAGGCGCAGCACGTGATCCAGCGGCACGCCCGCCCACTTCCGGAATGCATCGTTCGCGGTGGCAGCGAGGGCGCCGAGGGTCATGCCGTGGAAGCCGTGCGAGAACGCGACGACCTCCTGCCGCCCCGTCGCCAGGCGCGCCAGCTTGAGAGCCGCCTCGACCGCGTTCGCCCCGGTCGGCCCCATGAACTGCATCTTGTGGTCCATGCCCCGCGGGGCGAGGATCACGTCGTGGAAGCGCGTCACGAAGTCGCGCTTCGTGGTCGTATAGGTGTCGAGGCTGTGGGCGATGCCATCAGCCTCGAGGAAGGCGATCATCGCCCTCTTCATGAGCGGATTGTTGTGCCCGAAGTTGAGGACGCCGGCGCCGCCGAAGAAGTCGATGTAGCTCGTGCCGTCCTCGGCCACCTGACGTGCGCCGGACGCATGAGAGAAGACGGTCGGATAGGCGCGGCAGTATCCGCGGATCTCTGATTCCCACTGCTCGAACGGACTCATGTCCATGATCGGCTCCTCTCGGGTCTTCGCTAGGTATCACTCACCTTGTGCGGGTTCTCTTCGGATGCCCCGCGGCGGTCTGCCGCGGGGAGCTCGGGCGCGACGGATCGGCGCATCGCGCGGGTGCGCGAGAGGATCCCGCCGGCGCGCAGCGCATGGTGGGCGCGCGCGGCCGAGAGGCGGGATGCCCGCCGGGCGGTGGGAATGCGGCGGAGGTCGTGGCTCAGCACGGACGCAGATCCGAAGGTGTTCTGCCTGGTGCCGACAGCATCGGCGCCGATGACGCGTGCTGGTGCCAACTCGCCTCCGTTCCCCTGCATCACAGCGGTCGGTGAAACTTCGTCGTGTGGATGACCCTAGACCCTCGCGCGCCGTTTGTCTGCCCCCTTGAGCGCCCCGCGGCAGAGCGTGTCGCCGCCGGTGCGGCGCGGCCCGCCGAACACCCGCCCCGACGGGGCGCGGTCAGCGGCCGAGAGCGCGCGCGAGCTTGGAGGCGGAGGAGGCCGGACGGGCGCCGGCGGCGAGGGCCACCGCCTCGACCTGGGCGAAGAACGCGTCGATGTCGTCGGGCACGGCGGGGCCGAGTTCGATCTCCCACTCGCACCATGCCCGATCGACGCCGCGGCGCAGATCGCTGGCGCGCACCCGATCGTCGACGAACTCGGCGATCACGCGGCCGTCGGCATCGAGCAGGTCGTACGCCGTGCGATCGTTGACGATGCGCGCGAGCGGCGCGAGCGGATCCGTCGTCCACTCGGCGATCTCGGCCACGAGCTCGGCGGGGATGTCGTCGCTCAGCGGCCAGCCGAGCTCGACGCGTCCGCCGTTGACGAGCGGCCCCTTGATGTGCCATCCGGCATCGGGCCCGCCGACGCGTCGGCGCACCGCGACGCCGAACTTCGCCAACCGCAGCTCGGCCGTGTCGAGGTACCCCGCGTCGAGATGGCGCTCTTCACCCGTCGAGACGCGAGCGACGCCCGGGACCGCCGTCCAATCGGGGATCGGGGTGCCGGCGTCGACGTCGAACTTCTTCTCGATCTCCACGGAGCGATCAGGGGCCATAGCACCTCATCCTAATCGGGCGCGCTCACGAGGAGCGTTCGCGCTCGGCCTCTTTCTCCTGCTCCGCCCGTTCCGCTTCGCGCGCGGCGATGAGCGCGTCCTCCGCGACGCGCACGTCGCGCTCGGCGGATCGCACGGCGCGCTGCTTCAGCGTCTCGGCGCCGAAGCGCTCGGCGACGCGGTTGCGCTTCTCCTCCATCGTCACGACGATGTGCGCGCACGCGATCAGCACCACCTGCGCCGAGAAGTTGAACCAGAGCAGCAGCGCCACGAGCGACGCGAAGCCGACCATGACCGGGTTGTTGTCGGCGCCGCCGACGAACAGGCCCGACGCCTGCTGCAGCACGACGAGGCCCGCCCCGCCGATCAGGGCGCCGGGCACCATCTCCGAGAAGCTCGGCTTCGCGCCCGAGGTCAGCCAGAACAGCCACGCGATGATCACGGCGTCGAGCACGAACGTGGTGAGCACCGTCACGGCCCTCGTGATGACCTCGGCCATCCCGCTGTCGGGGCTGCCGAGCCAGCCGAGAACGGTGTCGACGAAGGCCGATCCCAAGAACGTCGCGACCGCCGAGGCGACCACGAGCACGCCGATCGACACGGCGAAGAGCAGGTCGAACGCCTTCATGATCAGCGCGTTCGAGGTGTCGTGGCGCGTGCCGGCGATCGTGCGGATCGACATGCGCGCGTTGCCGACTGCGCCGAGCAGGGCCCAGACGAGGGCGATGATCGAGATGGCGGGCGCCGTGAAGCTCGAGGTGACGCTGGGAAGGGCGGACACGTCGATCAGCGCGCTGTCGTCCAGGCCGACCAGGCCCGGCACCACGCCGTCGACCGCCTCGACGAGCGCCTCCCACAGGTCGCTGCGCGTCGACAGCCAGATCGACGCCAGCGAGAACCCGAGGAACACCGCGGCGAATACCGCGAACAGCATGCGGAACGTGATCGCCGCCGAGAGCAGCCCTCCGCGGTTGTCGGCGTAGAGCAGGAATGCGCGCACGACGCGCAGGCGCAGCGCCCACTTCACGACGGCGCCGATGCCGTCCATCACCTTTCCCATACGCCCCACGTTACGTGAGACAGAGGCCGAGCAGGCATCCGAGCACCATGCATGGCCCGAACGGAATGCGACTGTCGCGCGTTCCGCGTCCGGTGGCCAGCACGCCGATCGCCCAGAGACCGCCCACGACGAACGCGAGCGCGCTGCCGGCCACGAGCGCGAGCCAGCCGTCCCACGCGAGCAGGATGCCGATGGGAACGGCGAGCTTCACGTCTCCCCCGCCCAGCCCACCGCGGCTCCCCGCCCATAGCGCGAGGTACGCGGATCCGAGGATCGCCGCCCCCGCGATCGCCCGCACGAGCGCTTCGGCGGAACCGCCGAACGCCGTCGAGGCGCCGCACAGCAGCAGAAGGCACGCCGTCGTGGGCGCGAGGATGCGGTTCGGCAGCCGGTGCTCGCGGATGTCGATGTGGGTGAGCCACGCGCCCACGACGCTGAAGCCCACCTGGGCGACGATCATCAGCGAATCCGGCACGCGCCTCACGATAGGCATTCCGCCCGGGGTGGACTTCGTGCCTGTGGATGGCGCGCGTCTACAGCGCGACGACGACCTTTCCGGAGACCGTGCCGTCGCGAGCGACTGCGAAGGCCTCGACGGCGTCGTCGAGAGCGAACTCGTGCGTGATGACGCGTTCGACGTCGGCGCGGCGGGCGAGAACCGCGACGGCCTCGTCGACTTCATAGCGGAAGCGGAATGTGCCGGCGAGCGTCACCTCCTTCGAGATGATCGGCGCGAGGTTCACCGGGCGCGGCTCGTTCGGCACCATGCCCACCTGCACGATCGTGCCGCGCTTCTTCACCGCGACGCCCGCCGCGGAGATCGCGACGGGCGCCCCGGAGCACTCGAAGACGACGTCGAACGACTCGTGCGGCACGGCATCCGCACCCACGCGGATCGTGTCGTCAGCGCCGAGAGCGATCGCCCGCTCGAGCGCTTCGGGGAGCACGTCGCTCACCGTCACATGCGTCGCGCCGCGCTCCTGCGCCGCCACGATCGCGAGCAGTCCGATCGGCCCGGCGCCGGAGACGAGCACCCGGGCGCCCGCCAGCTGCTCCGCCCGCGACGCCGCGTGGAGCGCGACGCCGAGCGGCTCCGCCAGCGCCGCGCGGCGGATGCTCAGCCCGTCGGGCAGGGGCCGGACCATGTCGGCCTCGACGACGAGGTACTCGCTCATCGCGCCCTGCGTGTGCGGCCAGGTCGACGCGCTGCCGAGGTACGAGCCGCGCGCCCAGAGGTGAGGCTCGTCCTCGATGCCCGCTGACGGCTCGCCGAACCGTGCCGGGTGCACGGTCACCGGCGTTCCTGCGGCGAAGCGCCCCGATGGGTCGAGGTCGACCCGGCCCGACAGCTCGTGCCCGGGGATGAGAGGCTCGCGCACCGCGTACTCGCCGTTCGCGCCCTCGAAGTAGTAGTGCAGGTCGGATCCGCAGATGCCGACGAAGTCGACGCGCAGCCGCACCTGCCCCTCGCCGGGGATCGGTGCGTCGACCTCGCGCACCTCGAGAACATCCTTCGCGTCGATGAATGCCGCGCGCATCGTCTCAGCCACGATCACACCACCGCCGTCATGCCGCCGTCGACGAAGATGTTCTGGCCCGACACGAAGCTCGACGCATCCGATGCCAGGTACATCAGCGTTCCCCAGAGCTCCCTGAAGTCGCCCCAGCGCTGGGCGGGCGTGCGGGCGATGAGCCAGGAGCTGAACGCCTCATCCTCCACGAGGGCCCTGTTCATCTCGGTGGCGAAGTAGCCGGGCGAGATCGCGTTGACCTGCACGTTGAAGCGGGCGAGATCGGCGGCCATGCCCTTCGTGAGCATGACGATGCCGCCCTTCGTCGCCGAGTACGGCGCGATCGTCTGCCGCGCCAGCTGCGACTGCACGGATCCGATGTTGATCACCTTGCCGGATCCGCGCTCGGCCATGCCCGGCGTCACGAACCGCGACACGTAGAACGCGCTCGACAGATTGCTCGAGACGATCGCATCCCAATCGGCCACGTCGAACTCGGTGAACGGCGCGCGGCGCTGCAGCCCCGCATTGTTCACGAGGATGTCGGGCACGCCGTGCTCGGCGATGATGCCTGCCACTGCCGCCTCGACGGCGCCCGCATCGGTGACGTCGAAGGTCACGGCGGACGGTTCCGCCCCCGTCGCCTCGGCGATCGAGGCGCGCGCGGCATCGAGCGCCGCCGCGTCGCGACCGTGGAGCACGACCCGTGCTCCCGCTTCGGCGAGCGCGAGGGCGAGCGAGCGCCCCAGGCCGCGCGAGGAACCGGTGACGAGCGCGAGCTTGCCCGTCAGATCGAAGAGGTCATGCATGGTGCGGGTGCCTTTCTGAAGAGGGTGGTGTCCCGAAATCGTCCATCAGCGTGCGCGGGTGGCGGCGGCGAGCGACGGCGCGGTCGCGGGCGCCGGCCCCGTGGAGTCGCGCACCGTCAGATGCGCGGCCATGGTCTCCACGCGCACGCGCGGCGACCGCTCGGTGAACTGGCTGATGAGGGCCTCGGTGGCGATGCGCCCCGCTCGTTCCCCGGATCCGGTGATCGTCGTGAGCGACGGATACGACGTCTCGGCCGCCATGATGTCGTCGCACCCGACGACGCTGATGTCGTCGGGGATCGAGATGCCGCGCTGCCGGAACCGCGTCATCGCGCCGATGGCGAGGGTGTCGTTGAAGAAGAGCGCCCCCGTCGCCCCGGTGAGGGCGACCGCGTCGGCGGCGGCGGCGCCGGCCGTGAGCGACGGGTAGAACGCGCCGACGGGAACCAGGTCGATCTCGTCGCCGGCCGTGGCCGCCTCGAGAGCAGCGACGCGCTCGCGGCTCGTCCAGGACGTCTCGGGGCCGCGCACGTAGGCGATGCGCTGGTGCCCGAGCGTCACGAGGTACCGCAGCGCCTCCACCGACGAGGAGGCCGTGTCGATCGTGATGCTCGAGATGCCGTCGACCTCGCGGTTGATGATGCTCATGGGCACCGCATCGGCGATCGATCTCAGCTCGGCGTCGGTCGAGCGCGGCGAGGACAGCACGACGCCGTCGACCGTCTGCGACAGTTCCCGCAGCCACTTCATCTCGACGTGCGCGGAGTCTTCGGTGTTCACGAGCAGGAACAGGAACTCGGCCGCCTGCGTCTGCGCCTGGCTGCCCTTGATCAGCTCGTGCACGAAGGGGTTGACCAGGTTGGGCACGATGAGCGCGATGGTGCCGCGAGAGCGTCGTTCGGGTCCCTGCGGCAGCGTCGCCGACGCGTATCCCATCTCGATGGCCTTCTGCGAGATGCGCTCATGCATCGCCGCGCTCACGCGGCCCGGATTGTTGAGCGCGCGCGACACCGTCGACGGCGCCACACCGCAGGCGCGAGCGATATCGGTGAGGTTCACGTGCCGGGCGTAGCGTCTCTCCGGAATCACGGGGGCTCCTTCTGTGATGGTCTCGTCGGCGGGGCGGGGATCAGCCCGCCCCGCTCTCAGGAGAGGGTCAGGGCGGCGTCGCGGATCGCGGCGGCTCCGGCCTCGATCGTCTCGATGCTCGTCGCGAACGACATGCGGAAGAACGACGCGGCTCCGTACGCGGATCCCTGGATCACGGCGACGCTCGCCTCGTCCAGCAGGAACAGCGTGACATCCTGATCGTTCTCGAGCAACTTGCCCGACGGCGTGGTCCGGCCGATGAGTCCGGAGCAGTCGACGAACAGGTAGAACGCCCCGTCCGGCACCACGGGATCGAGTCCGTCGATCGCGCCGAGCAGCGCGACCGCGCGGTCGCGGCGCTGCCGGTACACGGCGACCGACTGCGCGACGAAGGTCTGATCCCCGGTGAGCGCCTCGGCGGCGGCCGCCTGCGTGATCGATGAGGGGCACGACGACGTCTGCGACTGCAGCAAGTTGATCGCTCTGATCACGGCCGGGTCGCCGACGGCATACCCCAGGCGCCACCCGGTCATGGCGTAGCTCTTCGAGACGCCGTTCACCGTGAGCACGCGATCGCGGATCGCCGGGGCGGCCTCGACCAGGCTCACCGCGCGCTCGTCGCCGAAGACGATCTCGTCGTAGATCTCGTCGGTGAGAACCCGCAGGTGCGGGTTCTCCTCGATCACGGCGCCGAGCGCCTCGAGCTCGGCGCGCGAGTACAGCACGCCGGTCGGGTTGCTGGGGGCGTTGAGCACAAGCCACTTCGTGCGCGGCGTGATGGCGGCGCGCAGCTGGTCGGGCGTGACCTTGTGCCGGTTCTCCTTCGTGGTGCGCAGGATCACCGGAGTGCCGTCGTTGGCGGCGACCATGTCGGGGTACGACACCCAGTACGGCGACGGCACGATCACCTCGTCGCCCTCGTCGAGCGATGCGGTGAAGGCGAGGTAGATGACCTGTTTGCCGCCGCCGCCCACCGTGATCTGGTCGTCGGCGTACTCGATGCCCGTCGTGCGCCGCATGCGCTCGCGGATCGCCGCGCGCAGGCGCACGGTGCCGTTGACGGCCGTGTACTTGGTCTCGCCGTCCTGGATCGCGCGGATCCCCTCGGCCTTGACGTTCTGCGGGGTGTCGAAGTCAGGCTCGCCGACGGTGAGGTCGATGATCTCGCGGCCGGCCGCCTTGAGCTCGCGCACCCGGCCGGCCGCGGCCGTCGACGGCGACACCTTGATGCGCTGGACCCGCTTCGCGGGAACGAACTCGGTCACGGCTTCACTCCCATTCCGCGGTTCGGATCGACGTCGTCGATGTCGGTCGTGAGCCCCTTCGCGAGCAGCACGTCGTGCAGATTGCACAGATCGATCGTCGTGCGCCCCTGCTTGTACAGCTCGATCAGCCGATCCTCGTGCTCCTCGCGCTGGCGCGAGAGCTCGGCCACGGTGTCGATCTCGTCGCGGCGGGTGATCACGACGCCGTCGGCGTCGCCGACGACCGCGTCGCCCGGGAAGACGAGCTGATCGCCGAAGACGAGCGGCTGGTTGACGTGCCCGAGCGTCTCCTTCACCGTGCCGGTGATCGACACGCTGCCCGAGAACACGGGAAGGCCGAGCTCGCGCAGCGACTCCGTGTCGCGCACGCCGCTGTCGGTGACGACGGCGGCGATGCCCTTGGCCTTGGCCGCGTTGCCGAGCACATCGCCGAACGTGCCGGCCTGCGCCATCCCGCCCGCAGAGACGATGAGCACGTCGCCCGGCTGGGCGTAGTGGATCGCCACCTGCAGCATCAGGTTGTCGCGCGGCGCGCACACGACGGTGAACGCGGATCCGGCGAAGCGCATCGTGTGATCGACGGGCTTGATGTGCGAGGCGACGGCGCCGCGGCGCCCCTGCGCCTCGTGGATGCTCGCGGATCCGAACTGGCCGAGCCGCGCGATCGACGCCGCGTCTGCGCGCTCGATCTTGGTCGTGATGTGCGGCGCCGTCGCCAGCGGCCGCAGTGCTGCGGTGGTCATGCGTCATTCCTCCGGTCGAAAGTGAGGCCGCCCGGCACCTGGAACGTGGGCATGATCTCCATCAGGCCCATGTTCACGTGTTCCGGTGCGGCGAGTGCGAAGTCGATGGCGGCGACGATGTCGGCGGTGGTGAGGGATTCGTATCCCTCGTAGTACGTCTCCCACGCCTGCTTCATCGCCTCGGGCGATCCACCCATGTTGCGGCCGAAGATCTCGGTCTCGACGCGGCCGGGGCAGATCTCCGTCACGCGGATCCGCTTGCCGACGGTGTCGTTGCGCAGTTGGCGCGAGATCTGGTGCACGGCGGCCTTCGTCGCGTGGTAGGCCGTGTGTCCGAAGAAGTTGTAGAGGCCCGCGATCGAGGAGATGTTGACGATGTGGCCGCGGTCGCGCTCGACCATGCCCGGCAGGAGCAGCCTGGCCAGGTGCAGCACGGCGCGCAGGTTCACATCCACCATCGCGTCGACCGTGCCGCGCTCGGCGTCGAGGATGTTGCCGGGCGCGCTCACGCCGGCGTTGTTGACGAGCACATCGATCTCGAGGCCGCCGAGCTCGCGCTCGATCGCGTCGACGTCGGCGAGGTCGACGGTGTGCGGAATCGCCCCGGTGCGCTCGGCGAGGTCGGCCAGCCGCTTCGCGTCTCGTGCGACGGCGTGCACGGTCAGCCCCTGTTCGCGGAGCTGAACGACCGTGGCTTCTCCCATGCCGGTCGATGCGCCGGTCACGAGCGCGGTGCGATAGGTGCTGTAGGTCATGGCAGCAGCCCTTCTGTGGTCGATGGTTCGGAACGGATCATGGTCAGTCGGCGAGCGGCACGTGCGCGCGATCGGTGACGGTCAGCACGGCGAAGAACGTCGCCGCGGCCGTGAGCACGGCGTAGAACGCGGGCATGTAGATGTTCCCGGTCAGGTCGATCAGCCAGGTCATGAGCAGCGGCGCGGTGCCGCCGAACAGCGCAGATGACACGTTGTATCCCACGCCGTAGGCGCTGTATCGGATGCGCGTCGGGAACAGCTCCACGAGCAGCACATGGATGACCGCGGTGTGGCCGGCGAAGATGACGGCCATGATGCAGGCGCCGAGGATGGCGAGAGCGAGGTTCTGCGTCGCGATGAGCGCGTAGCACGGGATCGCGCCGATCACCATGGCGATCGCGGCGCCCGCGATGACCCTCTTGCGGCCGATCTTGTCGGAGAGCCACCCCATGACCGGGATCGCCGCGCAGATGGCGACGAGGCTGCTGCCCGTCACGAGCAGCGCCGTGCCGATATCGAACCCGACCTGTTCGCCCTCGAGGAACGTGGGCATGAAGCTGAACAGCACGTAGTACCCCGAGGCGTTCATGAGCGGGATCAGCAGCGCGAGCAGCATCGCCCGGCGATGCACGGGTGAGGCGAATGCCTCCTTGAGCGGGTTCTTGGCGAGACCGCCTTCGGCCTGCAGTTTCTGGAAGTTCGGGGTGTCCTCGAGCGAGCGGCGGATGTACCAGCCGGCGAGCCCGAGCGGCACCGCCACGAGGAACGGGATGCGCCAGGCCCAGGCGCCGAAGCCGCCGCCCGCGATGGCTTCGGCCGTCAGCCACGGCGACATCGCGAAGGCGACCATCGTGCCCGTGAACAGCGCCGCGAACGAGGCGATCTGCGCCATTGACGTGTGCAGCCCGCGCTTGCCCTCCGGCGCGTGCTCCGCGAGGAAGGTCATCGCGCCCGCGGCCTCGCCGCCGACGGAGAAGCCCTGCAGCATGCGCAGCAGCACCATCATGATCGGTGCGGCGATGCCGATCGCCGAGTACGGCGGCAGCAGGCCGAGCCCCGCCGTCGCGACGCTGATCAGCATGATCACCGCGACGAGCATCCTCTGGCGACCGAGCTTGTCGCCCAGGAACCCGAAGAAGACCGCGCCGAGGGGGCGCACGAAGAACGACACGGCGTAGCCGGCGAAGACGAACACGAGGGCGCTCGTCGCGCCGTCCGCGGGGAAGAACACGAGCGCGAGCGCCGAGGCCATGAAGGCGAAGATGCCGTTGTCGTAGAGCTCGGCGAAGATGCCGATGCACCCGGCGACGACGACCTTGCGCTTCGACGGGGCCTTATCGATCGTGCCGGTGAGAATGCGCTGGGTGACGCTCATGCGGTACCCCTTCCGGTAGGTGCGTGCGCCGAGCAGGGCTCGACGCCGAGACAGGAGAACACGGTGGCGACGCGGTCGCGCAGCTGATCGAGGCGCTCCCGCCAGGCGCGGGCGTCGCGAGCGGCGTGTTCGAGGCTGACGTGTCGGAAGGTCACGGCCGTCTCCGGCCGGGCCTGTCCGAGCGTGTCGAGCGAGGTGGAGGTGACCACGGCGAGCACGGGGTATCCCGCCGTCACGCCGCGGCCGCGGTGCAGCACGAGCAGTTCGTCGCCCGGAGGCACCTCGACGGCGCCGACCGGCACGCCGCGGGAGATCATCTCTCCCTCGGTCGCCCGCTCGGGCAGGTCGCCGGTCAGACGCAGGCCGATCTGATTGCTGCGCGTGGTCACGAGGTACGGCGCGCGGAACAGCCGGTCCGCCGTGCCGGCGAACTCAGCGATATCCGGGCCGTCCGTGACGTCGACGACCGCGGTCTCGCCGAAGTACGGCACCGCGACGTCGAAGTTGAACAGCGACATGCCGAAGTAGGGGTTCACCGGCGCGCGCGTCGACGCGTTCAGCGCGATCGCGGCACCATCGGCGAAGTGCTCTCCGAACTCGATGACCGAGTCGGGCGCGCAGCTGCCCAGCAGGTCCGGCACGTCGAAGCCGCCCTGCACCGCGACGTACGTGCGCATGCCGCCCGTCATATCGCTCAACCGCACCTCTTGGCCCGCCATGACCGGCACAGGCTCCCACATCGGCCGTTCCGCGCCGCCCACGGTCAGCGTCATGCGCGCACCGGTTGCGGCGATGAGGATGTCGACGGAGGGGACGAATGCGATGTCGAAGGCGAGCGCTTCGACAAGCGGTGCGTTCTCATGGTTCGCGACGAGGATGTTCGCCGCGCGCGCCGAGTACTGATCGAGCGCACCGTTCACGGGCAGCCCCATCCCCGGACCTCGCACGCGGCCGAGGTCGGTGATCGCCGCGCGACCGGCGGCCGCAACCGTGATCTGCGCCCTCACAGCGCCGCCTCCGTCGCCCGCAGCCGCTGGCCCTCGAGCTCACGGAACCGCTCCGCGTCGATGCGTTCGAACCGCAGGGTGTCGCCGGGGGCGTAGGGCACGAGCGGCTCCGACGAGAGGTCGATCATCGTGAAGGGGGTGCGGCCGATCAGCGACCAGCCGCCGGGTGCGGCCGCGGGAGTGATCGTGGCCTGACGACCGGCCAACGAGACGACGCCCTGGGGCACGTGCGTACGGGGGCTCGTGAGGCGGGGCACCGGCACGGGCAGCTCGGGCCCGTCGAGCATCGGCGATCCGCCCGGTGCGCCGAGGCATCGGATGACATAGGTGGGGGCGAGGTGCGCGGCGATCACGTCCTCTTCGCTCAGGCCGGTCAGGCGCGCGACATCCGCAAGGTCGGGGCCGTGCGCGCCGCCGTACAGCACCGGCACGACGAACGCGCGCGGCGCGTGCGTGAGCGGCTCGTGCGGATCCAGTTCCCCCGCGACCGCCTGCACGATCGCGTGCATGGCCGCGAGCGATGTGCGCTCGACGTCGAACTCGATGAGCACGGATTCGTAGGTGGGGATCGCGCTGTGGACCCCGTCGATTCCCGGCGCCGTGACGGCCCGGGCGATCTTGTGCACCGCGCGCCAGTCGATCTCGCGGTCGCCGGAGACGCCGGAGACGCGGATCGCCGACTCCCCCGTCTCCTGGATTCGGATCTCGACGGTCATCGGAGCCTCGCGGCGTCGAGCGGGGCGATGTCGACGTGCGCCGCCTCGAGGCGCGCTCGCACTTCGCGCGACAGCGCGACGGCCCCGGGGTTGTCGCCGTGCATCAGCAGCGTGTCGGCCTCGATGGCGAGGTCGATGCCGTCGACGCTCGTGAGCGTTCCCTCGGTGACGAGGCGCACCGAGCGGTCAGCCACCTCCGCCGGGTCGTGGATGACGGCGCCGGGCTCGCTGCGCGGCACGAGCGTACCGTCGGATCGGTAGGCGCGGTCGACGATCCCGACGATGCCGACCGCGAGGCCCGCCTCGCGCGCGGCGGTCGCCAGTTCGCCGTCCTGGGCGAGGATGATCAGGCGCTCGTCGAATCGGCGCACGGCCTCGACGACGGCCTCCGCATAGTCGCGGCGCACGGCGACGAGGTTGCCGAGCCGGCCGTGCGGCGCCACGTGGGCGAGCGCCGTACCGTGGTGGGCCGCGAAGCCGCTGAGCGCGCCGAGCTGGTACGTGAGGTCGGTGCGCACCTCGTGCGGCGTGAGGTCCATCGCACGCCGGCCGAAGCCGACGAGGTCGGGGAAGCTCGGGTGCGCGCCGATCGCGATGCCGCGCTCGACGCAGGCGGCGACGGTGCGATCCATCGTGCGCGGGTCTCCCGCGTGGAACCCGCACGCCACGTTCGCCGATGTGAGCACGTCGAGCATGGCGTCGTCGTCGCCCATCTTCCAGTCGCCGAAGCTCTCACCGAGGTCGGCGACCAGATCGATTCTCCGCGTCATTGCCTTCACCCTTCCACCGTTGGATCTCGCGCTCATCATGGCGCCGACTGAACGCTATGCAATGTCACAACGACGCGCCAAGTTCGGCAAGGGTCTTTGCCATGAACGTGCCATCATTTTCACCACTTCCGCGATAATCCCCCGTGATTACGCGTCTCATCTCGGCACGACTGGCACAACTCGTGCCATGCAAGACTTGATCCCGATCGACCAAGCCGCCCGCACGTCGCCGGCGCCCGAGCCGCGACGCGAACGAACAGGATGAGCATGACAGAACCCACGAAGCGCCTGCGCGTCGTCATCGCGACCGATCTCGCGGAGGAGCTGTGCCAGGAGATCGAGCGCCTCGAGCCGCGGCTCGAGGTCGTGCGCGACCACCGCCTGTACCGCCCCATGCGGTGGGCGGCCGATTTCGACGGCGACCCCGCCCGGGTGCGCACGAGCGACGAGCAGGCGCAGTTCGACGCGCTCGTCGACTCCGCCGACGTGCTCTTCTCGATCCCGGACGTCAGCCCCGAGGCCCTTGCACGCACCGTGCGGGCGAACCCCGGTCTCAGATGGGTGCAGGTGATGGCCGCGGGCGGAGGCGGGCAGGTCAAGGCGGCGGGCCTCACGGAGCAGGAGCTCGACCGCGTGGTCTTCACGACGAGCGCGGGGGTGCACGGCTCGACGCTCGCGGAGTACGCCGTCTTCGGCGTGCTCGCCGGCGCGAAGGATCTGCCGCGCATCCGTCGCGCACAGAGCGAGAGGACCTGGGAGAGCCGCTGGGAGATGCGCCACCTCGACGAGATGACCGTGCTCGTCCTGGGCCTGGGCGGCATCGGCACAGCCGCGGCCGCACGGTTCTCGGCGCTGGGCGCGACCGTCTGGGGCACGAGCCGCACAGGCCGCTCCGTGCCGGGCGTCGATCGCGTGGTGCCCCTCGACCGGCTCGCGGAGGCGGTGGATCAGGTCGACGCGATCGTCGTGACGCTGCCCGGCACCGACAGCACCACGCATCTCGTGGGCGAGGATCTGCTCTCGCGCGTGAAGCCGGGCGTCATCGTCGCCAACGTCGGCCGCGGCACCGTGATCGACGAGAGCGCGCTCCTCGCCGCGCTCGACGACGGTCGCGTCGGCTTCGCCGCCCTCGACGTGTTCGAGCGCGAGCCGCTCTCTCCGGAGAGCCCGCTGTGGGAGCACCCGCGCGTGCTCGTCACGCCCCACACGGCCGCGCTCTCGTCGCAGGAGGAGGCGCGCATCGTGCGGCTCTTCGCCGACAACGCGCGGCGCTTCCTCGACGGCGAACCGCTGCGCAACGAGGTCGACACGGTCGAGTTCTACTGA
>DXAM01000123.1 GCA_019117025.1 Candidatus Microbacterium stercoravium | reverse complement strand
GGTCCCCGCCGGGCGACTCACGACAATTCGCGTCACCCGAGATGAGTCAGGCGCGCCCCACCAAGCGCGCGAACGCGCTGAGGCGCGCGACCGACTCGGCCTGGAACGGCAAGTCGTCGAGCAGGCCGGGGCTGTGCACGACGAACGCGGCGACCTTCGCCCTGCTGATGCCGACGTTGAGCCGGTTCTGCAGCAGCAGGAACTCTGGTCCGCGCGGGGCATCGCGGCCGGAGGAGGCTCCGAGCGTCATGATCGCGACGGCGGCTTCCTGGCCCTGGAACTTGTCGACCGTGCCGACGCGCACGTCGGGGAAGCCGCCCCGTGCCAGGGTCTGTTCGACCAGCTGCTGCTGAGCGTTGTACGGCGCGACGACGATGATGTCGTGCTGGGTCAGCGGCCGCGCGTCGAGCGGCGTCGCAACCTGGTCGTCGTCGATCGAGATGTCAGTGAACGCCCGGCCGACCGCGTCGCGCACGACGCGCAGCACTTCCTCGGCCTCCTCGACCGACTCGGTGGCATTGCCGCGGTGCTCGACCGGAACCGGGTGCACTCCCGGCGCGATGCCCTCGATGCCGCGCAGCTGCGTGCCCTCGCGCGCCCGCAGCTTGCGGTTGTACGACAGCTCGGATACGGGGCGCGCGACCTCGGGATGCAGCCGCCAGGTCTGCGCGAGGAAGTAGCCGTGTCCGGGCGGCAGCACCGGCTCGCCCTGCATCAGCCACCCGAGCGCCGACGTGTCGATCGGGGCCGGATGCGTGCCTTGACTCACCTGCGGCAATTGCTGCGGGTCGCCGAGCAGCAGCAGCCGGCGTGCGGACATCGATACGGCGACGGTCGATGCGAGTGAGAACTGGCCGGCCTCGTCCACGACAAGCAGATCGAGCGCGCGGCGACCGACTCGCGTGACATTCGCGAAGTCCCACGCAGTGCCGCCGATCACGTAGCCCTTCGACTTCGCCTGCTGGAAGGCGGCGAGTCCGTTGCGGGGAAGCACCGTGAACGCCTTCTCGTCCGCGCGCTCACCGCCCTTGAGCACCTTCCCCACGCCGGCGGCTGGCACTCCTGCCGCCACCACCCGGTCGAGCATGTTCTCGACAACCGCGTGCGATTGCGCGACCACACCGACCTTCCAGCCGTGGTCGTTGACGAGCCGGGCGATCACATGCGACCCGACGTAGGTCTTGCCGGTGCCCGGCGGGCCCTGCACCGCAACATACGTCGGCACGCTCAGCAGGGAGAACACGATCGCGTCGATGTCGCTGCCGATCGCTGACGAGACGACGCGACCCGAATGATGGTCGGCCCTCAGCCCTCGCAGGATGTCGGTGGCCGGGTCGATCGGGAAGGCGCCGTCGGCCGCCGCGACGAGGTTCTCGCCGCGCAGCAGTCCGTCGGCCCATTCATTGATCGCGCCCTGCTGCGCGCCGGCGGGCGGCGGCGGGGACGGTGTCAGGGCGATCGGCAGCTCATGCCAGGTCTGTCCCGCCACCGCGTACTCGTCGATGACCGCGCCGTCATCGAGCACCTCGACGACCTCGACCTCGTGCGGCACGTGGATCCACCGATTGGAGGCCTCGTTCGGAAACGGAGCGGGCGCGGGGTAGAGCGCGAACGGGCGCGCGCCCTGCCGCAGGCGGGTGCCGGGCGCGACGGATCCGCGGATCTCGACTCGGCGACGCTGCGCGCGGGACCCGCTCGGAGTGTGCCAGTCGTCGATGAGGTCGGAGCGGCGCACGTCGATCACCACGACATCGCGCGTCTCGCCCCACAGCGAGGCCGGCTCGCGAAGGCGTTCGAAGTGCGCTTGCCAGAACGCTCGCGCCTCGCGCGGGTAGTAGTCGATCGCTGCGGCGGCGAGACGGAGGGCGGCCTCGTCACGAACGGCGGATCCGTCGTCGGACGATGCGCCGGACGGCGCCGCGGTCTGGCGCTGCTCTCGCAGCGTCTCGGCGCGTGCGACGAGGGCCGTCGCCCGGGGCGAGGGCTCATACGCATCGCCGTGACGCTCGTCGGGCGCCGCCGGCAGCGCCCGCGATTCCCGCGCACGTTCGACGAGCCAATCGCGCAGTCGCCGCGTGGACACGCAGTCGTAGCGGTTGTAGTCGGCGAGATCGTCGAGGATCTGCTGCGCCGCAGCGTCGCGCCCAGCGGCCGCGTGCTGGCGCGCCTCGACGTAGCGGATGATCGAGTCGTCGCCCCGCTGCACGTCTTGCGTGCGCACCTCGTCGCCCATGTACAGCGGCTCGAGCTTCTTGATCGAGTATGACCGGGATCCGACCCGCACCGCGTTCTTCACGATCGGATACAGATCGACGAACACCTCTTCGCGCAGCAGACGATCGACCTCGGCCTCGCGAACGCCGTGCCGCGCGGCCATCGCCGCGAGATGCGTGGGCTCGTACGGCGCGTAGTGGTAGATGTGCATGTGCGGATTCGCCCGGCGCCGCAGCGCGACCACGTCGCAGAACCGCTCGAGCGCCTCGCGCTCGGAGTCGAGATCGTGGGCCCACAGCGACGTGTATTGCTCGCGCATATCGACCCAGCCGAACAGGTAATCGATGCCCCACTCCACGCGCCCGTCGAGCCGAGCTTCGGAGTACAGCGGATCGCCTTCGAAGTCGAAGAAGATGTCGCCGACATCGGGGCGCGGCATGGCACCGAGCGCCGAGGGATTCACGACCTCGAACCGCGGCACCGCAGGGTCGTCGCGCTCGGTGAGCACCTGCAGCCGCGCCTGGGTGCGCAGCCGCAGCCACGTCTCGTCGCTCATGCGCGCCGGCTTCGCGGCGTCGCCCGCCAGGCGATCGATCGTCTCGATGCCGGCGTCGCGCAGCCGATCGCGGGTGGCCGGGCGCATGCCGGCGACGAGCAGCAGATCGCGGTGCGCGACGACTTCTGCCTCGCAGGCCGCGCATCGGCCGCAGGCTCTGACGGCGAGTTCGCCTCGTGGGTCGCCCCACCGGATCGCTTCGGTCGTCGCACCGCTGTCGATGCGCCGGTCGTCGACGAGAGCGCGCAGGCGGGCGCGCCGCACCTCGAACAGCGGCAACAGGTCGCTCACCGCGTGGGTCGACGTCGACCCGTCGCCGAGCAGCAGGTCGACGGCGTCGGCCCGCGCGAAGCCCTGCGCATCGAGCTGCTCGACGTATGCCGCCAGCTGCATAAGCGCCGTGACGCGGGCCACGCGCGCGAGTTTCGTATCCTGCACGCACCACGCCCCCTCGGCGTCGCGCACGAGGAAATCGGCGAAGCCCACGAAGTCGTCTGCGGCGAACGCCGCTTGGAAGACGACCCGCGCCGTCGGATCCGCGAGCGCCTCGTGCGTCTGACCCACGGCCCGGGCGAGCGCCTGCGCGTCAGCCGACGACGCGCGTGCGATCTCGACGACGCCCGCCCCATACTGCTGCCGGTATGCCTCGAGCGTGCGTGCTTCATGCGCGTCGCCGAGCGCCGCCGCGCGCTCGAGCATGGCATCGCGCGGGTCTTCCACCAGCTCGCACCGGCCGAGCTTCGCGTCGATCTGACGCAGCCACGCGAACTCGCAATCGGCGGCGGCCTTGAGGTCGCTCGCGCTCCAGATGAGGCGATGTTCGTCGCGGATGATTCGCATGCCTCGAGGTTACGAGCAACCCCTGACAGACGAGCTCCGCGGGCCGTCCTCGTCCCATTTGATGCGGGAGAACACGCGCTATTCGCGCACGAAGTGGGACACAGTTCGGCCGTCAGGTGGAAGACTGTGAGCGTGACAGACTTCGATGCACTGAGCGCATACCGGCATGGCTTCGCCCGTGTGGCCGCCTGCCACATCCCCGTCGCCATCGCCGATCCGGCGGCCAACGCGCAGGCAGTCATCGATGCCGCCCGCCACCTCGACGACGAATCAGTCGCCGTCGCGGTGTTCCCCGAGCTGAGCCTCACGGGGTATGCGATCGAGGATCTCGTGATGCAGGACGTCGTCCTCGACGGCGTGCTCACCGCGCTCGAAACGGTGCGCGACGCGTCGGAGTGGATCATGCCGCTGATCCTCGTGGGCGCTCCCCTCGCCCGCGACGGACGGATCTTCAACTGCGCCGTCGCGATCCACCGCGGGAAGATCCTCGGCGTCGTGCCGAAGACGTACCTGCCCACCTACCGCGAGTTCTACGAGCGCCGCTGGTATGCCTCGGGCGACGGCGAACACGGCACGATCCGCATCGGCGACGACGAGGTGCCGTTCGGATCCGACCTGCTGTTCGAGGCGACAGACGTCGCCGGGCTCGTCGTGCACGCCGAGGTCTGCGAAGACATGTGGGTGCCGATCCCCCCGTCGTCGCACGCGGCCCTCGCGGGAGCGACCGTGCTGCTCAACCTCTCGGGCAGCCCGATCACGATCGCCCGCGCAGACGACCGCCACACGCTCGCGAAGTCGGCGTCGATGCGCTGCCTCGCGGTGTACGCGTATGCGGCGGCTGGGCTGGGCGAGTCGACAACAGACCTGTCGTGGGACGGCCAGACCATGATCTACGAGGCGGGCACGCTGCTCGCCGAAACGCCGCGGTTCTCGTCCGAGCGCACGTTCTCGATCGCCGACGTCGATCTCGACGCGCTGCGGCAGGCGCGCATCCGCCAGGGCACCTTCGATGACAATCGGCGCGCCGCCGGCGCCGAGATGCGGCGGATCCCCTTCGGCCTGCGCCCGCCGAAGCACGACATCGGCCTGCGACGGGTCGTGGACCGCTTTCCGTTCGTTCCGGACGACCCGGCGCGTCTGGCGCAGGACTGCTACGAGGCGTTCCACATCCAGGTGTCCGGACTCGTTCAGCGCCTCACCGCCATCGGCAGCCCCAAGCCGGTGATCGGTGTGTCGGGCGGGCTCGACTCCACCCACGCGCTGCTCGTCATCGCGCGGGCGATGGACGAGATGGACCGCCCGCGCAGCGACATCCTCGCGTACACGCTGCCCGGGTTCGGCACGAGCGATCGCACGCGTGCGAACGCCGAGGCGCTCGCACGGTCGGTCGGCGCGACGTTCGACACACTCGACATCCGCCCGGCCGCCACCGAGATGCTGAAGCAGATGGGCCACCCGTTCGGATCCGGTGAGCCGGTCTACGACGTGACGTTCGAGAACGTGCAGGCGGGGCTGCGCACCGACTACCTCTTCCGGCTGGCCAATCACCACGGCGGCATCGTCGTCGGCACGGGCGACCTGTCGGAGGCGGCCCTCGGTTGGTCGACGTACGGCGTCGGCGATCAGATGAGCCACTACGTCGTCAACAGCGGCGTGCCGAAAACGCTGATCCAGCACCTGATCCGCTGGGTCGTCTCCGACACCTCGGGCGTCACCGAGGACGAGGCGCGCATTCTGCAGTCGGTGCTCGATACCGAGATCTCTCCCGAACTCGTGCCGGTCGGTCAGGACGGCAAGGCGCAGTCGACGGAAGACACGATCGGCCCGTACAACCTGCACGATTTCACGCTCGCGCACGTGCTGCGGTACGGCCAGCGGCCGTCGAAGGTCGCGTTCCTCGCCCTGCACGCGTGGTCGGATGCGAGCCGCGGTGCTTGGCCCGCCGGTTTCCCGGAGGGTTCGCGCCCCGAGTACGACCTCGACGCGATCACGACGTGGCTGAGGCTCTTCCTGAAGCGGTTCTTCGGGTTCGCCCAGTTCAAGCGTTCGGCCATGCCGAACGGGCCGAAGGTGTCGCCCATCGGATCGCTTTCGCCGCGCGGCGACTGGCGCGCGCCGAGCGATGGGAATGCGAAGGCCTGGCTCGCTGAGCTCGACTCGGTGTTTCCCGAGCAGTAGATCCCGGTGGTGTCGGATCCGCACCGAGGGCGGGTCCGGCGGTGCCGGAGATCACGACCTCGCCGGCGCCGAAACGGGCGAAGAGATCACATGCTCCGACGGAACCGGAGCGGGCCTCGAAGGTGTTCCGACAGAACCGGGATCAGGCCTTCTTGGCGAAGGCGCGGCGCAGCAGCGCGAAGACGATGAGCGCGACGACGGCGACGATCAGCGCCTTGAATACCCAGAACATCACCGCGAAGAGCACGTTGACGAGGAAGACGGCGATGACGACGGCGACGATGACGCCGAGGATCGTCCAGAACGTGTTCATGCCCTCAGTCTACTGCTCGACGAGGCTCCACCCGCCCGTCGCCCGGCGAACTCGGAGTTGCGCCGGGATCTGCTCTTTCATGACATCGACGTGGCTGATGAGCCCGACCGTGCGTCCACCCTGGCGGAGGTCGTCGAGGGTGCGCATCGCGGTCTCGAGGGTCTCGCTGTCGAGCGAGCCGAAGCCCTCGTCGATGAACAGGGTGTCGAGGCGGATGCCGCCCGCGCGGCGCGTGACCACTTCCGCGAGGCCGAGGGCAAGCGATAGCGAGGCGAGGAAGGTCTCGCCTCCCGAGAGCGAATGCGGCGTGCGGGCGCGGCCGCTGTAGCTGTCGAAGACCTCGATGCCCAGGCCGGAGGCGGCGCCTCGATGCGCGAGGTCGTCGGTGTGGCGCAGGGCGTAGCGGTTGTCGCTCATCTCGGCGAGGCGCAGGTTGGCGGCCTGCACGATCTCCTCGAGCTCCGCCGCGAGCACGAAGGTCTCGATGTTCATGCGGCGATCGTTCGGCGCGCGGCCGGCGACCGTATTCGCGAGCTGCGAGATCACGTCGGTGCGCGCCGCTTCTTCGCGGATCCGTTCGTGCGCCGCGGCCGTGCGTTCGGACGCCGCTGTGAGCGCATCGGCAACGGCCTGGGCGTCACCCCGTCGCTCGACCGCGCCGATGTGCGCGGCACGAGCATCGGCCAGATGCTTCTCAGCTGCTTCGGTCTGCACGGGCTCGTCGGGGATCTCGAATGCCTCGAGCTCAGTGAGCGTGCCCCGCGCGGATGCGCGCGCGTCATCGACGGCTTTGATGCGCTGTTCGAGATCGGCGACCTGCTCCTTCGTGCGGATGGCGCGACGGGCGGCATCCGCGGTGTCGAAGCCCGCCTCCACGAGAGCGTGCTCCTGCGCGTCACGGGCCGTCTCGCGCGCCGCCGACGCGCGCTGTGCCTCTCGGTCGGCGTGCGCACACGCACTGGCGTGGGAGGCGAGCCGTTGTGCCGCACCGATCCGCTGCGCGACGGACGCGTGTATGCCGCGTGCCTCCGCCACCGCAGCCCTCGTTGCGGTGAGAGCCTTCTCGTCGTTCGCGATGCCGGCCTCGAGCTGCACGCGCGTTTCTCGGGCGGCGCGATGCTCGGCCGCGACCCGGTCGCGGTCGCCCTCGAGAGCGGCGATCTGCAGGCCGAGCGCCTCGGCCTCCCGCGCTGCCGCTTCGGCGTCGGATCGGCGCCCGCGCTCGACGAGCAGATCGCCGTCGACTTCGGTCGCGCTGCGTCCGCCGGCCCGCGTCTCGGCATCGCGCAGGTCGAGTTCGGCCTGCTGGCGAGCGGCCACGGCGGTCTCATGATCGGCGACGGCGCGGGTGCGGCGTTCGTCGGCGGCGTCGATCGCATCGGGCGTGACCTGGTCATCGCCGAGAGGCGCCGGGTTCGGGTGTTCGATGGATCCGCATACCGTGCACGGTTCACCCGCGACGAGCTTCTGGGCGAGTTCGCTCGAGATGCCAGCGAGGCGGCGGCGATGCAGGTCGTCGAGCGCGTCTTCTGCGTCGCGCCGGGCAGTCTTCGCCTCGCCGAGCGCGCGGTCGACGCGCGCGTAGGCGGCCGTGAGCTGCTCGACCTCGCGCGCGGCGGCGAACTGCTGCTCGAGCGCGCGGATGTGCTCGTCGACCGCCTCCGATTTCGCGGCGCGGTCGTTCGCCTCCTCGCGGTGCTTCTGCGCAGCGGCGATGGATCCGGGGAGCGCGGCCTCACGCTCTGCGAGCGCGAGGAGCGCGGTTTCGATGCCCACGAGTTTCTCGCGGCGCTGTTCGAGGGCCTCGACATCGCGAGCCAGCTCGCTCTCCTTCACGCGCACCGGTTCCCAAGCGCCGATGCGGCGGGTGAGGTCGGCGGCGAGGGCGTCCAGCTCTGCGGGTGTCGCGTTGGCAGCCGGCAGACGAGGCTCGGCCTCGGCCGTTGCTGCCTGCTCACGGGCAGACGCCCATGCTTCGCGCGCGGATTCCGCGGTGCCGAGGATCCGTTCGGCGTCTTTCTCGGCGCGTGCGAGAGCGGCGAGCGCGGACCGCACCGTGTCGGCGCGGCGGGCGCCGTCGAGCTCGGCACACGCTGCGTCGTGCTCGCCGCGCCGCGCATCGAGATCGGCGATCTTCGCCTTCGCCTGTTCGCGCCGACGCTGGTGCTCGGCGAGCTCGGTGACCTTCGCCAGCACCGCCTCGGCAGCCGCACGCGCTGCGTCGGCGTCGGCTTCCTTGCGCAGCAGCGCGGTGCGCTGCCGGGCGGCGAGTGCGGCAGCAGCATCGAGCTGTGCGATGCGGGCCGCCCAGTCGTCGTTGGCGAGATCTATCACCAGGGCGTCGGCGTCTGCTCCCTCCTCATCGGGGAGCAGCTCGCGCACCCGCTCGACGTGGTTCGCCGCCTCGTCGAGCGCGGCGCGCAGCCCGCTCGTGCGATCGGCGAGCGCCTGTTCGGCGGCCTTCCGACGCTCGTCGAGGCGCGCCTGGTAGTGCTCGAAGCGGTGCGTGCCGAACAACGACCTCAGCAGTTTCTGCCGCTCGTCGTTCTTCGCGAGCAGAAATCGGGCGAAGCGGCCCTGCGCGAGCAGAATCACCTGCTGGAACTGCTGCCCGTTCATGCCGACGATCTCGATGATGCGGGCTCCGACCTCGCGATCTTTCGTCGCCACGGCCTGCCACTCATCGTGCCACCGCGACAGCACCACGGTCGACCGCTCGGTCGTGGTTCCGGTGCCGCTCTTCTTCGGCCGCTCGTACTGCGGCGTGCGTTCGATGCGCCAAGTGTCATCGCCGACGCTGAAGTCGAGGACGACGCGTGACGGATCGGCGCCCTGCGAGTAGTCGCTGCGCACGCGCTTCTCGCCGTCGTCGTAGCGCGGTGTTGATGCGTACAGGGCGAAGCAGATCGCATCGAGGATGCTCGATTTCCCGGCCCCGGTGCGCCCGGAGATGAGGAAGATGCCGTCGTCGGCGTAACGGTCGAGGTCGACGACCTGTCGGTCGCGGAACGGCCCGAACCCCTCGATGTCGATGCGATGGATCTTCATGCGTGCTCCTGCGCTCGAACCTCGGAGATCACGTCGGCGAGGATCGATCTCTCGTCCTCCGTCGCCCCGTCGCCGCCCCGCACATGCTCGAGGAAGTCGTCGAGAATCTGCGGATCGGGAACGCCGCGGCCGACCCGCTCGCGATACGTGCGCACTTCGTCGTCTTCGTCAGAGCGGTCGGGCTGCAGCTCGATCGTCGCGCAGTGCGGAAAGCGTTCGCGCAATCGGCGCATCGGCTCGCTCGGCGCCGTGCGATCGGTGAGCACCGCGCAGACCCAATCGCCCCGATGCTCTTCGTGGGCGGGATCGGCGAGGAGCTCGTCGAGAGTGCCGCGCAGCACGGTGAGGGCACGCGGTACGGGCAGGTCGAGCCACGTCGTGCTCGTGACGCCGTCGGGCCCGAGATCGATGACCCAACTGCCGCGCGGCTTGTGCGCCTCGCCGAAGCTGTAGTGCAGGGGCGCCCCCGAATAGCGCACGGTCGGGGCGAGCTCGGCGCGGCCGTGGATGTGGCCGAGCGCGACGTAATCGGGGCCGTCGAAGGCTGCCAGCGGCACGACATCGAGCGAGCCCTGCCGCAGGTCTTGCCGTACCTCGCGCTCGAGCTGCGGAGTCGGCTCCACACCGGCGGCGAAGCAGTGCGCGATCGCGACGGAACGGCCGCCGCGCGAGGCACGGTCGGCGTTCACGAACCCCATCGCATGCCGCATCACCTGCTCCTGCGTGCGCAGTGCGACGTCGGGCCAGATGCGCCGCACGAGTGCCGGCTCGAGATACGGGATGCCGTAGAAATGCACCGCACCGTGCTCGTCGTGCAGCGTAATGGGTGTGCCGACGGCTTCGGCATCAGTGAGCACGTGCACGCCGTCTTGCAGCAGCGGGGCGAGGAACCCAAGCCGGGCCGCCGAGTCGTGATTGCCGCTCGTGACGATGACGCGCGCACCGGCCTCGCGGATCCCCCGCAGCGCATCGGTCAGCACGCCGTAGCAATCGGCCGCCGGCATCGAGGAGTCGAACACGTCGCCGGCGACGATGACGACGTCGATGTCGTGCGCACCGACGTGGCGCACGAGCTCAGCGAGCACGCCCCGCAGCGCATCGAGCGTCTGATTGCCGTGGAACGACCGCCCGATGTGCCAGTCAGACGTGTGAAGGATCCGCATGCCACAACCGTATTCGGGACCACTGACATTCGAGGAGACACACCTTCGCCGTCTACCCTGGACCCCATGCCTCCCCAGAACATCGTCGAGAACACCCGCGTCCAAGAGGCCCTCGCCGCGTGGGCGACGGAGAAGACCGCCCAGACCCACAGCGATGTCCTGCGGCGCGCGGTCGCGGGCTGGCTGCTGCTCGACATCTCGCACTCCGAGTTCCAGGATCCGGAGAACCCCATGCAGGAGGGCGACAAACTCGCCCTGACGAGCGTGAGCGACGGCGACGGCAAAGACCTGCTGCTCGCGTTCACCGACAACCCGAAGCTCGAGGCGTTCGCATCGGGCACGCTCGCGCGATCGCTCGCTCAGCCGGCATCCGGCGTCATATCGCAGGCGCTCAAGGGACACGATGGCATTGCGATCGACGCGGGCACCGACGGGGCGTTCGTCGCCTATCGCGATGAGATCGAGCGCGCCTACGGCGACAGCCGTGACGACGCCGCGAAGCTCGCCTCCGCCCTCGTCGACGGCGGCCACGAGCTCTCGGGCTTCGTCGAACTGCTCCGTGAGTCGGTCGTGTACGTCGGCGGGATCCCCGTGACCGACGAGGCCGGCGAGACGACGGGCTACAACGTGGCCAGCGCGTCGCGCGACGACGGATCCGTGTGGCACGCGGTCTTCAGCTGCCCGGCCGAGCTCTGGGCGTGGCAACCCGACGCGATCGCGCAGCCGACGACGCTCGACAAGATCATCGAGTCGGCGCGCCAGGACGAGATGGCCGGGCTCGTCGTCAATCCGGTCGGGCCTGCCGCCGAGGTTCCGCTCTCGGCCCTCGGCTAACCCGAGAACAGTCGTTCACGCCGCGAGGACGCCGGCGCGATCCGGGTGCTCGTCGAACCATTCTGCGACGTACCAGCAGACGGGAAGCACCTTGCGCCCCTGAGCCTCAACCGCGTCGACCGCGCGCTCGGTGACAACCGCCGCATACCCGCTGCCGCGCTGGGCGGGGTTGGTGAACGCGCGCGTCAGCGCGACGGTGTCGCCGTTCACCCGGTAGTCGAGGATGCTGACGAGCTCGCCGCCCACGCGAAGCTCGAAGCGCGAGGCGTCGGGCTGGTCGGTGAAGGTGAAGTCGTGTGTCATGGATCCATTGTCCGTCACCCGACGACATGTTTCGTCACGAAGGACGTCACGCGTTGACACACGGCGACACCCGGCGTCAAGATAGGACGCATGACACTCAACACGCGCAATCTGTCCGCCCTGGAGGCGAACGGAGTTGCCGGTGCGATGATGCCCGGCCGCGTCTCGGTGTGCTGTCGAATGTGCCGCTGAGCAGACCTGCTCGCGCCGTCCGATCCGATCGGATCACCTCGCGTCCCGTTCTCGAGACGCCCCCTTTCGACACCCTCTGCGGATCTCTCTGCGCGGATCCGCCCACGCACCGGAGCACACTCATGACCGCCCTCACCGCCCGTCAGACCCGTCCGAACCACCTGTACGCCGTACCCTCACTGCAGAAGCAACCGGAAACAACTCGCCAGATCGGCCGCCACGTGAACGACCAGACGTCCTCCTCCCTCCCTGCCGGCACGGAGCCCCGCGGCTTCGCCCTCTACGTGGGCCTGGACGAGGCCGCCGCGGCCGCTGACGGAGTGACCCTGAACGTGCTGGTCGACGCGCTGCGCCGCACGATCGCCGACCTGTCGCCGCACGCCGAGACCTACGCGGCGGTCGCCCTCGCGCCGCCGACGGCCGGCGGGCGCGACATCGACGTCGTGCGCCTCGCGCTCAAGGAGCCGGGCGCCGTCGCCCGCGTGAGGTCGGATGCCCCCGCGCGCGACACCGAGACCGGCGTCACGGTCGACATCTCGCGCAAGCGCGTGACGATCGACGGCGAGAACGCCGCCCTCACCTACAAAGAGTTCGAACTGCTGCAGTACCTCGTGCTGCGCGAGGGCAGCACGATCGAGCGCGCGGAGCTCGTCGAATCGCTCTGGCAGGCGGGCGACGACGAGGCACCCGGCGAGCGCACGATCGATGTGCACGTCAGGCGGCTGCGCGCCAAGCTCAGCCGGTACGAGGACATCGTGCGCACCGTGCGCGGCATCGGCTACCGCTTCGACCGGCACGCCGACGTCACCATCCGCTACGGCATCGGCGCCCCCTCGCCCGACCGCATCTGACGACGCGAGGTTCGGTGGGATTCGGGCACGATCCGGATCTTCGCCAGTCTCCCGACGAACCCTCGTCGTCCTTCGATCGAACACGCTGGGCAGGAATGTCAGGGGTGGCGCTTACGGTGTTCCCATGATGCCGCTGCAGACCACGTATCGCCCGCGCGGGCCGCTCGACCTGCGCGCGAGCGTGGGCAGTCTGCAGCGCGGCCCCCGAGATCCGACACAGCAGCACGCGGCCGGCGTCATCTGGCGTGCGATCCGCACGGCAGAGGGCGTCGCGACGCTCGCGCTCGCCCAGCAGAGCGACGGATCCGTGCGCGCCGCAGCGTGGGGGCCGGGCCGCGGATCGGCGCTCGCGCAGGTGCCCGCCCTGTGCGGCGCGCTCGATGACGCACGTCAGTTCGATGCGTCGCTGCACCCCGTCGTCGCGCACGCCCACCGCCGCAATCCCGGTCTGCGGCTCGCCCGCACCGGCGCCGTGTTCGACGCGTTCGCGCAGGCGGTCATCGAGCAGAAGGTGACGGTCGCGCAGGCGTTCAGCGCGTGGCGGCGCCTCATCACGTGGCGCGGCGAGCGCGCGCCCGGCCCCACCCGCTCACCGTTGCGCGCCGCGCCCCCGCCCGAGGTGTGGCGCCGGGTCCCCTCGTGGGAGTGGCACCGCGCCGGCCTCGAGCCGCCCCAGGCGAAGACGCTCGCCGCGGCGGCCGCGCGGGCAGAGGCCGTCGAACGCGCCGCGCACGCGACGGCGCCCTCAGATCCGCTGCTCGCCCTGCCCGGCGTCGGACCGTGGACGGCGGCCGAGACCCGCATCCGCGCGCTGGGCGATCCCGATGCCGTCAGCATCGGCGACGTGCACCTCTCGCACCACGTCGGCTATGCCCTCACCGGCAGCCGCGTCGACGACGACGGCATGCTCGACCTCCTCTCGCCCTGGCACGGCCAGCGTCAGCGGGTGATCCGGCTGATCCTCGCCTCTGGGCCGCGCGAGCCCCGACGCGCCCCGCGCCTGCACACCCAGGACCACCGCGCGCACTGAGAGACAATGGCCCTATGCGCGCACGGAAGGCACTGATCACCCTCGGCCTGTTCGCGCTCGCCGTGATCGTCGGCGGCGTGCTCGGCAGCGTCTGGCTCGGCGTCGCGCTCGGCGTGCTCGTCAGCATCGGCGTGCTGATCGCGATGTCGTCGAAGCGCGGCGGCAATCAGGGCATCTACGATCGCGACGACGACGGCACCGAGATCTGACTGGCTCCCATCACTCTCGGAGCAAACTCTGAGAACCCGTCTCGTTATCGGTTCGTTATAAACACTCGCGGCCCCGAGCGACCCGCATGCTGACGCGCATCGCGGCGGGTCCCGCACCGTTCTCAGGTTCGCGGCTGATCACACCCCGAAATCTGCCTGATCCGGCCGCAGTCTGAACACTTCTTCGATTCCATTCAGGCTCGCGTTACATCCTCGGCTCTGGCACTCCGGTCGAGCCACCGTCGTCTGCGACCTTCCGCTCCTCGCGGATCCGTCCACCCCTCCCCCGAAGCGACTCTGGATGAACGACTGTATGACCCCTGACACTCTCCCCGCCCTTACTCCCTACCCGCGCCCCAACCACGTGCGTCGTCTCCGCCAGGAGCGCGAACGCCGCCGCGGCCGCATCGGCGTCATCGCCGCCGCAGCCGTCGGTCTCGTCGCCATCGGCGGCGGCACGGCGGCGTTCGCGACCGATCCTCCCGCCGCACGCGAAGCCAGCCAGGTGCAGCTCGCCACCGGCGACACCGCGAACCGGGCGCAGAGCGCGCTCGATGCCGCGAACGCGCTCCTCGAGCGGGCCGATGCCGACGCGGTCGACACCTCGGCGCTCACCGGCTACGTCGACTACCTCGAGGGGTACGAGCAGCTGCCGGCCGCGGTCGCCGATGACGTCACCGAGAAGACCGACGCCGAGATCGCCTCGGTCTCCGACGACGTCACGGCGTACGAGAAGGAGCAGGCCGAGCAGGCCGCCCGCGAGAAGGAGCAGGCCGAGCAGGCCGCCCGCGAGAAGCGGGAAGCGGAAGAAGCCGCGGCCGCCGCGGCCGAGGCGCAGGCCGCCGCCAACACCGTCGAGGGCGCGAAGTCGACCGCTCGTGACCTCATGGCATCGACCTACGGGTGGGGAGACGACCAGTTCGCCTGCCTCGACTCGCTGTGGACCAAGGAATCGGGCTGGAACTACCAGGCGTCGAACCCGTCGAGCGGCGCGTACGGCATCCCCCAGTCGCTCCCCGGCAGCAAGATGTCGACGGTCGCAGACGACTGGGAGACGAACGCCACGACGCAGATCACGTGGGGCCTCGACTACATCTCGCGCGCATACGGCATGCCCTGCTCGGCGTGGGGCCACAGCCAGGCGATGAACTGGTACTGATCGCGCCCGAACTGCGGAAATGAGCCGCTGTGACGGACCGCACCCCAGAATGGATCCGTCGGAGCGGCTCATCTCCGCGCGAACGGCTCACAACTCGAGAAGGTCCCGCCGCGCGAGGCGCGCTCAGGCGTAGTACAGCGCGACCGGTCGGCCGTCGATCTGCCGCACCTCCACGTCGGTGTCGTAGACCTCGCGCAGCACCTCGGGGCGCATGATCTCGTCGCGCGACGCGTCGGCGATGATGCGCCCCTCGCGCATCGCGACGATCCGGTCGCTGTACGTCGCCGCGAAGTTGATGTCGTGCAGCACCACGATGACCCTCTTGCCGAGCTCGTCGGCCATGCGCCGGATCAGCTTCATGATCTCGGTCATGTGCCTCAGGTCGAGGTTGTTGAGCGGCTCGTCGAGCAGCACGTACTTCGTGTCCTGCGCGAGCACCATCGCGATGAAGGCCCGCTGACGCTGTCCTCCCGAGAGCTCGTCGAGAAAGCGCGTGCGCAGGTCGTCGAGCGACAGGTACGAGATGGCTTCCTCGATCTTGTCGCGGTCGACGGACGTCAGCCGCCCGCGCGAGTGCGGGAACCGGCCGAACTCCACGAGGTCCTGCACCGTCAGCCGCGCCGCGATCTGGTTGTCCTGGCGCAGCACCGCGAGCCTGCGGGCGAGCTCGCCCGACGACGCCGTGCGCACGTCCATGTCGTCGACCGACACGGATCCGCCGTCGGCCGCGATCAGGCGCCCGACGAGCCCGAACAGGGTCGATTTGCCGGCGCCATTCGGGCCGATGAGCGAGACGACGCCCTCCTCTCCGAACGACGCCGTCACGCCATCGAGCACGGTGGATCCGCCGTAGCGCTTGGTCGCGCCGGTGAGCACGATCATCGCGCCCCCTTTCTGAGAACGAGGTAGAGGAAGAACGCCCCGCCCGCGAACTCGATCACGGTCGAGAGCGTGCCGTTCCATCCCAGCACGCGCTCGATCACGAGCTGTCCGCCGAGCAGGCAGAACAGGCCGAGCAGCACAGCCGTCGGCAGCGTCCACCGGTGCCGGAAGCTGCCCGAGTACGAGTAGGCGAGGTTCGCGACGATCAGGCCGAAGAACAGGATCGGGCCGACCAGCGCCGTCGACGCCGCCACCATGATCGAGACGACCAGGAACAGCGTCATCACCAGTCGGCGATGGTTGATGCCGAGCCCGACAGCGGCGGGTTCGCCGAGCGTGAGCACGTCGAGCTGCGGCAGCAGCGGCACGAGCACGGCGCACGCCGCGACGACGAGCGTCGCGGTGAAGGCGAGCAGGGTGGGATCCGGCCGCGTGAGCGACGCGAACATCGCATCGGTCACGACCTGGAAGTCGAGCGGATCGAGCATGCGCTGCATCCACTCGGTGAAGCTGCGGAAGAACGTGCCCAGCACGATGCCGACGAGCAGCATCAGGTGGATCGACCGGCGCTTGCCCGCGAAGAGCCAGGTGAACAGCAGCACGCTGAAGGCCACCATGACGCCGACCTGAAGGATCCACAGCAGCATGCTGTCGGCCGAGAGGAACCCGCTGGCGCCGAACGCGAACACCATGACCGTGGTGATCAGGCCGTAGAACGCGTCGAACCCCATGATCGACGGCGTCAGGATGCGGTTCTGCGTGATCGTGTGGAACACGACCGTCGACGCGCCCACGGCGACGGCGACCACGGCCATCGCCGCGATCGTGAGCCCGCGCACCTTCGCGGCGAACAGCAGGGATCCGGGAACGTCGGTGAACAGGTACACCGCCGCGAGGAGGGCGACGACCACGGCGAGCGCGAGGATCCGCACCTGCGGCCGGCGCCAGAGCCGAGGCCGTGCGGTGACGACGTCAGTGGACACGACCCCTCCTTCTGAGCAGCAGCCACAAGAAGAGCCCGGCACCCACGATGCCGACGACGACCGACAGCGGCATCTCGTACGGGAACCGCACGACGCGGGCGACGATGTCGCAGGCGACGACGAATACGGCGCCCAGCCCCGCGACCCACGGGATCGCCCGCCGCACGTTGTCGCCGATCATGAGGCTGACGATGTTCGGCACGACGAGCCCCAAGAACGGCAGCACGCCCGCTGTGACGACCACGCAGGCCGTGATCACGGCGATGACGATCATGCCGATCGCCACCACGCGCCGATAGTTCAGCCCGAGGTTCGTCGCGAACTCCTCGCCGAGACCGATCACGCTGAAGCGGTCGGCCGCGATCCACGCGAGGATCATCATCACGGCCGCGACCCAGAGGAACTCGTACCGGCCGCGCATGATCGACGAGAAGGATCCCTGCATCCACTGCCCGAGCGCCTGGAGCAGGTCGAGCCGGTAGGCGAAGAACGTCGTCACCGCACCGACCACGCCGCCGAGCATGATGCCGACGAGCGGCACGAGCACGAGCGTGCGCACCGGCACGAAGCGGATGATCCGCAGGAACACCCACGTGCCCGCCAGCGCGAACAGCGACACGAACGCCATGCGCGGCAGGATCGCCATGCCGGGCCACAGCACGAGCGCCGTCATCATGCCGAGCGTCGCGAACTCCGTCACGCCCGTCGTCGACGGTTCGACGAACTTGTTGCGCACGAGCATCTGCATGATGAGGCCCGCGATGCCGAGTGCGGCGCCGACGAGCAGCAGAGCGACCGTGCGCGGGATCCTGCTCGCCGCGAGCAGGAACAGCGCCTCGTCGTCGCCGGAGGCGACACCGGAGATGGTGACCTCGCTCGACGCCCCGATGAAGAGGCTGACGGCCGCGAGCACCACGAGCATCACGCCGACGAGCGTCCCCACCCAGGTACGACGGGCGGGGACGCTCTTCGGCGCGGTCAGCGTGTCAGGCAACGCCTGCCATGATGTCATCGATCATGATCTGCGCGGTCTCGAGACCGCCGAAGACGATGTACCAGGCAGTCGGATCGAGGTAGACGATGTTGTCCTCCTCGAACGCGCGCGTGGAGCGGACGATCTCGTTGTCGAGCACGACCTCGGCCGCCTGTGCTCCCTCGGAGTCGGTGGCCGCGTTGCGATCGGTCACGAACAGGTACTCGGGGTCGTACTCCTTGAGGAACTCGAACGACACGGGCTCGCCGTGCGTGGCGCCCTCGATGTCGTCGGTCACGGGAGCGACGCCGAACACGTCGTACACGAGTCCGCCGCGCAGGTTGCGGCCCGAGTAGTCGCCCTCCGACGGCTTCAGCGCGCTGAGCTTGTCGCCCGAGACCATCACGCTGAGGCCGCTCTCGATGTCGGCGGTCACTTCCCTGACCTCGTCGATCTGCGACTCGATGTCGGCGATCGCCTGCGCCGCCTCGTCCTCCGCACCGAGCACCTCACCGAGGAACGTCGTGTTGCGCTCGAGAGTGTCCTGGAAGGATCCCTCCGACGACAGGTTCACCGTCGGCGCGATGTCCTTCAAGTCGTCGTACATCGCGGCCGAGCGCCCGGCGACGATGATGAGGTCGGGCTGGGCGGCCTCGATCTCGAGCAGGTCGGCTTCGAAGAGGGTGCCGGCATTGATCGCGTCATCGGCAACGAAGTCGGAGAGGTACTCGGGAACCGAGTCGAGCGGCGCGCCGACGGCGGGCTCCCCGCCGAGAGTGCCCCAGGTGTCGAGCGACGCCATGTCGAAGATCACGACGTTCTTCGGGTTCTTCGGCACGTCGACCGAGACGTCCTCGTAGACCGGCTCCTCGTCTTCGCCCGCAGTGTTGTTCTGGAACTCGAACGTCACCGTCTCCGCGGAAGGCTCGCCCCCGGCGTCCGATGCCTCCGCGGGTTCGTCGTTCGACGCGCATCCTGCGAGCAGAAGGGCGGATGCCGCCACAAGGGACACCGCGGACAATGGACGAATCAGGCTCATGGGATCGCTCCTGCTGAAGTGAGGACGCACCGGATCGGGCGCTCTCGCGGGTAGGTGGGGTCCGAGTGGGCGACTGCCGCGTCAAAGGTTAGGCAAGCCTCACTCATCTCGGGGTAGGCTAGCCTAAGTTATATGACGTCGTCCAATCCCCTCCCCGAATCGTTCTCACTGGAGCGGCAGAGCCTCGACCTGCGCTTCCGCAACGCCGCCCTGTCGACGCGGGAGTATCTGACCGACGCCTACGTCAGGATCCGCGTGACGGGCGATGAGCTCGACGGCTTCGGCTCGCCGGGACACGATGACCACATCCGCATCTTCCTCCCGGACGCGCCGCCGTCCTCCGTCGAGGAGATGCGCGAGGCCCCGAGCCGCGAGTTCACCCCGGTCGAGTGGGGCACCGATGCCGCCGGGGAGCACTTCCTCGACCTCGAGTTCGCCCTGCACGGCGACGAGGCCGTCGCGAGCGCGTGGGCGCAGCACGCACCGATCGGATCCCCCATCGGCATCGGCGGGCCGCGCGGCTCGCTCTCCGTCGTGGGTTCTCCGGACGGATGGCTGCTCGCCGGAGACGAGACGGCCGTCGCGCAGATCCGCCGCTACGCCGCGCTCGTCCCCGAAGACGCACCCGCGCTGATCCTCGTCGAAGTGCGCAACGCGGCGCACCAGATGCCGATCGACGCCCCCGTTCCGGTCGAGTACATCAACCGCGGATCTGCCGCGCCCGGCACGGCCCTCGCCGCCGCGATCGCGAACATGGACGAAGACGACAAGCCCGGCACTGATCCGTTCCTCTTCGTCGCCGCCGAGCAGGCGATCGTGAAGCCCGCGCGTCAGCTCGCCGCACGCTGGGGCGTCGACACCGCCCGCGCCGTCATCAAGGGGTACTGGAAGTCGGAGGCCACGGGCGCCGAGTACCACGCCCCGCACTGAGCGCGGGCGCCGCGCTCTCAGCCCCCAGCGGGCACGTAGGCGATGCTGATGGTCGTCAGATCATCGCCGGTGTAGTTGAACATGACGAAGCGTCCGCGCTCAGAATAAAGGTCCACATCGGGCAGCGACTCCTGCGGTGTGCCGAGCGTCTGCGTCACGTCGGTACGGGTAGCAGGCAGAGAGAGACCATCCACGAGAGCATCAAGTCGCGGGTAGGGTCGGCGCTCGTCATGCGCAATGTGGATCAGCACGCCCGCGAGCACCCCGTCGCGGTACTGCACATCGACGCCACCGCTGTCGAAGACGAGGAACGTGCCGGTCCCCTCGTCAGTGTCGTGGGAATCGAGACGGGGACCGAGTGCGTCGACGAGGTCGATCATGACCTTGTCGCCGTACGCGGTTCCGGCCGCATCGATGAGCAGGGAGATCTCACCGGTGATCGGCTTCGCAGGGGCTGCCGACTCTGTCCGGCCCCCGTCACTTTCAGCGCCGAAATCGAACAGCTGCACGCAGAGTTTGTCGACTCGACCGTCTTCGATGTCGATATTGAGGAACTTCTCGCCGACTCTGTAGACGATGTGGTCGGTTGCTTCGAAGATGGGCGAGCCGAGAACCGCTTTCAGATCCTCGACTGGCATGTGGTGCTCAATACCCTCGACCAGCGAGTTTGGCCGCGCATACGCTGCGCCCTCATCGCTCTCAGCGAGGCGGAAGAAGATCGTGTCGACGATTCCGTCGATGACGAGGAAATCCACCCCACCCTTGGTGAACATGAGGTACTTCTCATGCATGCCCGCCGACGTGTACTCATCGATCGTGAACCTCGTGCCGACGAGATTCATCGCCGCAAGCATCGGTTCGGATCCGTCTTCGGCGCCGATCGCCTCGAGGTAGGGCAGGATCTCTCCGTGCAGTGTCGTCATTGCTTCTTTCGAATCAGATCAGATTGAGTCGGGCGAAGAGGTCGCGGTTGCGGTTGACGACCTCTTGGATCGCATCGAGGACGTCGTCCTCATCAAGATCGTTGCGATAGCTGCGGGTATTCTCCCAGAACTGCGCGAGGTCGCGCCACATCGCCGTATCGACGTCGTCTGCGTCGACGTCGACGCGCGGACCGTGCGATCCATTGCCATCGGGGATCTGCTGATTCTGCCGTCCGCCATAGGTGCGACTCCGGTAGTGCAGCGCGTCCGAGATCTCGATCGCCGTGGCCTCATTCTCGAAGTACCGTCGTTGTGCCGGAGTCATGCGACGGCGCTGTTGCTGAAGTGCGCGCAGGAGCGCTGCCTTCGACGGGATGTGGTCGTGCTGCATGCCGTCGCGGGGGCGCGCGCGATTCTGGAGGTCACCGTACGAGCCGACCTCGAGTTCGTTGACACCGGAGCGACGTCCGCCTCCGCGTCCGCCGCCCGTGGGGCCGTGGTGCGCGGTCCCGCCGCCACCGGGATTGCTATCGGTGTGGGAACCGTCGAACTCGCGGTTATCGCGCGTGGTGCGACGGATGTGTTCCGATTGGGTCTCGGAACG
>DXAM01000122.1 GCA_019117025.1 Candidatus Microbacterium stercoravium | reverse complement strand
GCTGCGGCGCGGGAGCGAAGGAGCGCGCGCCAGGCGACGGCACGCCCGTGCGCTGCGCCTCGAAGTCGGGCTGGCCGTCGGGGAGGATCGGCAGCGGCGTCATGCCGTCGCGGTACGTCGGCCACGGCAGCGGCCGCGCCGCAGCGAGGGCGGCCCCGCGCTTCGGGCCGAACATCGTCGTGATGATCGGCACCAGAGCCGTGCCGACGGCGCCGAGGATGGCGAGCGACACCATGATGCGCCCGTACACCTCGGGGTAGACGAAGTAGGCGGGCAGCGTCAGCGGCACGAGAGCCATCACCAGCAGCGCGAGGACGAACGCACTCGTCACCACGGTGAGCGCGCGTGTGAAGCCGGTGACGTGCCGGCTGTGCGCACGCCAGAGGAGGCGCTGGTGCAGCAGCGTGAGCTGCACGAACAGCACGATGAGGATGAAGAACCACACCTTCGCGACGGGATACACGTACCCCGTCGGCACCCAGATCAGGCTGAGCGTGCACAGCAGCACGAGCACCCACGAAGCCATGCTGGCGACCACGAGCCAGGAGGGGCGTCGCGCCGCCAGCTGCGCATCGAGCAGCGAGGTGCCCGCGAACCCGGCCAGTGCGAGGATCGTCATGAACGCCTTCGGGATCACCCCGCCCTCGGGCGAGACGAGCACCCAGAACACGCAGAGGACCGCGCCGGCGATGAGGGCGGCGATCGCGACCCACATCGCCCCGCGCATCAGCGGCGGAATCCCCGGTGCGTCGTCGGATTCTGCGGGTGACGGCGTATGCGGCGAATACGGTGAAGTCATCTCTCCCCCTCGGATGAGTCTCGTGCGTTCATCATCGCATCCCGCGCGTACGCGCTGCGGCATGCACGAGGATCTGTGGATAAGAGGGCACGCCCGGTGATGCCGATTTTCCTCACAAGTTCGGTGTGCGTATTATGGTTACTCGCGCCTCCGGTCGGCTGGATAAGTCGGACGGATGCGCATTCGGCAAGTTGCCCGAGCGGCCAAAGGGAGCTGACTGTAAATCAGCCGTCATCGACTTCACAGGTTCGAATCCTGTACTTGCCACCCGCAGACGAAGGCCCCGGATCACTGATCCGGGGCCTTCGTCGTATGCGCTCCGCGGCGTTCTCCCGCAGACGCGAAAGCGCCCCGCGCTTCCCGAAAGGGAGAGCGCGGGGCGCTATCTGCAGAAGAGCTCAGCTGGCGAAGCCGGCCGCCTCCGCTGCTGCCGCGTCGCGGAAGTACACGTCGGCCTTGACCTGCGCGTATCCGGCCGCACCGGGCTCGTAGAACTTCTTGGTCGACTTCTTGCCCTTGACCTCGAAGCCCTCGGGAGCCGATCCGTCTTCGTTGGGGGCGGCGGAGCCGTCGTCCTCGGAAGCGGGAGCGGTCTCCTCGACCGAGGTCTCCTCGGCGGCAGCCTCCTCAACCGGAGCCTCCTCGACCGGGGTCTCCTCGGCGGGGGCCTCGGCTGCGGCGGGGGCCGACTCGGCCTTCGGCGCAGCCTTGGTCTTCGGCGTCACGGGCTCGAGCACGAGCTCGATGACGCCCATGGGGGCGTTGTCGCCCTTGCGGTAACCGATCTTCACGATGCGGGTGTAGCCGCCCTCGCGGTCGGCGACCAGCGGCGCGATCTCGGTGAAGAGAACGTGCACGGCCTCTTTGTTGCGCAGGATCGACAGCGCGCGACGGCGGGACGCGAGGTCTCCGCGCTTCGCGAACGTGACGAGGCGCTCCGCAACGGGACGCAGGCGCTTGGCCTTCGACTCGGTCGTCTTGATCGACTTGTTGATGAACAGCGCCGATGCAAGGTTCGCAAGGATCAGGCGCTCGTGGGCGGCGCCGCCACCGAGGCGGGCACCCTTCGTGGGCTTAGGCATTTCTCAGGTACTCCAGTATCGAAAGAGTCGGATGGATCAGAGCGTCTCGTCGTTCTCGTATCCGCCGTAGAAGTTCGAGCCGTCGAAACCGGGCACCGAATCCTTCAACGACAGACCGAGCGAGATGAGCTTGTCGCGCACCTCGTCCACCGACTTCTGTCCGAAATTGCGGATGTTCATGAGCTGCGTCTCCGAAAGGGCGACCAGCTCGCTGACCGTGTTGATTCCCTCGCGCTTGAGGCAGTTGTACGAGCGAACCGACAGGTCAAGGTCTTCGATCGGCATCGACAGCTCGTTCGAGAGGACCTCGGCGACGGGCGCCGGGCCGATCTCGATGCCCTCGGCCTCCTCGTTCAGCTCACGCGCCAGACCGAACAGCTCGACGAGCGTGCGTCCGGCCGATGCGACGGCATCGCGGGGAAGGATGGAGGGCTTCGACTCGACGTCGAGCACCAGCTTGTCGAAGTCGGTGCGCTCGCCGGCACGCGTCGCCTCGACGCGGTAGGCGACCTTGACCACGGGCGAGTAGATCGAGTCGACCGGGATCTGGCCGGCCTCGGCGTACTCGTTGCGGTTCTGACCCGCCGAGACGTAGCCGCGGCCGCGCTCGATCGTGATCTCGAGCTCGAACTTGGCTTCGTCGTTGAGCGTCGCGATGACGAGCTCGGGGTTGTGCACCTCGACACCGGCCGGAGCCGAGATGTCGGCCGCCGTGACCTCGCCCGCGCCGGTCTTGCGCAGGTACGCCGTGATCGGCTCGTCGCGCTCGCTCGAGACGACGAGCTGCTTCACGTTCAGGATGATCTGCGTGACGTCTTCGACGACACCGGGGATCGTGCTGAACTCGTGCAGAACGCCGTCGATGCGGATGCTCGTGACCGCTGCGCCCGGGATGGACGACAGCAGGCTGCGGCGCAGCGAGTTGCCGATGGTGTAGCCGAAGCCGGGCTCGAGCGGCTCGATGACGAAGCGGCTCCGGAACTCGGAGATCTTTTCCTCGGTCAGGGTAGGACGCTGTGCAATGAGCACTATGTGTTCCTTTCGATCAAGTGCCCGCTATATGACACTTGGTGAATGAGGTCTTGAATTGTGACTCCTGCGCGAGGCGCAGTGGGAACGACGTGTCGCCGGGGCGAGCGACGGATCGCTCCGCCCCGGCGGCAAGCAGCTCAGACGCGGCGGCGCTTCGGCGGGCGGCAGCCGTTGTGCGCCTGCGGCGTGACGTCCGAGATCGAGCCGACCTCGAGGCCTGCCGACTGCAGCGAACGGATCGCCGTCTCGCGACCCGAGCCCGGGCCCTTCACGAAGACGTCGACCTTCTTCACGCCGTGGTCCTGCGCCTGACGCGCAGCCGACTCGGCGGCCATTCCGGCGGCGTAGGGCGTCGACTTGCGCGAGCCCTTGAATCCGACGCCGCCCGACGAGGCCCAGCTGAGCACAGCGCCCGAGGGGTCGGTGATCGAGACGATCGTGTTGTTGAACGTCGACTTGATGTGGGCCTGGCCCAGCGCGACGTTCTTCTTCTCCTTGCGGCGCGGCTTGCGCGCTGCGGACTTCGGTGTAGCCATGGTGTTCTCCTAAACCCTTACGCGCCTTAGCGTGCCTTCTTCTTACCCGCGACCGTACGCTTCGGGCCCTTACGGCTGCGAGCGTTGGTCTTCGTGCGCTGGCCGCGCACGGGGAGGCCGCGGCGGTGGCGGAGGCCCTGGTACGAACCGATCTCGACCTTGCGGCGGATGTCAGCGGCGACCTCGCGGCGGAGGTCACCTTCAACCTTGTAGTTGCCGTCGATCGCGTCGCGCAGAGCGATCAGCTGGTCGTCGGTCAGATCCTTCACGCGGATCGACTCGTCGATTCCCGTGGTCGAAAGGATCTCGGACGAGCGAGTGCGGCCGACACCGTAGATGTACGTGAGTGCGATCACCACGCGCTTCTCGCGCGGGATGTCAACGCCGGCAAGACGTGCCATGCGGTTCTCCTGTGTATTGGTGGAGGTATGGAGCAGAATCGGTGCCCGGGCCCCCGTCCCGAGGTGTCCCCCGCTCGCGCGGGTTCTGATCCTGCCGTGTGTGTTCGATTGTCAGCCGTGTGCGGCCCGGGGCTCAGCCCTGGCGCTGCTTGTGGCGGGGGTCAGCCTTGCAGATGACCATCACCACGCCGTGACGACGAATCGTCTTGCAGCTGCTGCAGATGCGCTTGACGCTGGGGTGAACCTTCATGATGTTCCTTAGATCGCTGTCTTCGTGCCCGTGAGGGCCGTTACTTCTCGGTCGGACCGATCAGCGGTAGCGGTAGACGATCCGACCTCGCGTGAGGTCGTACGGGCTGAGCGCCACGACGACACGATCCTCGGGGATGATGCGGATGTAGTTCTGCCGCATCTTGCCGGAGATCGTGGCAAGCACCTTGTGACCGTTCGTGAGCTCAACGCGGAACATCGCGTTGGGCAACGACTCGGACACCGTGCCTTCGATTTCGATGACACCGTCTTTAGCCATATACTCGCTAACCTTCTGAGCAGACCGACCGGTCTGCGGGAAATGGGGATCGGGCCCGCTGAACGCGAAAATGCGCGCGGCAAGACACCAAAGATCAATACTAGACGACACGCCCAGGTCGATCAACCTGGGCGTGTCGTCGAGGTGGTATCAGTCGAGGTTCGCGACGATGTCGGCCTCGGCGTCGAACCCGCCCTGCGGCGAGACGAACTCTTCGTTCACGAGGATCGTCGGAGTCGCGCGCCCGCTCATACCCGGCATGACGGGCATCTCATCGAGCTGCTGCGCGACGAAGTCGCGGTATGTGCCGTCGGTGATGCAGCTCTCGGCGCCCTCGGCACCGGCCTGCTTCGCGTACCCGATCAGCTCGTCGTCGTCGAGACCGGTCGAGCCCTCGGAGGGCTGGTTCTTGAACAGCAGGTCCATGAACGGGTAGAACGCGTCGCCATTGTCCTCGGCCACGCAGTACGCGGCGTTGGCCGTGCGGCTCGAGTACTCGGTGCCCTGCGACATGTTGTCGAGCAGGCCCATCGGGTGGATCTCGAGCGTGATCGTGCCGTCCTCGATCAGGCTCGTGACCGTGTCGTGGTAGGCCTCGTGCGCCGAGTTGCAGATCGGGCACATGAAGTCGATGTACTCGGTGACCGTCTGGTCGCCGTCACCGATCTCGACCGCGCCGGTCTCTTCGTTCACGACGCCCGCTGCGGGGGCCGTGGCCGGCTCCGCCGCCTGACGGTTCATGAGGTATACGACCACGCCGACACCGATGACCGCGACCACGACGATGATCGAGACGACGATCGCGAAGACGCTCCGGTTCTTGGCTGCTGCTGCCATGAGTGCTCCTGCTTCAGGGAATGGGCTCGGGGGTGATGCCGAACGGGGCCAGGCCCTCCGCTCCCCCATCGGGCGCGGTGAGGACCCAGATACCACCAGCATGCACGGCAACGCTATGTTCCCAATGTGCGCCCGAGGATCCGTCGACGGTCGTGATGGTCCAGTCGTCATCTTCGACGGCGACCTCTTCGCTGCCCGCCGTCATCATCGGCTCGACGCAGATGCACAGGCCGGGCTTGATCTCGGCGCCGCGACCGGGCGTCGCGTAATGGAACAGCGTCGGCGGTTCGTGCATCGACCGGCCGATGCCGTGCCCGACGTAATCGCGCAGGATGCCCGCGGGCTGCCCTGTCGAGGGCAGCGGGTTGTCTTCGATGTAGCTCTGGATCGCCGCGCCCACCTGGCCGAGGTGCGCGCTGCCGGCGATCGCCGCGATGCCCGCCCACATGGATCCGCGGGTCACATCGCTGAGCTGCTGCCGCTGCGCGACGAGCTCGGCATCGGATCCGCCCGGCACGATGAACGTGCGTGCGGAGTCGCCGTTCCAGCCGTCGGGGGTCTCGGCGCCCGCGTCGATCGACACGATGTCGCCCGGCTCGAGCATGCGCTCGCCCGGGATTCCGTGCACGACCTGGTCGTTCACCGACGCGCAGACCGTGTGGCTGTAGCCGTCGACGAGCTGGAAGTTCGAGTGCGCTCCGCGCTCTCGGATCGCCTCGTCGGCGATCCGGTCGAGCTCGAGCGTGGTGATTCCGGGCCGGATCGCCGCCTCGACCGCGTCGAGCGCCGCCGAGGTGATGAGGCCCGGCTCCACCATCGACCGCAGCTGCGCGGGCTTCTTATAGATCGAGCGGCGGAACATCTACCGGACGATGCCGCGCGCGTCGAGCGCCGCGAAGATGCGCTCGGTGATCTGGTCGAGGGATCCGACGCCGTCGATGCGGTCGAGCACGCCGCGGCGGGCGTACGTCTCGGCGATCGGCGCCGTCTCGGTCTCGTAGATGTCGAGGCGGTGCGCGATGGCCGCCTCGGTGTCGTCGGAGCGCCCCTCGATCGTGGCCCGCTCGGTGATGCGCGCAACCGACTCGGCGCGCGGCACCTCGAGCAGGATCACCGCGTCGAGCGAGGCCCCCTGCGAGGCGAGGAAGTCGTCGAGGTACGCGACCTGTGCCGCGTTGCGCGGGTACCCGTCGAGCAGGAAGCCGGCATCGACCGCGTCGGACTGCGACAGGCGGTCGCTGACGATCTCGCCCGTGACGTCGTCGGGAACCAGGTTGCCGGCGTCGGTGATCGCCTTCACCTTGAGGCCGAGCTCGGTGCCGCCTTTGATGTTGGCGCGGAAGATGTCGCCGGTGGAGACGACGGGAATGCCGTAGGCCTCTGCCACGCGCACTCCCTGAGTGCCCTTGCCCGAGCCCTGCGGCCCCACGATCAGAAGACGAGTCGTCATCGGAGGAGCCCTTCATAGTGGCGCTGCTGAAGCTGCGCGTCGATCTGCTTGACGGTCTCGAGACCCACACCGACCATGATGAGGATCGACGTGCCGCCGAACGGGAAGTTCTGGTTGGCCTGCACGGTGGACAGCGCGATGAGCGGAATCAGCGCCACGAGTCCGAGGTAGATCGAGCCCGGGAAGGTGATGCGCGAGATCACGAAGCGCAGGTACTCGGCGGTCGGACGGCCGGCGCGCACGCCGGGCACGAAGCCGCCGTACTTCTTCATGTTGTCGGCGACGTCCTCCGGGTTGAAGGTGATCTCGACGTAGAAGTAGGTGAAGCCGATGACGAGCAGGAAGTACAGCGCCATGTACAGCGGGTGGTCGCCCGTCGTCAGGTAGTCGTTGATCCACGTGACCCAGGCCGCGGGAGCACTGCCGTCGGCGGGCATGTTGAACTGCGAGATGAGCGCCGGGATGTAGAGCAGCGACGAGGCGAAGATTACCGGGATGACTCCGGCCATGTTGACCTTGATCGGGATGTACGTGCTCGTGCCGCCGTAGGTGCGGCGCCCGACCATGCGCTTCGCGTACTGCACCGGCACGCGGCGCTGCGACTGCTCGACGAACACGATCAGCGCAATGATCACGATGCCGATGAGGATGACGAGGACGAAGATCTCGAAGCCGTTCGAGGCCCAGATCGCGCCGAGCGCGCCGGGGAACGACGCAGCGATCGACGTGAAGATGAGCAGCGACATGCCGTTGCCGATGCCGCGCTCGGTCACGAGCTCGGCCATCCACATGATGAGGCCGGTGCCGGCGGTCAGCGCGAGGATCATCATGACCTGCGACAGGATGCTGTCGTTGGTGAGCAGGTTGTCGCACGCGGCGACGCCCGTGTTCGCACCGAAGAGCTGGCCCGTGCGCGCGACAGTGATGAGCGTCGTCGACTGCAGCAGGGCGAGCGCGATGGTGAGGTAGCGCGTGTACTGCGTGAGCTTGGCCTGCCCCGACTGGCCTTCCTTCTGCAGCGCCTCGAAGTGAGGGATCACGACGCGCAACAGCTGCGTGATGATCGATGCCGTGATGTACGGCATCACGCCGAGCGCGAAGATGGACAGTTGCAGCAGCGCTCCACCCGAGAACAGGTTCACGAGCGACATGAGGCCGTCGGTTCCTGCTGTCTGCTCGAGGCAGACCTGCACGTTCGGGTAGCTCACGAACGGCGCGGGAATGTGCGCGCCGAAGCGGTACAGGGCGATGATGCCGATCGTGAAGAGGATCTTCCGACGAAGGTCGGGGGTGCGGAAGATCCGCGCGATAGCGCTGAACAAGTGACTGCCTCCCAGAAACGGACGGAGCGCGAGAACGCACACCATCCATCAGACTAACGGAAAAGGGCCGGGAGCTTATCGCTCCCGACCCTTTTTCCGATCAAACGCGTATCGAGAACGCGCTACTTGACCGATCCGCCCGCGGCTTCGATCTTGGCCTTCGCCGAAGCGGAGACCTTGTCGACCGACACGTTCAGCGCCACGGTGAGGTCACCGTCGCCCAGAACCTTGACGAGCGAGTTCTTGCGCACGAGGCCGTGAGCCACGAGGACGTCGGCAGTGATGTCGCCGCCCTCGGGGAACGCCTCGGCGATGCGTCCCAGGTTCACGACCTGGTACTCGGTGCGGAACGGGTTCTTGAACCCGCGCAGCTTCGGGGTGCGCATGTGCAGTGGCATCTGCCCACCCTCGAAGCCGGGACGCACGGTGTTGCGGGCGTGCGTGCCCTTCGTTCCGCGGCCGGCGGTCTTGCCCTTCGAGCCCTCACCGCGACCCTTGCGGGTCTTCGCGGTGTTGGCACCGGGGACCGGGCGGAGGTGGTGAGCCTTGAGCACGTCGGGGCGCTCGTTGTTCTCAGCCATCAGTCGATCTCCTCAACCTTGACGAGGTGAGCGACCGCACGGACGTAACCGCGAGTCTGCGCGTCATCGGGGCGGACGACCGCGTCACCGATGCGCTTGAGACCGAGGCTGCGCAGCGTGTGACGCTGGTTCTGCTTCTCGCTCACCTTGGACTTGATCTGCGTAACCTTCAGACGAGCAGCCATCAGGCACCTGCCTTTGCAGAAGCAGCGGCGACCTTCGCGGCCTCCGCGCGAACGATGCGCGCAGGAGCGACCTGGTCGAACTCGAGGCCGCGACGCGCGGCGACCGCACGGGGCTCCTCGAGCTGCTTCAGCGCCGCAACCGTCGCGTGGACGATGTTCAGCGTGTTCGACGAACCGAGCGACTTCGACAGCACGTCGTGGACGCCCGCGCACTCGAGCACGGCGCGGACGGGACCACCGGCGATCACACCGGTACCGGCCGACGCGGGGCGCAGCATGACGACGCCGGCGGCGTCCTCACCCTGCACGGGGTGCGGGATCGACTTGTCGACGCGGGGAACGCGGAAGAAGTTGCGCTTGGCCTCTTCGACGCCCTTCGAGATCGCGAGGGGAACCTCACGAGCCTTGCCGTAGCCGACGCCCACCAGGCCGTCACCGTCGCCGACGACGACGAGAGCGGTGAAGCTGAAGCGACGACCACCCTTGACGACCTTCGACACGCGGTTGATCGTGACGACGCGCTCGAGGAACTGGCTGTCGTTTCCGCGACCGCCGCTGCGGTCGTTTCCACGACGGTCTCCACGACCGCCGCGTCCGCCGCGGTCGTTGCCGCCGCGACGCTCCTGACGCTGCTCGGTCTGCGCCGCCTCGGCGGGCGCCTGGCCGGCTGCTTCCGTGGTCACTTCGGTCTCCTTGTTGTCACTCACAGGCTCAACCCTCCTTCGCGGGCGCCATCGGCGATGGCCGCGACGCGACCGGCGTAGCGGTTGCCGCCGCGGTCGAACACGACCGCTTCGATGCCGGCGGCCTTCGCGCGCTCGGCGACGAGCTCACCGACGCGGTGGGCCTTGGCGGTCTTGTCGGACTCGGCCGAGCGCAGCTCGGTCTCGAGCGTGGACGCGGAGGCCAGCGTGTGACCCTTCGCATCGTCGATCACCTGCACGAAGATGTGTCGCGCCGAGCGCGTCACAACGAGACGGGGGCGCTCCGCGGATCCCACGACCTTCTTGCGAAGGCGAGTGTGACGGCGCGTACGCGCTGCAGTCTTCGACTTCACAGCCATGATTACTTACCAGCCTTTCCGGCCTTGCGGCGCACCTGCTCGCCGGCGTAACGCACACCCTTGCCCTTGTACGGCTCGGGCTTGCGGATCTTGCGAATGTTCGCGGCGCACTCTCCGACGGCCTGCTTCGAGATTCCGCTGACCGTGATCTTGTTGTTGCCCTCGACGGCGAACTCGATGCCCGCCGGCGGGTCGACGACCACGGGGTGCGAGAAGCCGAGCGCGAGCTCGAGGCCCTGGCCCTTCTTCTGCACGCGGTAGCCGGTGCCGACGATCTCCAGGCCCTTGGAGTAGCCCTGGCTCACGCCGATGATGTCGTTGTTGATGAGCGTGCGGGTCAGACCGTGCAGGGCACGCGACTCGCGCTCTTCGTTCGGCCGGGTGACGAGAACCTGGTTCTCCTCGACCTGAACCTCGATCGGCTCGGCGACGGCGAGCGTCAGCTCGCCCTTCGAGCCCTTGACCGTGACGTCACGGCCCGAGACGGAGACCGTCACGCCCGCGGGGATGTCAATGGGAAGCTTTCCAATACGCGACATGTTCGATCACCACACGTAGGCGAGAACTTCTCCGCCCACGCCCTTCTGCTCGGCCTGGCGGTCGGTGAGGAGACCGCTGGAGGTGGACAGGATGGCGACGCCCAGGCCGCCGAGCACCTTGGGCAGCTCGGTGGACTTCGCGTACACGCGGAGGCCGGGCTTCGAGACGCGCTTGATGCCGGAGATCGAACGCTCGCGGTGCGTACCGTACTTCAGCGTGAGCGTGAGGGTCTTGCCGACGCGGGCGTCGGTCTCCTCGTAGGAGCTGATGTAGCCCTCCTGCTGAAGCATCGCTGCGATGTTCTTCTTGAGCTTGCTCGACGGCATCGACACCTCGTCATGGTGCGCCGAGTTCGCGTTGCGCAGACGGGTCAGCATATCTGCGACCGGGTCTGTCATTGTCATATTCTTATTCCCTTGTTCATGAGGTTTCGGCTGCCGTTACACGACAGACGACCTTCCACGACGGATAGCCAATATTCGATTGTCCACTGTGATGCCGGGCTCGGCCAAACCGAGCCCGGCATCCTCAGCGTTTTCCCTGAGTGGACGGATCCGCTCAGGCGGCCTTGACGAACGGGAAGCCGAGGTGCGTCAGCAGCGCACGGCCCTCGTCGTCGGTCTTCGCCGTCGTCACAACCGTGATGTCGAAGCCGCGAACGCGGTCGATGCGGTCCTGATCGATCTCGTGGAAGATCGACTGCTCGGCGACACCGAAGGTGTAGTTGCCGTTGCCGTCGAACTGCGCTGCCGAGAGGCCGCGGAAGTCGCGGATGCGGGGCAGAGCGAGCGAGATCAGGCGGTCCAGGAACTCCCACGCGCGGTCACCGCGGAGGGTGACGTGCGCACCGATGGCCTGGCCCTCACGCAGTTTGAACTGCGCGATCGACTTCTTCGCCTTGGTCACGACGGGCTTCTGGCCGGTGATCGCGGTGAGGTCTGCGACCGCACCCTCGATCACCTTGCTGTCGCGGGCTGCCTCGCCGACGCCGGTGTTGACGACGACCTTCACGATCCCGGGAATCTGCATGACGTTCTCGTAGCCGAACTCGTCCTGCATCTTCGAGCGGATCTCGCTGCGGTAGACCTGCTTCAGGCGCGGCTGGATTTTGCCAGTCTGCGCGGCACTATCAGTGCTCATCTGTTAACCCTTTACTTTCCCTTGGGGTCGGGAATGTCCTTGCCCGAACCCTTGGCGACGCGCACACGCACGGTCTTCTTGACGCCGTCCTTGACCTGCTCCTCCACGCGGTATCCCACGCGGGTCGGCTTCTTGGTCTCGGGGTCGACGATCGCGACGTTCGACGAGTGGATCGGGGCCTCGAGGGTCTCGACTCCACCGGTCTTGGTGCCGCGCTGCGTCTGACCGACGCGAGTGTGCTTGGTGATGTAGTTGACGCCCTCGACGACCACGCGGTTGCCGATGACCTCAAGCACCTTGCCCTGCTTGCCGCGGTCTCCGCCGCGGGCCTGGGTGGCGCCGGTGATGACCTGAACGAGGTCACCCTTCTTGATCTTCGCCATGAGTTACAGCACCTCCGGGGCAAGCGAGACGATCTTCATGAACTTGCGGTCACGCAGCTCACGACCGACCGGCCCGAAGATACGGGTGCCGCGAGGCTCCCCGTTGTTGTTGAGGAGGACGGCCGCGTTCTCATCGAACTTGATGTACGAGCCGTCATCGCGTCGCGTCTGCTTCTTGGTGCGGACGACGACCGCCTTGACGACGTCGCCCTTCTTGACGTTGCCGCCCGGGATCGCGTCCTTGACCGTCGCGACGATGGTGTCACCCACGCCCGCGTAACGGCGGCTGGAGCCACCGAGAACACGGATCGTGAGCAGCTCCTTCGCGCCGGAGTTGTCGGCGACCTTGAGGCGAGATTCGTTCTGAATCACTGGTTACTCCTTCAAGCGAGCCCGAAGGCTTACTTGGCCTTTTCGACGATTTCGACCAGACGCCAGCGCTTGGTCGCGCTGGTCGGACGGGTCTCGTTGATCACGACGAGGTCGCCGATGCCGGCACTGTTCTGCTCGTCATGGGCCTTCAGCTTCTTCGTGCGGCGCAGGACCTTGCCGTAAAGCGGGTGCTTCATGCGGTCCTCGACCTCGACGACGATGGTCTTGTCCATCTTGTCGCTCACGACGTAGCCGCGGACGGACTTGCGGTAACCGCGCTCAACTGCGGCGGTCTCCGCCTGCTTCTCGCTGGCCATCACTCAGCCTCTCCTTCGGCGACAGCAGCCTCATCGGCCTTCTTCGCCTTGCTCTTCTTGGCCTTCTTCTCGGCCGGAGCCGGGGTCGCACGGATCCCGAGCTCGCGCTCACGGATCACGGTGTAGAGCCGCGCGATGTCGCGCTTCACGGCGCGGATGCGACCGTGGCTCTCCAGCTGACCGGTCGCCGACTGGAAGCGCAGGTTGAACAGCTCTTCCTTGGCCTTGCGCAGCTCCTCGGCGAGGCGCTGGTCTTCGAACGTGTCGAGCTCTGCCGGAGCGAGCTCCTTGGTGCCGATCGCCATTACGCGTCGCCCTCCTCGCGCTTGATGATGCGTGCCTTGAGAGGCAGCTTGTGCATTGCCCGGCTCAGGGCGCCCTTCGCGAGCTCTTCGCTCACGCCGGCGACCTCGAACAGGACGCGACCCGGCTTGACGTTGGCGACCCAGAACTCGGGCGAACCCTTACCGGAGCCCATGCGGACTTCGGCGGGCTTCTTGGTGAGCGGGCGGTCGGGGAAGATGTTGATCCACACCTTTCCGCCGCGCTTGATGTGACGCGTCATGGCGATACGAGCCGCCTCGATCTGACGGTTCGTCACGTAGGCCGGGGTCATCGCCTGGATGCCGTACTCGCCGAACGACACCTTGGTGCCGCCCGTCGCCTGGCCGCTGCGGCCGGGGCGGTGCTGCTTACGGAATTTGACCTTGCGGGGGATAAGCATTACGCCGATGCTCCTTCCGGTGCGCGCCCAGCAGCGTCGTTACGACGCGGGCCGCGACGGCCACCACGGTCGCCACCACGAGCAGGCTTCTTGTTGGCCTCCTCGCGAGCGAGTTCCTTGTTCGTGAGGTCACCCTTGTAGACCCAGACCTTCACGCCGATGCGGCCGAAGGTGGTCTTCGCCTCGTAGAACCCGTAGTCGATGTTCGCGCGCAGCGTGTGCAGGGGCACACGACCCTCGCGGTAGAACTCGGTACGGCTCATCTCGGCGCCGCCGAGGCGGCCGGAGACCTGGATGCGGACGCCCTTGGCGCCGGCGCGCATGGCGCCCTGCAGGCCCTTGCGCATCGCGCGGCGGAACGCGACGCGAGCAGCGAGCTGCTCCGCGACGCCCTGCGCGACGAGCTGAGCGTCAGCCTCGGGGTTCTTGACCTCGAGGATGTTCAGCTGGATCTGCTTGCCCGTGAGCTTCTCGAGCTCGGAGCGGATGCGCTCGGCCTCCGCGCCGCGGCGACCGATGACGATGCCCGGACGCGCCGTGTGGATGTCCACGCGGACGCGGTCCTTGGTGCGCTCGAGGTCGATGCGGCTGACGCCCGCACGGTCGAGGTTCTTCTGCAGCAGCTGACGGATGCGGATGTCCTCCGCAACGTAGTCAGCGTAGCGCTGACCCGGCTTCGTCGAGTCGGCGAACCAACGGGACGTGTGGTCCGTCGTGATGCCGAGGCGGAAGCCGTAAGGGTTGATCTTCTGTCCCATTACTTGCTCGCCTTCTTGTTGCTACCCGTTGCCGCGTCGACGACCTCGGGCGTGGAGAGCACGACCGTGATGTGGCTCGTGCGCTTCTTGATCTGGTCAGCGCGACCCTGGGCGCGGGGACGGAAACGCTTCAGCGTGATCCCCTCGTCCACGAAAGCGTTCTTCACGAAGAGGTCGTCTTCGTTCAGCGCCTCACCGGCTGCGTCGGCCTTCACCTGCGCGTTGGCCTTCGCAGACTCAACGAGCTTGAAGATCGGCTCGGAAGCACCCTGCGCCGCGAACTTCAGGATCGCGAGGGCCTCGTCGGCCTTCTTCCCCTTGATGAGCGCGACGACACGACGGGCCTTCTGAGGGGTCACGCGGATGTGTCGCACGCGTGCGATGGACTCCACCATTTCTCTCTCCTCTCAGCGTCGCCGCGTCAGCGGCGACGGCCCTTCTTGTCGTCCTTCACGTGGCCGCGGAAGGTGCGGGTGGGCGCGAACTCGCCCAGCTTGTGGCCGACCATGGACTCGGACACGAACACAGGGATGTGCTTGCGCCCGTCGTGAACGGCGATCGTGTGGCCGAGCATGGCCGGCACGATCATCGAACGACGAGACCAGGTCTTGATGACGTTCTTGGTACCCGACTCGTTCTGCGAGCTCACCTTGCGAAGCAGGTGCTCGTCGACGAAGGGGCCCTTCTTCAGACTGCGTGGCATCTTCTTGAACTCCTACTTGCGGTTCTTGCCTGCGGGGCGACGGCGGACGATGTACTTGTCGCTTTCCTTGTTGGCGTGACGAGTACGGCCCTCGGACTGACCCCACGGGGTTACCGGGTCGCGACCACCGGAGGTGCGGCCTTCGCCACCACCGTGCGGGTGGTCGACAGGGTTCATCACGACACCGCGCACGGTCGGGCGGACGCCCTTCCAGCGCATACGGCCGGCCTTGCCCCAGCTGATGTTCGACTGCTCGGCGTTGCCGACCTCGCCGATCGTGGCGCGGCAGCGCGCGTCGACGTTGCGGACCTCGCCCGACGGCAGACGGAGCTGCGCGTAGGGGCCGTCCTTCGCGACGAGGCGCACCGAGGATCCGGCCGAACGCGCCATCTTCGCACCGCCGCCGGGACGCAGCTCCACGTTGTGGATCACGGTACCCGTGGGGATGTTGCGGAGGGGCAGGTTGTTGCCGGGCTTGATGTCGGCGGTCGCGCCGGACTCGACGACGTCGCCCTGCTTCAGCTTCGCCGGAGCGAGGATGTAGCGCTTGGTGCCGTCGAAGTAGTGCAGGAGCGCGATGCGAGCCGTGCGGTTCGGGTCGTACTCGATGTGCGCGACCTTCGCGTTCACGCCGTCCTTGTCGGCACGACGGAAGTCGATCACGCGGTACTGGCGCTTGTGGCCACCACCGATGTGACGGGTCGTGATACGACCCTGGTTGTTGCGGCCACCGGTCTTGGACAGCGGGCGCAGCAGCGACTTCTCGGGCGTCGATCGCGTGATCTCGGCGAAGTCTGCCACCGACGAGCCGCGGCGACCGGGGGTCGTGGGCTTGTAGTTGCGAATAGCCATATTCGTTTCCTAGTCCTTCCCAGCTATCAGGCGACAGCCGTGAAGATGTCGATGGTGCCCGACTTGAGCGTGACAATGGCGCGCTTGGTGTCCTTGCGCTTGCCGGTGCCGAAGCGGGTGCGGCGGGTCTTGCCCTGACGGTTCAGAGTGTTGACCGAAGCGACCGTCACACCGAAGATCTTCTCGATCGCGAGCTTGATCTCGGTCTTGTTGGCGCGGGTGTCCACGATGAACGTGTACTTGCCCTCGTCGATCAGGCCGTAGCTCTTCTCCGACACGACGGGCGCGATGATGACGTCGCGCGGGTCCTTGTTGATCGCGGTCATGCCGAGACCTCCTTGGCGCCGGCCTTCTTCGCGATGAACGCGTCGATGGCGGCCTTGGTGAAGACGATGTCATCGCTGCGGACGACGTCGTAAGCGTTGAGCTGGTCGGAGACGATCGCGTGCACGTTGCCGAGGTTGCGAACGCTCAGGTAGCTCGTCTCTTCGTCACGATCGATCACGACGAGCGTGTTCTTGCCCGCGGTGAAGGTCGAGAGGAACGACGCAGCGGCCTTGGTGGCCGGCTTGTCGGTGCCGAAGCTGTCGACGACGTGGATGCGCTCACCGCGAAGGCGGTCGCTGAGCAGACCCGCAAGGGCCGCCGCGATCATCTTCTTGGGGGTGCGCTGCGAGTAGTCGCGCGGCTTCGGGCCGTGGACGATGCCACCGCCGCGGTGCTCGGGCTGGCGGATCGAGCCCTGGCGCGCACGGCCGGTGCCCTTCTGCTTGAACGGCTTCGCACCGGTACCGGAGACCTCACCGCGACGCTTGGTCGAGTGGGTGCCCTGGCGAGCCGCCGCGAGCTGCGCGACGACGACCTGGTGGATCAGCGGAACGTTCGTCTTGACGTCGAACACGCTGGCGGGAAGCTCGACCGTGCCGGTCTTCTTCCCGTCGGTGCCGAGGACGTCGAGAACGAGAGTCGAGTCAGCCATCTAACTCAGGCCCCCTTCACTGCGTTGCGGACGTACACGACGCGGCCACGCGCACCGGGGACGGCGCCCTTGACGAGCAGCAGACCCTTCTCGGCGTCGACGGCGTGCACCGTGAGGTTGAGGACGGTCACGCGCTCGCCGCCCATGCGGCCGGCCATGCGCGTGCCCTTGAAGACGCGGCTCGGGGTCGCCGCAGCGCCGATCGAACCGGGCTTGCGGTGGTTGCGGTGCGCACCGTGCGAGGCACCGACGCCAGCGAAGTTGTGACGCTTCATGACACCGGCGAAGCCCTTGCCCTTGCTCGTGCCGACGACGTCGACGAGCTGGCCGGCCTCGAAGGTGCCCTCTGCGGTGAGCTCCTGGCCGACCGAGTAGTCCGCGGCGTCAGCCGTGCGGATCTCGGTGACCTGGCGGCGCGGCGTGACGCCGGCAGCCGAGAAGTGACCGGTGAGGGGCTGGTTGACCTTGCGCGGGTCGACCTCGCCCGCCGCGATCTGAACGGCGTTGTAGCCGTCCTTCTCGGGGGTGCGAACCTGGGTGACGACGTTCGGGGCGAGCTCGATCACCGTGACGGGGACCAGCTTGCCGTTCTCGCTCCACACCTGGGTCATGCCGATCTTCTTGCCGAGCATGCCCTTCGAAATCTTGTTGTTGATGTCAGCCATGTCGAACCTCAGAGCTTGATCTCGATGTTGACGTCGGCCGGAAGGTCCAGACGCATGAGCGAGTCGACCGCCTTGGGGGTGGGGTCGACGATGTCGATGAGGCGCTTGTGGGTGCGCTTCTCGAAGTGCTCGCGGCTGTCCTTGTACTTGTGGGGCGAACGGATGACCGCCACGACGTTCTTCTCCGTCGGGAGGGGCACCGGGCCCACGACCTGCGCGCCTGCGCGGGTCACGGTGTCGACGATCTTGCGCGCCGACGTGTCGATGACCTCGTGGTCATACGACTTCAGGCGAATGCGGATCTTCTGTCCCGCCATTTGTCTGCTCACTCTCATTCAGCGTCGTACCTCTCGGGCATTGGACGCACGTGCCCTCCGGATACCCTTCGGGCTGGCGCACGAGCTCCTCTTGCGAGTCGCTGCACCGTTTTCACATGTCAGCTCCGCAGGCGCACGGAAGCCGTGCACTGCAGAATGTGGGTTGTCTCCTCTGCCCGCGGCCCAGGTCTGTGCGCTTCGCGCCGCCTGTGCACTGCCAGTGCAGTGATCCGGCGGGCGCACTGCGCAACCGCCGAAATGTGGAACCTGTCTATTCTGCCAGTCGCTCACCCCTCAAAGCAACCCGGGCGTGTCGCGTCGCGATCCGCATCCTCACGCGGATCCGCCCCGTCGCCACGGCATCTTCTCAGCTACCGGATCAGGGCCGTTTTCCGAGGGGCGCGAACTAGTCTTGTCGCGTGACGAATGAGCAGGGAGAACCCGCCGACGAATCCGTGGGCGGCATGAAGGGACCGGATGGTCCCCTGCTCAAGCTCTTCAAGAACCGCGCGTTCGCGTTCCTCGTCGTCGGCGGCATCAACACGGGCATCGGATTCGTGTGGTTCATCCTGTTCTCGCTGATGTTCCGCGCCATCGCGCCCGACGCCGCGTGGACGGTGTTCGCCGTGATCACGTGCGCGCAGATCACGTCGACGATCAGCGCGTTCTTCCTCTACCGGCACCTCGTGTTCCGCGTGAAGGGGCACTTCTGGCTCGACTTCGGGCGGTTCCAGCTCGTGTATCTGACGAGTTTCCTGCTGAATCTGCTTGTCGTTCCCCCGTTGAAGCTCTGGCTCGGGTGGGATGAGATCGTCGCCCAGTTCGTCTTCACGTTCGTGATCGCCGTGATCAGCTGGTTCGGCCACAGCCAGTTCTCGTTCCGCCGCAGTGCAAAGGACACCCAATGACAGCGCCCGAGCTCTCGGTCGTCGTGCCCGCGTTCCGCCAGGCCGGTGTGCTCGCCGAGACCATCCGATCGGTGCTCGCCCAGCACGAAGTGAATCTCGAGCTGATCGTCGCCGACCATTCGTCGGACGACGGCACGTACGAGGTCGCGCAGGCGTTCGAGGGCGACTCGCGGGTCACCGTGCTGCGCACCGCGGCCGGCGGCGGCGCGATCGCGAACTGGGCCGCGGTCACGCGGCGCGCGCGCGGCGAGTTCCTGAAGCTGCTGCCGGGCGACGACACCGTGCTCCCCGGATCCCTCGCACGCCAGGTCGCGCTGCTGCGGACGCATCCCGAGGCGGCGCTCGTCGGCGGGAGGCGCCGCATCATCGATCAGAAGGGCCGCACGCTCGCGAAGGCGCGCGGGCTGCAGGGCCTCGATGCGGTGATGCCGGGCGGCGAGGCGGTGCGCGCGTCGGTGCTCAGCGGAACGAATCCGTTCGGCGAGCCGGGTGCGGTCATGATGCGCCGCGCTGCGTTCGAGAGGGCCGGCGGATGGCAGGGCCAGTGGTCGTACGCGATCGACGTCGCGAGCTATTACGGCGCGCTTCGCCACGGATCCTTCGTGCGCGACGACGCGGTCGCGTCGACGTTCCGCGTGGGCGGCGGGCAGTGGTCGGTCGCGCTCGTCGACGAACAGGCGTCTGAGATGACGCGACTGTTCGAAGAGGCGGGGCGCGTGTTCGACGAGGTGACGGAAGACGACGTGAGGCGCGGATCGCGCCGCGCGCAGCGCCTGGCCCGCCAGCGCCGTATGGTCTATCGAGTGCTGAAGGTCGTGAAGCGATGAAGACGCTCGCTTTCGTGCTGCCGATCTACAACGAGCAGGACAACATCCCGGTGCTGTACGAGCGCCTCGTCGGTGTGGCCACCGCGCTCGCCGACCGGTTCACGTGCGAGTTCGTGTTCGTCGACGATGGATCGCGCGACCGCTCGCTGGCGCTGCTGCGCGGGTTGCGCGAGAACGACGACCGGGTGTCGGTGTACGCGCTGGCGCGGAACAAGGGTCACCAGGTCGCGGTGACCGCCGGGCTCGACGTCGCCGATGCCGACGCCGTGATCGTCATGGACAGCGACCTGCAGGATCCCCCGGAGGTCGCGCACGCGCTGCTCGAGGCTTGGGAGGACGGCGCCGATGTCGCGTACGCGAAGCGCCGCACCCGCGACGACGGATTCTTCAAGCGCACCTCGGCCGGCGTCTTCTACTGGGTGCTGTCGAAGATGGCGCGCATCGAGATCCCGCGCGACACGGGCGACTTCCGACTGCTCGACCGCCGGGTCGTCGAGGAGCTGCGGCGCTATCCCGAGCGCAACCGCTTCCTGCGCGGCATGGTCGCCGAGATCGGCTTCGAGCAGCGCGCGGTCGAGTTCGACCGCGACGCCCGGCACGCGGGCAAGACCGGGTACCCGCTGAGCAAGATGATCAAGCTCGCGATCGACGGGATCATGGGGTTCAGCTCGTTCCCGCTGCGACTGATCAGCGGCATCGGCCTCGTGCTCGCGGTGATCGCCGGCATCTGGACGGTGTACCTCGCGATCGCGCGGTGGGTGGATCCGTCGTCGTCGGTCGAGGGGTGGACGTTCCTCGCCGCGGGCATGTTCCTGCTCGGCGGGATCCAGATGCTGATGCTCGGTGTGCTGGGGCAGTACATCGGCCGCATCTACGAAGAGGTGCAGGCCCGCCCCCTCTACGCCTTCTCGGTGCAGGAGCACGGCCCGCGCGATTGACCCGCGGGGACCGGAACGGTCGACGGCTCAGGACCGCTGTTCTCGGCCCGTACTGCTCCCTCGCTACGCGCGGGCGCGGCGGCGCAGGGCGAACCTCGCGATGAGCCAGCCGGCGAGCAGCAGCCAGGCGAGCACGAAGGATCCGGCGAGCACGGGGAACGGGGGCGGCAGGAACTGCACCGTGACCTCGTCGCCCTCGTCGAGGCCCGTCACGTCGACCGTGAGAAGGTAGTCGCGCACCGGATCCGCGAGCTCGGCTCCGTCGACCGAGTATCCCGGGAACGGCAGGCGGCTGATCGCAACGCGCGGATCCTCGCCCACCTGCTCGACCGTGAACGTGAGGCTCGTCTGCGTCTCGTCGGTCTCGGTCACCGCAGTGCCCTCGCCCGTCCACACCACGCCGCCCGCCGCGGGCAGCGGGTCGTCGCGCTCGAACTGCCACATCCAGCCGCCGTCGTTCGCGAGGTGCCACCCCTTCGGGGCCTCGGGCTCGTCGGGGAACGTGTGCTTCGCGGCGAGGATCGTCGACACGCTCAGCAGATCGGCGACGGGCTCCCCCGTCTCTTCGTCATCGCTCCACAGCGTCTCGAGCGCGTCCTTGCACGTCAGGCCGCGCAGGTCGCTGCAGAGGTCGTGCGCATAGGCCGAGAACGGCAGCACCGTGTAGACGCTCGAGACGTTGGCCTCGCTGATGTACCAGAGGTTCGCCATGAGCCGCTCGTCCCAGCTCTCGGGGGTGCCCGCGCCCTTCATGTAGTTGCCGACGACGATCGCGTCGCCCCGGGTGTCCGAGAGCACGTCGCGCAGCTCGGCGGTGTCGGTCGGCGCGTTCACGCTCGGCAGCGGCGACTCGCGCCACTGCAGCAGCTGCGCTCCCCCGACGCCGAGCGTCACGAGCATCGAGCACACGACCACGAACGCGGTCTTCTTCTCCCACGACGACGGGCGGCCGGGCACGAAGGGACCGTCTTTACGGCGGGCGACGAGCACGACCGCGACGACCGCGGCCACCTGCAGCGCGCTGCCGACCGCGATCGCCTTCCAGGACCCCATCTCGCCGACCCACGAGATATATGCCATTGCGGCGATGAGGGCGACGGATGCCCACGCGCGCGACCGTGTGAGGCGCTCGGGGAACGCCTTCGTCGCCGCGACGGCGAAGATGATCAGCGCCGCGATCACGACGTACGGCATCATGCGCAGCGGCCAGCGGATCGCCCCGAGATCGCTCGGCGCGACGATGAACGCGAGGGCGATCGCGCCGTAGATCCACACCGGCACGAGGCGGCGCACGCTCTCGCGCGGGATCGGCAGGAACAGGGGCAGCAGCGGCAGGATCCAGGCGACGTAGACGAGCGGGCCGGGCGTGACCGGGCCGTCGAACGACTGGATCGTCGCCGTCGTGAGCGGCGAGGCGGCCGAGAACAGGTCGGAGAGGTCGGCGTTGAGGAACCCCGTGTTCTCGTACGGCGCCTCGCTGCGGGTCGTGACCGACGAGGTCATCATGGCGGGGAGGTAGACGACGATGGTCCACAGCCCGCCCCACACGCTTGCGGCGAGAGTGCGCAGGATGCGCACACGGTCGCGCTGCACGATGTGGCGCACGAGCGTCTCGGCGAGCAGCACGACGAGCACGATCACGCCGAAGACGTAGCCGAAGGTCACGAGCGTGAAGCTCGTGATGACGTACGGGATCGGCGACCTGCCGTGCTCGACCGCGCGCCGCAGGGTCCACCACACGAGCGGCAGCAGGCACGAGTCGAAGAGGCCGGTCGACCACGATGCGGCGTCCATGTACACGGTGAAGCCCGCGGCCGGCGCGAGGGTCGCGGCGAGCGCCGCCCAGGGGCGCGACGCCCCGAACTCGCGGCAGATGAGGTACATGCCGATCGCGAAGACCGCGAGGAACAGGATCTTCCATGCGGTCACGTGCGCGGCGGCGTCGGGCGCGACATATGCCGTGAGACCGATGAGCCACGTGACGGGGCTGAGGATCCCCCACTGTCCCTCGGCGAAGTAGTTGCCGCCCTGCCATGCCGACGGGTCGAGGATCGGCAGAGTGCCGCGCGAGAGGTGCTCGCCGAGCGACCACCACTGGCCGAAGGAGCCGCGCTCGGTGTCGTCGGCGAAGTAGAACCGCGGGTTCAGCAGCACGCGAGAAGCGGCGAGCAGCACGGTGACGACGACCGATGCGAGCGGCCACCGCACCCGTCGCCAGAAGGTCTCACGCGTCTGCGTCATTCAGTTGCCTCTCCCGAAAATCGACCTCCGCAAGGCTATCTTCCCGGTCGCGCGCGAGCCCGTATGACACGATGGACGCTATGAAGGGCATCATCCTCGCCGGAGGCAGCGGAACGCGCCTCCACCCCATCACCCTCGGGGTGTCGAAGCAGCTCGTTCCCGTGTACGACAAGCCGATGATCTACTACCCGCTGTCGACGCTCATGCTCGCCGGCATCCGCGAGGTGCTCGTGATCACGACCCCGCACGACGCGGCGGCGTTCGAGCGTCTGCTGGGCGACGGCAGCCAGTTCGGCATCTCGATCTCGTTCGCGCAGCAGG
>DXAM01000121.1 GCA_019117025.1 Candidatus Microbacterium stercoravium | reverse complement strand
GACCGTCGAGACCTCGCAGATCAAGGTCGACGCTCCTGGCATCACCAGCCCGGAGAACGAGGCATCCTCGACGTCCGCCGTCACGGAGATCACGGGCACCGGCACGCCGGGTGCCGAGGTCGCGCTCCAGGGCGACGCCGAGGGCACCGCGAAGGTGAACGAAGACGGCAACTGGTCGATCGCGACCGAGCTCGGCTTCGGCGCGTACACGGTCGGCGCGACGCAGTCGGTCTCGGGCGTCACGTCCGAGGCGCGCTGGGTCTCGTTCCAGGTCGTTCCGGGCGCTCCGACGCTCGTGACGCCGCAGGACGGCGCGACCCTCGAAGAGGGCCAGCTGACCGCTGTCGTCGGCGAGTCGCCGATCAGCGGTGCCGAGGTCAAGGTACTCGTCGAGAACGCTGACGGCGTTGTCGCACGCGGCACCGCTTCGGTCGACGGCGGATCCTGGATCGCCGAGCTGTCCGACGCTCTCGCGCCGGGCACCTACACCGTGAAGGCCACGCAGTCGATCGACGGCGTCTCGAGCAGCTCGGTCTCGGCCGACTTCGAGGTCGTCGCCGCGGGTGCCGGTGGCGGCGGCGGTGAGGAGCCGACCGAGGCTCCCACGGCTGCTCCGACCGAGACGCCTGGCCCGGGTGGCCTCGCTCCGACCGGTGTTGACACCGCGTCGGTCGTCGCACCCGTCGCCGGTGGCGCCGCGGTGATCCTTCTCGCCGGCATCACGCTTCTCGTGATCCGCCGCGTGAAGAGCGCCTGACTCTCGTAAGAGACGAACCCGCTGGGGCGGGGTGAGCTGAGAGGCTCGCCCCGCCCCAGCGGCGTTTCTGCATGCAGGGTGCGCGTCAAGGCGGGCACGGTATGATCGGTGGCGTCGCGACTGGCGCACGAGGTGGGGCACCACCGGGAAGCGGCACACTGAACGGTATTCGGTCGCGCGCCTGGGCCGAAAGCGATCACCCGATAACCGCCACGTCCGTTCTGGAGCACGCATGACTGATCCGCTGTTCAATGCCCCTCTCGCCGAGGTCGACCCCGAGATCGCGGAGGTTCTGCAGCGCGAGCTCGATCGCCAGCGCGGATTCCTCGAGATGATCGCCTCCGAGAACTTCGTTCCCGTCTCGGTGCTGCAATCGCAGGGGTCCGTCCTGACGAACAAGTACGCCGAAGGCTACCCCGGTCGCCGCTACTACGGCGGCTGCGAAGAGGTCGACGTCGCGGAGAGCCTCGCGATCGAGCGCGCGAAGGCGCTGTTCGGATCCGAATACGCGAACGTGCAGCCCCACTCGGGCGCCTCCGCGAACGCCGCGGTGCTGCACGCTCTCGCCCGTCACGGCGACACCGTACTCGGGCTGTCGCTCGACCACGGCGGCCACCTGACCCACGGCATGAAGATCAACTTCTCGGGCCGTCTCTACGACATCGTGGCCTACGGGGTCGACCCCGAGACGTCGCTCGTCGACATGGCCGAGGTGCGCCGTCTCGCGCACGAGCACAAGCCGAAGGTCATCATCGCAGGCTGGTCGGCATACCCGCGCCAGCTCGACTTCGCGGAGTTCCGCGCCATCGCCGATGAGGTCGGCGCCTACCTGTGGGTCGACATGGCCCACTTCGCCGGACTCGTCGCATCGGGTCTGCACCCCAACCCCGTGCCGCACGCGCATGTTGTCTCCTCGACCGTGCACAAGACGATCGGCGGCCCCCGTTCGGGCTTCATCCTCTCGAACGACGCCGACATCGCGAAGAAGATCAACTCGGCGGTGTTCCCCGGCCAGCAGGGCGGTCCGCTGATGCACGTCATCGCCGCGAAGGCGACGGCGTTCAAGCTCGCTGCGACCGACGCGTTCGCCGATCGCCAGCGCCGCACGGTGCGCGGTGCACAGCTGCTCGCCGAGCGCCTCACGCAGCCCGACGTGGCCGAGGCGGGCATCACGCTGCGCTCGGGCGGCACCGACGTGCACCTCGTGCTCGTCGACCTGCGCGACGCGGCGATCAACGGCAAGGAAGCGGAGGATCTGCTCCACGAGATCCGCATCACGGTCAACCGCAACTCGGTGCCGAACGACCCGCGTCCGCCGATGGTCACGTCGGGCCTGCGGATCGGCACCCCGGCCCTCGCAACGCGCGGATTCGGCGACGAGGAGTTCACCGAGGTCGCCGACATCATCGCGCGCGTGCTGCTGCCGAACCCCGACATCGCGGCGCTCCGCGACCGCGTGGCCGCGCTGGCCGACCGGTTCCCGCTGTACCCCGGGCTGGAGAACGCCGGTCAGGGCTACGCCGCATGACCGCGCAGATCCTCGACGGGAAGGCCGCTTCGGCCGCGATCAAGACCGAGCTCGCCGAACGCGTCGCGGCGCTCAAGGAGCGCGGTGTGACGCCGGGCATCGCCACGGTGCTCGTGGGCGCGGATCCCGCTTCGCAGCTGTACGTGGGAATGAAGCACCGGCAGTCCGAGGCGATCGGGATGAACTCGATCCAGCGCGAGCTGCCGGCCGATGCCACGCAGGCCGAGGTCGAAGCGCTGATCGATGAGCTCAATGCCGACCCTGCGTGCCACGGCTACATCGTGCAGCTGCCGCTGCCGAAGCACCTCGACACCGACGCGGTGCTCGAGCGCATCGACCCGGCGAAGGACGCTGACGGTCTGCACCCGACCAACCTCGGCCGGCTCGTGCTCAACGTCAACGCGCCGATCCACACTCCGCTGCCGTGCACGCCGCGCGGCGTGATCGAGCTGCTGCTCCGCAACGACTACGATCTGAACGGCAAGCACGTCGTCGTGGTCGGTCGTGGGGTGACGATCGGCCGCTCGATCGGGCTCCTGCTCACCCGTCGCGAGATCAACGCGACCGTGACGCAGGTGCACACGGGCACGGTCGACATGGGGCAGTACCTGCGCCAGGCCGACGTGATCGTCGCATCGGCGGGCGTGAAGCACCTGATCACGGCCGACGATGTGAAGCCCGGTGCCGCGATCCTCGACGTCGGTGTCACGCGCGAGACGGATCCCGAGACGGGCAAGAACAAGGTGTACGGCGACGTGCACCCCGACGCAGCCGAGGTCGCGGGCTACGTTTCGCCGAACCCGGGCGGCGTCGGCCCGATGACGGTCGCACTGCTCATGACCAACGTCGTGGAAGCAGCGGAGCGCCAGACGGCGTAGACGAGCGAATGGGGTGAGGGGGCGGATCCGAACGGATCCGCCCCCTCACTTCGTTCCGGGCATCACCCGTTGTGCCGCTCGAGGAAGTTGTACACGTCGCTCTCTGCCACGCCCGGGAACCGGCCGCGGGGGAGCGGGCTGAAGATGTGCGTGTGCACGCGCGCGCTCGGCCATGCCTGGTCGGCCCA
>DXAM01000120.1 GCA_019117025.1 Candidatus Microbacterium stercoravium | reverse complement strand
CAGTGAACGTGCTCCGGGGTCGGTGAGAATCCGAACCGGCGGTGACAGTCCGCGACCCCCTCGACGAGGGGCTGATCCGGTGGGATTCCGGAACCGACGGTGATGCAGGGAGACCTGCGAGTCCGGATGGAAGGCAGCACGGCTGGCCCCTTGCGCGGGCCCGTCTCGTGAACCCCGGTTGTATTGCAGAGGGGAATCACGAATGGCCACCGACGCCGAGATCGCCGCGATGCGTCGTGCGCTCGAGCTCGCCGCGAAGGGGCCGCAATCCCGCAATCCGCAGGTGGGCGCCGTCGTTCTCGCCGCTGATGGCTCCGTTCTCTCCGAAGGCTGGCACCGCGGCGCCGGCACCGCGCACGCGGAGGTCGACGCGCTGACGAAGCTCGGCGGATCCGCTGTCGGCGCCACCGCGATCGTCACGCTCGAGCCGTGCAACCATACGGGCCGCACCGGACCCTGCGCCGAGGCGCTCATCGCCGCGGGTGTGGCGCGCGTCGTCTATGCGGTCTCGGATCCGGGCGATCATTCGGGCGGCGGCGCCGAGCGCCTCCGTGCCGCCGGCATCGATGTGGAGGGCGGCGTGCTCGGCGACAACGCCCGCGCGCTGCTCGAGTCGTGGCTCACGTCGCGGGCGCTCGGCCGCCCGCACGTCACGGTCAAATGGGCGCAGAGCCTCGACGGCCGCGCCGCCGCCGCCGACGGAACGAGCAAGTGGATCACCGGGACCGGCGCCCGCGCCGACGTGCACCGCCGACGCGCAGATGCGGACGCGATCGTCGTCGGCACCGGCACGGTGCTCGCCGATGACCCGGCGCTGACCGCCCGCGCCGAGGATGCGCTGCTGCCCCACCAGCCCGTGCCCGTCGTGGTCGGATCCCGCGTGGTTCCGGCCGACGCGCGCGTGCGGCAGCACCCGCACGCCCCGCTGTTCTATACGAGCCACGATCTCGCCGAGGCGCTCGACGACCTGCTCGACCGCGGCCTGCACCGCGTCTTCGTCGAGGGCGGCCCGACCCTCGCGAGCGCGTTCGTCGCGGGCGGCTTCGCGGATCGCGTGCTCACCTACATCGCCCCCACCCTGATCGGCGGCCCCCGCACCGCGCTGACCGATGTCGGTGTGGGCACGATCTCGCAGCAGCGACGCCTCGAGATCGAATCGGTCGACCGCCTCGGCTCCGACCTGCTGATCGTCTCCCGCCCCGTCTCAGAAAGCGAGCCTCACTGATGTTCACCGGAATCATCGAGGAGATCGGCCGGATCACGGCCGTCGACCCCTCCGGCGACGGCGTGCGCCTCACCGTGCTGGCGCCGACGGCCGTCGAGGACGTGCGCCACGGCGACTCGATCGCCGTCAGCGGCGTCTGCCTCACGGTCGTCGACTGGACGCACGACGCGTTCACCGCCGACGTGATGAAGCAGACCCTCGACATGTCGACGTTGGGCGGCGTTCAGCCGGGGCGCCGCGTGAACGTCGAGCGCGCGCTCGCCTCGGGCGGTCGCCTCGGCGGCCACATCGTGCAGGGACACATCGACGGCACGGGCGAGGTCATCGACGTGCAGCCGGGAGACCAGTGGCAGGTCGTGCGCGTCGGCATCCCCGCCCACCTCGCGCCGCTCGTCGTCGACAAGGGATCCATCACCCTCGACGGCACGTCGCTCACGATCAGCGCCGTGAGCGGCCCGGGCGAGAGCGCCCCGTGGCTCGAGGTCTCGCTGATCCCCGAGACGCTGCGCGCCACGACGTTCAGCGAGCGCCGCATCGGCGACCGCGTGAACCTCGAGACCGATATCCTCGCCCGTCACGTCGAGCGCCTCGCGGCATTCGCGCAGATCGAAGGACCCACCCGATGAGCACCGACTCGCTGCCCCCGCTGTCCACCATCGACGAGGCCGTCGAGGCGCTCCGAGCCGGGCGCCCCGTCATCGTCGCCGACGATGCGGACCGGGAGAACGAGGGAGATCTGATCCTCTCGGCCGAGCTCGCCTCGCCGGCGCAGGTCGGATGGATGGTGCGGTACACGTCGGGCTACCTCTGCGCGCCGATGCCCGCCGAATGGGCCGACCGCCTCGAGCTGCCGCCGATGGTCGCCCGCAACGAGGACATGCGCGGAACGGCATACACCGTGTCGGTCGATGCGGCCGTCGGCGTGACGACCGGCATCAGCGCGAGCGACCGCGCCCGCACGCTGAACGTGCTGGCGGATCCGGCGTCGACCGCGCGCAGCGTGATCCGTCCGGGCCATATCCTGCCGCTGCGCGCGAAGGCGGGCGGCGTGCGCGAGCGGCCCGGCCACACCGAGGCCGCGGTCGACCTCATGCGGCTCGCCGGGCTCGCACCCGTCGGCGTGATCGGCGAGATCGTGCAGGACGACGGCGAGATGATGCGCATGCCCGGCCTGCTCGAGATGGGGCGGCGCGACGGCGTTCCGGTCATCACGATCGAAGACCTCGCCGCGCACCTCGCGAAGACGGATCCGACGCCCGCCGCGCCCGCGCTGCCCCGCACGGTGAGCCTCCGCGCCGATACGCTCGTGCCGACGCGCCACGGAAATATGCGGTTCATGGCATATCGCGATCGCGCCACCGGCACGGACCACGTCGCCATCGTCTCGGGCGACATCACAGGCACCGCCCCGCTCGTCCGGGTGCACTCCGAGTGTCTGACCGGAGAGGCGTTCGGCTCGCTCAAGTGCGAATGCGGCCCTCAGCTGGACGCGGCGCTCGACCGCATCGCGACCGACGGCGGCATCGTCATCTACATGCGCGGCCACGAGGGCCGCGGCATCGGCCTGATCAACAAGCTGCGCGCATACGCCCTGCAGGAGCGCGGGTTCGACACGCTCGACGCCAACATCGAGCTCGGCCTGCCCGCCGATGCCCGCGACTACGCGGCAGCGGCGTCTATCCTCGCCGACCTCGGCGTGAGTGATCTGCGCCTGCTCACCAACAACACCGACAAGGTGTCCCAGCTGCGTGCACTCGGCATCGACGTCGTCGAGCAGGTGCCGCTGATCGTCGGCGTGGGCCCCAACAACCACCAGTACCTGGAGACCAAGCGCGACCGCATGGGCCACATCATCGGCGCGGCCGAGCTGCAGGCCGCGGTCGCCAAGATGAACGAGGAGACAGAAGCATGAGCGGAACCGGACAGCCCCAGCAGGGCGGGGTCGATGCCACGGGGATCCGTGTGGTCGTCGTCGCCGGCACCTGGCACTCGACGATCTCCGACGCCCTCCTCGCCGGCGCCGAGCGCATGCTCGAACAGGCGAACGCCGACTACCGCGTCGTGCGCGTGGCCGGGGCGTTCGAGCTGCCGGTCGTCTCGAAGGCCGCTCTCGACACCGGCGCGGACGCCGTGGTGGCGCTCGGCGTCATCATCCGCGGAGGCACGCCGCACTTCGAATACATCTCGGCGGCCGCGACCGACGGCCTGACCCGCGTCGCGCTCGACACGGGCAAGCCGGTCGGCTTCGGCGTGCTGACGACCGACGACGAGCAGCAGGCGCTCGTGCGGGCGGGCCTCCCCGAGTCCCGTGAGGACAAGGGCTTCGAGGCCGCCGATGCCGCGGTGCGGGCCGTGCTCGCCCTGCGCGCGCTGTAGACCCCGCTCGTTTTTCTACGTAGGGTAGAAGCATGGAGATCCTTCACAGCATCGTCGTCATCCTCCACCTCGTCGGGTTCGCCACGCTCTTCGGCGGCTGGCTCGTCGAGGCGGTGGGCAAGCGGCGCATCACCAAGATCATGCAGTGGGGCCTGGTCATCGCGCTCGTGGCGGGCCTCGCACTCGCCGCCCCCTGGGGCCTCGGCGAGCCGAACTACGCCAAGATCGGCACGAAGCTCGTGGTCGTGATCGTGGTGGGTGCGCTGCTCGGCATCGGAGGCGCGCGCCAGAAGCGCACCGGATCCGTTCCGGCGCCGCTCTTCTGGGGAATCGGCGTTCTCACACTGGTCAACGTTGCGATCGCGATCTTGTGGTGATGATGACCCGGTAGTGCATCGGTTGATCATTCTGCGCAACTGAGCACGCACACAGCGCCCGCGTTCGACGGTTTCCCTCCGTTCCGAACGCGGGCGCTGTGCGCATTGTGCTCACTGATCGGGTATCGTTTATGAGTTCGCCGGGAGAGCCCCGGCGTTTTTCGTGGTTCAGCGCCACCTCGCGATACAAGGTTCTCCATGTCTACTTCCTCTGCCACTGCCACGAAGCCGTTGAATTCTCGCGGCCGCGTCATCACCGCCAGCCTCGTCGGCACGACGGTCGAGTTCTACGACTTCTACGCGTATGCGACCGCCGCGTCGCTCGTGTTCCCGCACCTGTTCTTCCCGTCGTTCAGCCAGACGGCCGGTCTGCTGTCGTCGTTCGCCGTGTTCGGCGCCGCGATGGTCGCCCGCCCGGTCGGCGCTGTGGTGTTCGGGCACTTCGGCGACAAGTTCGGCCGCAAGTCGACGCTCGTCGCGTCGCTGCTCACGATGGGCATCGCGACGTTCCTCATCGGGTTCCTGCCCACCTACGAGTCGATCGGGCTCTGGGCGGCGCTGCTCCTGCTGATCCTTCGCCTCGCGCAGGGGTTCGCCCTCGGCGGCGAGTGGTCGGGCGCCGCCCTCGTGGCTACGGAGAACGCCCCGGAGGGCAAGCGCGCCCTCTACGGCACCTTCCCGCAGCTCGGTGCGCCCATCGGCTTCATCATCGCGAATCTGCTGTTCCTGGCGATCAACCTCGCACTCCCCGGCGAAGACGGCGCCGCCAGCGAAGCATTCATGGCGTGGGGATGGCGGATCCCGTTCTTCTTCTCGGCCGTCATGGTCGTCGTCGGCCTCTGGGTGCGCCTCAAGCTCGTCGAATCCGACGCCTTCAAGAAGGCCGAGAAGAAGGGCGAGATCAAGAAGGCGCCGCTCAGCTACGTGTTCAAGAAGTACTGGGTGCAGCTCGTGCTCGGCACCTTCTTCATGCTCGCGACCTACGTGCTGTTCTACCTGATGACGAACTTCACGCTCTCGTTCGGCACCACGGCCTCCGACGCGGAGGTGCCCGGTCTCGGGTTCGGCCACACCGACTTCGTGCTGATGCAGATCTTCGGCGTCGTGTTCTTCGGCGTGTTCACCCTCGTCTCGGGTCCGCTGGCCGACGCGATCGGGCGGCGCAAACTGCTGATCTGGGTCACGGTCGCGATCATCGCGCTGGGCTTCGTCTACTCGGTCTTCCTCATGCCGCAGGACAGCGCGGCGTTCACGGGAGCCCTCGTGCAGACGTTCCTGATCTTCGGCTTCACCCTCATGGGGATGACATTCGGTCCGATGGGCGCGCTCCTGCCCGAGCTGTTCCCGACGTCGGTGCGGTACACGGGATCCGCGATCGCGTACAACGTCTCGTCGATCCTCGGCGCCTCGGTCGCCCCGCTCATCGCGGTCGAGCTGTGGCGCATCGGCAACGGCAACCCGTGGCTCGTCGGCATCTACATGTCGGGCGCCGGCGTGCTCACGCTCATCGCGCTGATCGTCAGCAAGGAGACGAAGGACGTGGACCTCAACGCCGAGTAGCGGAGGATCCCACAGCCCCCTCACCAGCAGACGCGCGAGAATGGCAGGCGATGTCTGAACAACGCCGCTCCCCCTTCGCCCGGCCGCGCAAGGATGATGGCCCCCGCGCCACTTTCCGGCAGCTGCTGCCGTACATCCTGGAGCACCGCGGCCTGATGGTCGCGGTCGCCCTGCTGTCGATCGTCGCGGCGCTGTTCACGCTCGTGCAGCCCGTGCTGATCGGGCAGGTGATCGAGCGCGTCGAGCAGGCGGATCCGCTCGGGTGGCTGATCGCGATGCTCATCGTCTTCGTGCTGCTGCAGTCGGGCACGAGCGCGTACCAGCACTACCTGCTGCAGAAGGCGGGTACCGCCGTCGTGCTCTCGAGCCGTCAGCAGCTGATCCGCCGCATCCTGCACCTGCCGATCAGCGAATTCGATGCGCGTCGAACGGGCGATCTCGTGAGCCGCGTCGGCACCGATACGACGCTGCTGTACGCGGTGCTCACGCAGGGCCTCGCCGATTCTGTGGGCAACGTGCTCATCTTCGTCGGCGCACTCGTGGCGATGCTCGTGATCGACCCGATCCTGCTGCTGACGATCGCGGCCGTACTGATCGTCGCGGTCATCGCGGTCGTCGCCCTGTCGGGGCGCATTCGCTCGGCGACCTCGCGGCAGCAGGAGCGCGTCGGCGCGCTCGCGAGCAGCGTCGAGCGCGCGATCGGATCCATCCGCACGATCCGCGCCGCTGGGGCGACCTCCCGCGAGGAGCGCGCCGTGACCGCGAACGCGCAGGATGCCTATCGTGCGGGCCTCGACGTCGCCCGCGCTTCGGCCTTCGTCGTGCCCGTGGCGGGGCTGGCGATGAACGTGTCGCTCCTCGTCGTGCTCGGCGTCGGCGGCCTGCGCGTGGCGACCGGCGCCGTCTCGGTGTCGTCGCTCGTGACGTTCGCGATGTTCCTCTTCCTGATGATCATGCCGCTCGCCTCGGCGTTCGGCGCGCTCTCGAGCGTGGGGCAGGCGCTCGGCGCGCTCGGGCGCATCCACGAGATCCTCGACCTGCCCGAGGAGGATGCCGCAGACACCGCGCGCACAACGACGGCAGATTCGGCGCTCGACGCGGATTCCGCGGCCGACCCGAGCGGATCCGCGGAGGAACTGCCGTACTCCTGCGCCGAGGCGCCCGCGATCTCGTTCGACGATGTGCGGTTCCGGTATCCGCAGAACGTCGTCGAGGCCCGGCAGCAGGCCGCCGACGAGCTGTCGAGCACGGCGGCCGACGCCCACCTCGCCCCCGCTGTCGACCGCGCCCCCGATGCCGATGTGCTGCGGGGCGTCACCTTCGATGTGCCCGTCGGATCGCGCGTGGCCCTCGTCGGCCCGTCGGGCGCCGGAAAATCGACCGTGCTGTCGCTCATCGAGCGCTTCTACGACGCGACGGGCGGATCCATCCGCCTCCACGGCACCGACGTCCAGGCGCTCCCCCGCGAGGCGCTGCGCGCGCAGTTCGGCTACGTCGAGCAGGACGCCCCGACGCTCGCCGGGTCGCTGGCCGACAACCTGCGCCTCGCGTCGCCCGACGCGAGCGATGACGAGTGCGACCGCGCGCTGCGCGCGGTGAACCTCGACCACGTCATCGATCGCGATCAGCGCGGCATCGACACCCCCGTCGGCGAAGACGGCGTGATGCTCTCCGGCGGCGAGCGCCAGCGCCTCGCGATCGCCCGCGCCCTGCTGTCGGCGCCGCCGATCCTGCTGCTCGACGAATCGACGTCGTCGCTCGACGGCCTCAACGAGCAGCGCATGCGCGAGGCGATCGACGCGGTGGCCGAGGGCCGCACGCTCATCGTGATCGCGCACCGCCTGTCGACGGTCGTCGACAGCGACGCGATCGTGGTGCTCGATCGCGGTCGCGTCGTCGGCCAGGGCACGCATGCCGAGCTCGTCGAGCAGGTGCCGCTCTATCGCGAGCTCGCGCAGCACCAGCTGCTGATCTGACTCACACGGTCGGGATCCACACCCGCATCGTGCTCGGACCGCGGTTCGCCCACGAGTGGTACGGCACGAGCGGGATCTCGGCGGGCGCCGCCCCAAGGGGCTCCTCGTCCGCGGAGTACGGCCATGCGCTGTCGGCGATCTCCTGCACGGATCCGGCGGCCACCGCGCCGCGCAGCGTCGAGCGCAGCGGGGCATCGGGGTCGATCCGCAGATGCGCGATGTCGATGTCGTCGTCGAAGTCGACCGACTCGGCGCACAGCACGAGCGGTCCGCGCTCGACCGCCACGGCTCCGCGCACCGCGTCGATGCGCGGGTCGGCCGCGGTGATGCGGGGTGCGATCGGCAGGTGCAGCGCGAGGTGCTCCCCCGACCGCAGGTTCTCCACGCGCGCCGCGGGCGCCGCGACCGGCGTCTCCGCGTCTCCGCGACGGATCCGCGCCCCCTCGGCCCACGCGGGGATCCGGAGGGTGAGCGTCCAGTCGCTCTCGGGCGCGGCGAGCACCTCGATGTCGACCGATCCGTCGTCGGGGTACGCCGTGGTCAGGCGCAGGGCGACCTCGCCGCCGGCGACCTCCGCACGGATCTCGCCCGAGACGTACTGGAGGACCGCGAGGCCCGTCTCGTCGGACGCCGCCACGTATGCGCCGAGCTGCGCGAGCGTGCGCGCGACGTTCGGCGGGCAGCACGATACATCGAACCAGGGCGCGCGCAGACTGGCCTCGGCGCGCGGGCTCGGGGTGCTGTCCGCGGCCTCCGCCCCGCGGCGGCGCTGCTGCAGCGGGTTGGTGTAGAAGAACGCGTCGCCCGTCTCGCTCGGCGACGCCGCGACCACGTTGTACAGCGTGCGCTCGATCACGTCGCCGTACGAGATATCGCCCGTGGCGAGCAGCAGGCGCCATGCGACCATCACGGATCCGATGCCCGCGCAGGTCTCGCAGTACGCACGGTCGGGCGGCAGCTCGAAATCGTCGCCGAACGCCTCGTCCTGGTGGTGCGATCCCATGCCGCCCGTGAGGTATGTGCGGCGCGCGAGCGTGCGGTGGTACTGCGCGCGCACGATGTCGACGTAGGCGTCGTCGCCCTCGTCGACGCCGGCGTCGATCGCGCCCGCCGAGAGGTACAGCGCGCGCACGGCGTGACCGCGCAGCACCTCGGCCTCGCGGATCGGCTGGTCGTCCTGGTAGTACGCCCGGCCTAGCTCGATGTCGGCCAGCACGCCGTTTCCGCGCCGGTCGAGGAAGAGCCGCGCCTGCGCGAGGTAGCGCTCCTCTCCCGTCGCCCGGGAGAGCTCGACGAGCGCGGGCTCGATCTCGGCGTGACCGCAGACCGAACGGATCCCGTTCTCACCGAACGCCTCGCAGACGTGATCGGCGGCGCGCAGCGCGGCGTCGACGAGCGCTCCCCCGCGGCCCGTGCGGATGCGTGCGACCGCCGCCTGGAACAGGTGGCCGAAGCAGTACAGCTCGTGCCCCCACTCGAGGTCGGAGTAGCGCGCGGGCTGCCCGGGGCTGCCGAAGCGCGTGTTGAGGTATCCGTCGTCGTGCTGTGCGGACACGACGCGCTGCACGATCTGCTGGTAGCGCTCCTCGAGATCCTCGTCGCCCGTGCGACCGATCTCCCAGGCCATCGCCTCGAGCAGCTTGTAGATCTCGGAGTCGGAGAACTCCCGTCCGGTGCGGGTCTCGCTCACCGTGCCCGCGGCGGCGGCGTCGAAGTTCGCGAGCCACCCGGTGCGCTCCTCCCAGTGCGCGATGTGGGGAACCGTCGCCCTGCGGTTGAGCTCCTGCCGGTCTCCCCAGAATCCGCCCCGGAGGCTCACCTGGTCGAGGCCGAGCGGGCGCAGTGCGCCGCGCCGCGGATCCACGGGGGCCATCACGTGTGTCGTCGTCACGATCATCCTTTCACCGCGCCGGACATGAATCCGCGCACGTAGTACTTCTGCAGAGCCAGGAACAGCACGAGCGCGGGAATCGTCAGCACGACCACGCCTGCGGTCGTCGCGCCGTAATCGATCACGCCCATCGTCTGCTGGCGCATGTTGACGAGAGCGAGCGGCAGCGGTGCGTTGTCCATGCTGAGCAGGTACAGCGCGACCATGAAGTCGTTCCATGCCGCGAGGTAGGTGAACAGCCCGACCGTCACGAGCGCGGGCCTCACGGCGGGCAGCAGCACGCGCCAGAATGCCCCGAAGGATCCGCAGCCGTCGATCAGCGCGGCCTCCTCCAGCTCGCGCGGGATCGTGCTGAAGGCGTTGCGCATCATGAAGATGCCGAACGGCACCTGGAACAGGGTGAGCACGAACGCGACGCCGACGAGCGAGTCCTGCAGCCCGATCTGCTTCATCCAGACAAGCAGCGGAATCAGCAGGGCCGCGTACGGCACCATCATGACCGACAGCACGATCGCGAACAGCGTGTTGCGGCCGACGAAGCGGAAGCGCGCGAACGCGTATCCGCCCGTCGAGCAGACGACGAGCGCGACCGCCGTGGCGACCACCGACAGGATCAGCGTGTTGCGCAGGTACAGCGGCAGCCCCGCCCCGTACTCGAACAGCGTGACATAGTTGCCGAATCCGAACCCCTCGGTCTGAGCGGTGCCGGGGTTGGGCGAGACCGAACTGAGCAGCGTCCACACGAGCGGAAGCAGGAACAGCACGGCGATGAGCCCGGTGAAGACATAGGTGGCCGGCTGCGCGGCGGAGTTCCGTTTCATCGTGCTCATTCCTCATCCGCTCCGATGCGCAGGGCCTTCAGCTGGAAGGCGTTGATGACGACGAGCGCCACGAGGATCAGCACCGACAGCGCCGCGGCCATGCCGAGATCCTTCTTCGTCTCGAAGGCGTAGCGGTACACGAGCTGCACGATCGTCATCGTCGAATTGTTGGGGCCGCCCTTGGTGAGGATGTAGAACTGGTCGAACGCCAGCAGCGATCCGGTCACCGACATGATCATGGTCATCGCGAGCGTGGGGCGCAGCAGCGGCAGGGTGATCGTCGTGAGGGTCTTCCACCGGCCGGCGCCGTCGATCCGCGCGGCCTCGTAGACGTCGCCGGGGATCGCTTGCAGGCCCACCATCATGAGCAGCATGTAGTAGCCGGCGAAGCGCCAGACGACGAGCACCACGGTGCCCCAGAGCGCGCCGCCCGGGGTGCCGAGGATCGACGCGCCCGCGTCGAAGGATCCGATCCAGTCGAGGATCCCGTTGATCGGGCCGATCTGCGGCGAGTACAGCGCGTAGAACAGCAGCGACGCGGATGCGATTCCCAGTGCCGACGGCAGCAGGATCGCGGTGCGCAGGAACGCGTTCCAGCGCCGCGACTCCTGCACGAGCAGGGCGAGGAAGAACGCGAGCGGCATGAGGATCGCGGTCGTGATGACGGTGTAGAGCAGCGTGAATCCGATGGCGTCGCCGAGCATCGGATCGGCGAACACCTTCGTGAAGTTCTCGGGGAAGTTGCCGCCCTGCGCACCGCCGAGCAGGGTCCACCGCGACGCCGACATCGCGACCACGACGACGATCGGTGCGATGAACAGCACGGCGAGCAGGGTCGTCGTCGGTGCGGCGTACAGCCATCCGAGTCGGTTCTCGCGCCGCGCGAACCGCCCGGAGCGGCGGGGCGCACCGCCTCGTCCGAGCACGACGCGCTGCGTCGTGGTGGCGTCAGCCATGGGGTCTCCTTATCGGGTCGTGCGGGGCGGGTCCGTTCCCGCCCCGCACGCGGTCACTGGGCGAGGATCGACGTGATGTCGTCGTTCAGCGACGACAGGTCGGCCGGGTCGTCGGCCCAGATCTGATCCTGCACGAGCAGCTGCCACGGGCTGCCGGCCGCGTTGAACGCCTCGTTGAAGTTCACGGCGATCGGTGTCTGGCCGTCCTTCACCGTGTCGTTCCCGATCTGCGTGCGCGGGTCGGCGTCGGCGTAGCCCTCGGCGAGCACCGTCAGGTTCGATGCTGTGTCGTCGTTGTCGGCGAACACCTGCTGCTGCGCTTCGTCCGTCATGAGCCACGCAAGGAAGTTCCACGCCTGAGCGACGTTCTCCGAGCTCTGGCTGATGCCGATCGCGTCGCCGCCCAGGAAGGTCGACGAGCCGCCGTCGACGCCCGGGATCGGCGCCACGCCGATCTCGAACGACGCCGAGTCGAAGAGGCCGCTGACGGCGGTCGCGGGGTACTGCATGACCCCGACGGTGCCGTTCTGGAACGGAGCGGTCCACGTCGCGCCCGTCTCCTCCTTGGAGCCGGCCCCCAGGCCGTTCGGGGTCTCGGCCAGCTCGCGGTAGCCCTCGAACAGCTGCTGAGCCGCATCGCTGTCGAGCATCGCCTCGGTGCCGTCTTCGTTCAGCGGCGTCTCGCCCGAGCCCCACAGCATGGGCAGCAGTGTGAACACCAGTGCACCGCCCGACTGCCCCGCGAGGAATGAGCCCGAGACGCCGTCTTCGTCGAGCTCGGCGACGGCCTTCGCCTGCTCGACGTATTCGTCGAGCGTCGTCGGACCCGCCTCGGGGTCGAGGCCGGCCTGCTCGTAGAGGTCCTTGTTCCAGACCATGACCGAGATGTCGGTGACGAACGGCAGCGTGTGCTCGGCGCCGTCGATCGTGCCCGCCTTGATGTGGCCGCTCTGCAGGTCGTCCTTGTTCGGCAGCGCGTCGATCTGCTCGGTCAGGTCCATGAAGATGCCCTGCTGCGTCCAGTAGGGAATGCGCACGACGTCGCCGGCGAGGATGTCGGGCAGGCCGTCGGACTGCACGGCCGCGCCGACCTTGCCTTCGACGTCGTCGTTGGGCAGCAGCTCGAGATCGACCTGGTTCTCGTGCGTGCTGTTGTAGATCTCGACGGCGTTCTGCGCCTGCTTCTCGAGCGGGGCGCGCGACCACATCGTGATCGTCGTGCCGTCATCCACGCCTTCGGCGGGCATGTCGGCGATCTCCGAGGATCCCTCGGCGCCGCCGTCACTGCTGCCGCATCCGGCGAGGCTGATGGCGAGGCTGCCCGCGAGCGCGGCCGCGCCGAGGGTGCGCCACCGCCGTGTGCGCTTCGTTGCTGTGGTGATGATCATGCGTGCATCTCTCCTTCGAGACTCGGCCGCTCGGGCCTTGTACGGGTTCTTGCGCGTGCGATCGGGAGATGTTCAGAGCTCGAGCCCGAAACTTCCGAAAAGGTTTTACGAAATCATGGCACACGCCGATCTCTGCGTCAACGTATGGCGCATCGCAGTCTGGTACTGTCACTGGAAAGTCGTTCCGAAACGCCGAAAGAGCAACCATGACGGACAATCGCAAAGGCCCGACGCTGAGTGACGTCGCGCGCATGGCCGGCGTGTCCATCGCCACGGCGTCGAAGGCGCTGAACGGCCGCGAGCACGTGCGCGAATCCACGCGCCAGAGAGTCTTCCAGGTCGCCGAGGCGCTCTCGTTCGTGCCGAACCCCCTCGCGCAGGGGCTGCTGTCGGGTCAGACCGGCACCGTCGGGCTGCTCACCTCCGACCTCGAGGGCCGCTTCTCCATCCCCATCATGATGGGCGCGGAGGACGCGTTCGGCGCCGGCTCGACGTCGGTGTTCCTCTGCGATGCCCGCGGCGATGCGATCCGCGAGCGCACGCAGATCCAAGCGCTCCTCTCCCGCCACGTCGATGGCCTCATCATCGTCGGCGCGCGTCCGGATCCGCGGCCGCCGCTGGCCATGCGCATCCCGGTTCCCGTCGTGTACGCGTACGCGCCGTCAGAGGATCCGAACGACTACTCGATCACGAGCGACAACGTGCACGGCGGGCGGCTCGCCGCCGAGCACCTGGTCGCCACCGGGCGCCGGCGCATCGGCATCATCACCGGAGACCCGGGCTACGGCGCGGCGCACGACCGCGCGTCCGGCGCGATCGCGGCGCTGAACGACGCCGGGATCTCGCCGCTCGGCGACGCGGCGCAGTTCGGAGCCTGGAGCGAGGCATGGGGCCGCGGCGCCACGCACGCCATGGTCGCGGCCCACCCCGACCTCGACGCCCTGATCTGCGGCAGCGACCAGATCGCTCGCGGCGCGATGGACTCCCTCCGCGAGCTGGGCCGCGAGATCCCCGACGACGTCGCCGTGGTCGGCCACGACAACTGGGAGGTGCTCGCACCGGGAGCCCGCCCGCCCCTGACGAGCATCGACATGCGCCTGCAGGAGCTCGGCCGCCTCGCCGCCGGCAAGCTCTTCGCCGCGATCGAGGGCACCGCCTCGCACGGGCTCGACAAGCTGCCGTGCCGCCTCGTGCCGCGAGGGTCGACGATCCGCTCGTCCTGATGCGCAGGCGACGCCGCGCGTGAAGCGGCCCGCCCCCGGATCGGTTCGGGGACGGGCCGCTGGGTGCAGGGGCCGGCGTGCGGTCCGGGATCCCTGCGAGCGAAGGAGCTGAGTGCGGTCAGCCCTGCTTCGCGGTCTGCAAGCGGTCGCGGAGCGCGGCGAGCTGATCCGTCAGCCGCCCCGGCACACGGCCGTCGAATCTCTGGAAGAACTCCTCGGTCAGCTCGGCCTCGGCCAGCCAGCTGTCGGGGTCGATGGCGAACAGCTCGGCGAGATCGGCGTCTGCGATGTCGATCCCTTCGAGGTTCAGCGCGGCCGGCACGCGCCCGACCGGGGTGTCGACGGCGTCTGCCGAGCCGTCGATGCGGCGGATGATCCACTCGATCACGCGCGAGTTCTCGGCGAACCCCGGCCAGAGGAACCGGCCGTCGGATCCCTTGCGGAACCAGTTGACCTGGTAAATGGCGGGCAGCCTCTCGGCCGCGGCGCCCATCTCGATCCAGTGCCCGAAGTAGTCGGCCATGTTGTAACCGCAGAACGGCATCATCGCGAACGGATCGCGGCGCAGCTCGCCGACCGTGCCCTCCGCCGCCGCCGTGCGCTCGGAGGAGATCGTCGCACCCATGAACACGCCGTGATCCCAGTCGAACGATTCGACGACGAGCGGCACGTTCGTCGCACGGCGACCGCCGAAGAGGATCGCATCGAGCGGCACGGCCTCCTCCCAGTCGTCCGAGATCGACGGCGCCTGCGCGGCCGATACCGTGAATCGCGAGTTGGGGTGCGCGGCCGGCCGGTCGGCATCGGGCGTCCAGTGGTTTCCCTGCCAGTCGATGAGGTGCGCCGGGGCCTCGTCGGTGAGCCCCTCCCACCACACGTCGCCGTCGTCGGTGAGCGCGACATTCGTGAAGATCACGTTCTCGCACAGCGCCTCGACGGCCGTGACGTTGGTCGATACGCCTGTGCCGGGCGCGACGCCGAAGAAGCCGGCCTCGGGGTTGATCGCGTACAGGCGGCCGTCGCTGCCCGGACGGATCCAGGCGATGTCGTCGCCGATCGTCTCGACCGTCCACCCCGGAATCGAGGGGCGCAGCATCGCGAGGTTCGTCTTGCCGCACGCCGACGGGAACGCGGCCGCCACGTGGTAGGCCCGCCCCTCGGGCGACACGACGCGGATGAGCAGCATGTGCTCGGCCAGCCAGCCCTGATCGCGGCCGAGCACCGAGGCGATGCGCAGGGCGAAGCACTTCTTGGCGAGGATCGCGTTTCCGCCGTAGCCGGATCCGAAACTGAAGACCTCGAGGGTCTCAGGGAAGTGCACGATGTACTTCTCGTCGTTCGACGGCCAGGCGACGTCGGGCTCGCCGAGCTCGAGCGGGTGGCCGACGGAGTGCACCGTGCGCACCCACGGCGCACCCTCGGCGATGAGATCGGTGACCTCTTCGCCGACGCGGGTCATGATCTCGACCGAGGCGACCGCGTAGGGGCTGTCGGTGATCTGCACGCCGAGCTGAGAGATGGGGCCGCCGATCTTGCCCATCGAGAAGGGCATGACGAACATCGTGCGCCCGCGCATGGATCCGTCGAAGACCCCGTCGAGCGTGCGACGCATCTCGCGGGGCTCCGCCCAGTTGTTCGTCGGGCCGGCGTCGATCTCGCGCTCCGACGCGATGAAGGTGCGCGATTCGAGGCGCGCCACGTCGCCGGCGTCGCTGCGTGCGAGGTAGCTGTTCGGCCGCTTCGACTCGTTGAGCTTGATGAGCGTGCCCTGCGCGACCATCGACCCGAGCAGCGCCTGGCGCTCGGCCTCGGAACCATCGACCCAGTGGATCCGGTCGGGCTTCGTCAGCGCGGCCACCCCTTTCACCCATGCGAGGAGCTCGTCGAACGCGGCCGTGCCGTACTCGGGCTGGGTTCCGTATTCCGCAAGGTGCAGGGGGTGTGCGAAGGTCGTCGGTTCAGCGATAGCCATCGTGCGCTCCTTTGGGGATGGTCCGTGCGGATCGGGGGAACTTCCTGCTACACCTCAAGAATCAGTCAGACAACGCAGTATTTGGCGACAGTTTTCGCCTTAAAAAGACTGATTCTTTCGCTATCATGAAGGAATGACCTCCGCGAACACGTCAGCCGTCTCGGATCCGCGCATCGAGCTGAAGACGCTCGGCCACCGGATCCGGCACCATCGGATCGAGCGCGGCCTCACCCTCGACGAGCTCGGGGCTGCGGTCGGCGTCGCCGGCAGCCAGCTGAGCCTGATCGAGAACGGCAAGCGCGAACCGAAGCTCACCCTGCTGCAGGCGATCGCGTCCGAGACCGGAACGACCGTGAACGATCTCATCTCGTCCGAGCCGCCGAACCGGCGCGCGGCGCTCGAGATCGAGCTCGAGCGCGCTCAGCAGAGCTACTCGTTCATGCAGCTCGGCATCCCGCCGATCAAGGTCACGAAGGGCCTGAGCGATGAGGCGATCGAGACCGTGCTGGGCCTGCACCGCGAGCTGCAGCGCCGTGACCGCGAAGCGAACGCGACGCCGGAAGAGGCGCGGCGCGCGAACACCGAGCTGCGCATCCGCATGCGCGACCGCAACAACTATCTGCCCGACATCGAGAAGCTCGCCGAGGAGCAGCTGCGGGCGGCCGGCCACACCCGGGGCGCGCTCACCCACCGCACCGTGAGCCTGATGGCCGAACGGCTCGGGTTCGAGCTGATCTACGCCAGCGACCTCCCGAGCTCGACGAGATCCATCACCGACCTCGCGAACGGCCGCATCTACCTGCCGCCCGCGTCGATCCCGGGCGGGCACGGCCTGCGCTCGATGGCACTGCAGGCGATGGCGCACCGTCTGCTCGGTCACACGCCGCCCACGTCGTACGCCGATTTCCTGCAGCAGCGCCTCGAGATCAACTACTACGCGGCGTGCTGCCTGATTCCCGAGACCGCCGGCGTCGACTTCCTGCAGCAGGCGAAGAAGGACCGCAACCTCGCCGTCGAGGACTTCCGCGATGCGTTCGGCGTCACGCACGAAGCCGCGAGCATGCGCATGACGAATCTCATGACCGAGCACCTCGGCATGCGGCTGCACTTCTTGCGCGTGGGCGCGGAGGGACAGATCGAGCGGGTGTACGTCAACGACGGCCTGCCGGTTCCCGAAGACGTCACGGGCGCCGTGGAGGGCCAGATCCTCTGCCGACGCTTCTCGGCGCGCCGGGCCTTCGAGCGGCAGAACCGCACGACCGAGTACTACCAGTACACCGATACCCCGACGGGCACGTTCTGGAGCGCGACGCAGACCGGCTCCGCCGATCGCGGCGACTTCTCGATCACGGTCGGTGTGCCGTTCGACGACTCGCGATACTGGCGCGGACGCGAAACGACCGAGCGCGAGAACTCGACGTGTCCGGATGAGAACTGCTGCCGCAAACCGGCTCCCGAGGTCTCCGCACGATGGGCCGACCAGGCATGGCCGAGCGCGCGCGTGCACACGCACATCTTCAGCCCGCTCCCCCGCGGCCGGTTCCCGGGCGTGGCAGAGAGCGACGTGTACAACTTCCTCGAGCGGCACAACGGGTGATGCCC
>DXAM01000119.1 GCA_019117025.1 Candidatus Microbacterium stercoravium | reverse complement strand
TCTTGCCGTGGTCGACGTGGGCGACGATCGCGACGTTACGGAGATCGGAGCGGTGGGCAAGCGCCATGAAGGGATCCTTCTGGGTCGTTGGGAAATGCCCCGAAATCGGGGCGATCCACCTTATCGCGCCTGGCTGTGTCGGTGCTGGGCGGAGGTCATCGCGCGGGCACGAGTGCTGATTCGACGATCACTGTTCCCGCGCCGAACTTAGAATCAACCGCCGACTGAACGGATCCGTCGTCGTACGCCACACCGAAGCGCGCGGACCGGCATGGGGGATCATCGCCAGCGAAGAACACACGAACTCCGAGGTCCTCCTCGATGAATCCCCCGACTCTCTCGATGCTCGACGGATCCGCGCTTTCCCGGGGTTCCTCCGTGCACGGCGCCGCCGTGTGGCCAGGACCCGTTCCCTCCGCCGACGTCGCCGTCACCCGCAGCACGTTATCTGCCGCGGAGTACTCTCCCGAGACGACGAACTCGCCCCACCGCACGTTTCCCCGCTGCTCGTGGTCGCCGACGGCGTTCCAGTCCCAGCCCTCGAGGTCGATGCCCGCGCACTGCGGCGGAAGAGACTCCGAGACGCCCCCGACGCAGAGCTGCGGCGGGCGCTCACCGTCATCGATGACCATCGTGCGATCCTTCGTCGTGAGGATGTCCACTGTTGTGGGTGCCGACGGCACGCTCGATGTCTCGGTGGATCCGGGCTCGCCGGTCGCACAGCCCGCGATGCCGAGAACGAGCGCCGCACACGAGACCGCCGCGGCGAGCGAGCGTCGCATCATGATGAGGGTCCTCTCGTCAGGGACGTGTCACAGAGATTGTTGCCGCAGGCGGGCGAATGTTACGTCGTCGGCGGCACGATGTGCGTCCGCCCCTGCGCGTCGATGACCGCTGATACCTCCCCCGTGGCTTCCCGGATCACGAGGGTCACGTCGGCGATGTCGACGAGCCACGTTTCGTCGGCTCCGCGCTCAGCGTGGGTGGCGAGACCGTTCTCCGACAGGTCCCTGAGCCAGGTCGCCTGATTCGACCGTGTCACGGCCCCCGACATGAGCCACTCGACGAGCGCCCGGCTGTCCGTGGCTTCCGGCATTGCGATGCCGGATTCGCTTTGCCCGCCCGACTCATCGAGCTTGTCGGCCGCGATCGACAGCACGGTCGCCGGATCCGGCTCCGCGGACTGCGCGACAGGAGGCGGTTCCTGCAGCGCTCCATCGAGCAATGCTGCCAGCCCGGCAGCCGCTGCGACCACGATCACGCTTGCCAGGACAATCAGTCGGGTTCTTATCGACCGGCGGTCGGCACCCCGACGTTTCTCCACGAACCCGGGGCTGCCGTGCGCAGAAGAGATCCGTTCCACCTGCGCCGGTGACGTCAGTGCGTCGAGTTCGCGTTCCGAACGAGCGCTCGGCGCCCGGTCCCGGTGTCCTGATGCGGGGCGCGCGGCGCGCACCAGCGCTTCGATGTCATCCACGTGCGTCTCCGTCCCGTGCCTCGACGCCCGAGAGCACTGCTCGCAGCCTCTCTCGCGCCCGCGTGAGCCGCACGCGCACGGCTCCGCGGCTCGTTCCGAGGATCTCCGCCATCTCCGCGCCGGTCAGATCCTCCCAGTAGGCCATGTAGAGCAGTTCCCGATCCCGTTCCGCGAGCCGCCTGATCCCCTCGCGCACGTCGATGCGCCGCTCGATCGCTGGATCCTCGTCATGCCGCTCGTCGCGCGCTCGTTCGTTCGCGCGCCGCGCCCTGGCGAGGCGCCGGTACTCCGTTCCGATCACATTGCGGAGGATCTGGTAGACCCAGGGCAGGGTGAGCGCCGCGCCGTCATCTCGGTATCGCCGCCACGCGATCTGGAACACTTCACCGGCCGCATCCTCCGCTGCCTGAACCGTGTCGAGCCGTTGTTCCGCGACGGTGAGTATCAGCCCGTAGTGGGCGCGATAGAACGCACGGAACTCGTCCGGGCGCGCTGCTCGCTTCGCCACGCGGTCACTTTCTTCGAAGGGTCTTTCCCCTCATGTTGCCGCAGCCGCGCAAAGTGTTACGTCAGCCGGGCAGAACGATTCCGCCGGTCTGCATCAGCGAGAACGCGATCCAGGCGGCGATCACCGCGAGCGCGGCGAGCGCCGGGATGTTCCATCGCCGTGCGGCGACCGTGGGATCCCCCTCCGCATAGGCATGCAGGCGCTGAAGCGCCTGTGCCTCGTCCTCCGCCGGATCGTCGGCGGAGCGGCGTTTGATCGACAGGTGCAGGCGGCGCGAGGATCCGCCCCACGCCGTCACGACCCCGCCCGCGCGCAGCGAGAACTCGATGTTGTAGCGCAGCCGCACTCCTGCGACCGCCGTCCACGGCAGCTCGATGATGCGCAGCAGGTTGTAGACGCGCGCTTCGCGCTCGTCGGCTTCGATGCGCGGCACGACCTGGAACAGCCACACGCCCCAGCAGACGAGGAGCAGCCACGGGGCGACGAGGAAGGCGTTCCACGGCGACGACCGAACCGCCATATCGATGACGAGGTATGCGCTGATGAGACCCGCGAGTGCGAGCCAGACCCAGGCGAGCGGGGAACGGAGCACGATCTGGTCGGTGGCGCGGGGCATGCGAACAAGGATACGGAGTCGCTCATATGCGGCTGTGCCAGGGTGGTCCCGTGACTTCCGACATCTCACGCGCTCGCGCCGGCTGGGAGGTCGGCATCGTCCTGGCCCTCTCGATCGGGCAGTCCGCCGTCTACTCGGTGCTGTCGTTCGTCCGGTCGCTCATGACGGCCCCGCTCGCCTCTCAGGCGACCGCTCTGAATCCGTCGCGCGCCGAGCAGGCGATCTGGGATGCGGTCTATCGCGTGTTCGACGTG
>DXAM01000118.1 GCA_019117025.1 Candidatus Microbacterium stercoravium | reverse complement strand
GGCACCGATCCCGGGGATCGCGAGCGCCAGCGAGGCCGCTCCGGCCCAGGCCATGAGGCGCACGGCTCCGCGCCTCCGGGGTGTCGAATTCTCCATCGAATCTCCTTCGTCCGTCGTGCAGGCTGGTAAGCGGGAAACCGATTTCCCGCTTTTGTAACGTTACAACGTTGCGAGTGCTCGGCAACTTGAACCCGATCCGTTCGCGCGGAGATGAGCCGCTCCGACGGATCGAAAACGCGGGATCCTCCGCAGTTCGGGCTCATCTCCGCGCGAACGGGCGCTCGAGGTCGGACGAACTCTCTCGGGGGCCTGCCCACGACTACGATGAGAGCCGAGGCGCCGAAGGAGACAGGATGGCCCGCACCCCCAACATCGGCGCCGTCGCGCGCGCTGCCGGAGTATCGGTGGGCACCGTCTCGAATGCTCTGAACTCTCCCGAGCGCCTCGCCCCCGAGACCCTCGAGCGGGTTCTCGACACGATCGACGAACTGGGATACATCCGCAGCTCGGCGGGCCGCACGCTCATCCGCAACGCCTCAGACGGCCTCAGCCTCATCGTGCCCGACCTCGACAACTCCCTGTTCGTCGACATCGCGCGCGGCGCGCAGCTCACGGCCGCCGCAGCCGGCCGCCGCCTCGTGATGGCCAACAGCGGGTTCTCCTCGCGCGATCTCGTGGCGGGCGCCGCGCCGCACGACACTCAGGACGAGTTCCTCGGGTACTTCGCCGAGGCCCGCTCGGGCGGCATGCTCGTGTGCGCGATGCGCGACCCCACGAGCGGCATCGATCGCATCAGGAACCACGTGCGTCCGATCGTCGTCGTCAACTACGACGCCCCGGGCGCCGACTGGTGCACGGTACTCATGGACAACGCGCAGGTCGGGCGCATCGCCGTCGACCACATCGCGGATCTCGGCATCACGCAGGCCTTCTACGTCTCGATCCCCGACGTGGTGCAGCCCGCGGCGGAGCGCCGGACCGGTATGCGCGAGGCGGCCGCACGCCGCGGCGTGACCGTCACCGAGGTCGATGCCGCGGCGCTCACCGCATCGGTTGGAAGCGACATCACCACCGGCCTCGTCGGCGCGCTCGCGGATCGTGCGCGACGCGGCGAGCGCACCGCCCTGCTGTTCCTCGCCGACGACCTCGCCATCGGGGCGATCCCGGTGCTGCGCGCCCATCCCGACCTGCAGATCCCCGACGACGTCGTCGTCATGGGCATGGACGGCGACCACCGGCCGACCGGCAACGACTGGATGACCATGACGTCGATCGAGCTGCCCGGCTACGAGATGGGCGCCGAGGCCGTGCGCCTGATCTCGGCCGAATCGGATCCGGATCACGCGCACGAGCGCGAGGTGCTGCCGGTGCGCATCCGCCCCGGCGCGACCACGACGGGCCGCTGACGACTCACCCGGCGATCGACGGAGACGTCACCCGGATCTCGTGCGTGCCGTGCGCGAGGGATCCGGCATGCGAGGCGACCGATGCCTCAGTCGTCGGCAGGTCGAGCTCTGCGGTGATGCCGAAGGGCACCTCGACGACCGCGACGAGATCGTCGCCTTCGAGCGTCCAGTCGATCGACAGCGGCCCGTACGCCGTGTCGATCGTCGCCGCGGCGCGATCCATCCCGATTGCCGGCCGCGGAGCGATGCGGGTCACGCGATACCCGGGCTCGACGGGGGCGAGTCCGGCGACGGTTCGGTAGACCCAGTCGATCATCGCGCCGTACGCGTAGTGGTTGAACGAGAGCATGCTGCCGCCCTCGTCGGTGGATCCGGCCGACATGTCGCCCGAATGGATGGAGCCGTCGGGCAGGATGGCGTCCCACCGCTCCCACACCGTGGTCGCGCCGCGGTCGACCTGGTACAGCCAGCTCGGCGCCTCGCGGCGCAGCAGCATCAGGTACGCCTCGGCCAGGTGGCCGTTGTTCGACAGCGCGAACAGCACGAGCGGCGTGCCGAGGAATCCGGTCGCGATGCGCCCGTTCTCGGCGCGCACGTTCGCGGCGAGCGCGTCGCCGATGCGGATCCGATCCTCCTGCGGAGCGATGTCGAACTCGAGCGCGAGCGCCGCACCGGTCTGGGTCGTGATCGCCTCCTCGCCCCACGTGCGCCACGTCGCCTCGGCGACGCGGTCGGCGAGCGCGGCGTATTCCTGGGCGGCACCCGGGTCGCCGACGAGCCTCTCGACGTCTGCGAGGATCCGCGCCGAGCGCACGTAGAACGCGTTCGCGACGTAGTCGCTCGAGACCTTCGCCTCCCACGGGCGATCGCCGGGCGCATCGGGATCCAGCCAGTCGCCGTACTGGAACGGCTCGGTCGGCAGCACGACGGCATCGCCCGCGCGGCGGCGCAGGTGCTCGACCCAGCGGCGCATCGAGTCGAGCTGGCGGCGCAGCGCCTCGTCGCTGCCGGTCGAGACGTACACGGCCCACGGCACGATCGTCGCGGCATCCGCCCAACCGGCGCGCCCCATGTTGTCGACGACCGCGTCGCCCATGTACATGTCGTTGCGGCGGATCATGTCGGGGACCACGCTCGGCACGCCGCCCGCATCGGTCTGGTCGGCCTCGAGGTCGCTCAGCCAGCTGTGCCAGAACGACTCGGCGTGCATCAGCGTGGAGGCGGTCGCCGCGAACGCCTGCGCGTCGCCCGTCCACCCGAGGCGCTCATCGCGCTGCGGACAGTCGGTCGGCACCGAGACGAAGTTGTCGCGCTGCGACCAGAACACGTTCTCGTGGAATCTGTCGAGCGCGTCGGAGGCCGACCGGAAGGTCGAGCGCCTCGGCAGGTCGGACGAGATCGCGATCGCCGTGGCCGAGATCGCCTCGGCGCCCGTGACCTCGGCGTGCTGGAAGCCGTGGAAGGTGAACCGCGGCTCGAGCACGGTCTCGCCGTCGTGGGCGAGCACGTAGGTGTCGGTCGCCTTCGCCGAGCGCAGCGCGGCCGTGTGGAGCTCACCCGAGGGCTCGAGGATCTCGGCGTGGCGGATCGTGACGGTGTCGCCCGCCCGGCCGCGCACGACGAGGCGCACCCACCCCGTGACGTTCTGTCCGGCATCGAACTGCACGGCCGCGCCCCGCTCGGTGCGCGTCATCGGCAGCTCGGCGACGGTGCGGATGGGCGGCGCCGAGCGCGGCTCGAAGAGCGCCGGGTCCGCGTCGATGACGGAGGCGGGCGCCCACGAAGAGTCGTCGAATCCGGGGTCGTGCACCCCGTCAGGCTCGAGGCGCAGGTCGAGCGAGGTGCCGTCGTAGATGCTCGCGCTCTGCACGGATCCGAAGCCTCCGCGCCATGACTCATCGGTTGCGACGATCACGCCGCGATCCGTGTCGATCTGCGCGAGCGCGCCCGACCGCTCGCCGTAGATCTTCGTGCGGTCGGCGAAGCCCATGCGGCCGCGGTACCACCCATCGCCGACCTCGAGCACGATCGTGTTCGTGCCGGCGCGCAGCAGATCGGTGACGTCGAGCGTGTCGACGAGGATGCGCGATCCGTACGAGGTCCATCCGGGGGTGAGGTGCGCATCGGTCGCGCGCACGCCGTTGATCCACGCGTCGACGAGGCCGAGCGCGCTCAGTCGCAGGCGCGCACGGTGAGGCGCCTCGTCGACGTCGAACTCGCGGCGCAGGATCGCCGCGGGGCCCTCGACCTCGGTCTCGATGCCGATCACCTGCGCCTCGAGGTCGTCGAGGCCCGCTTCGACGACGAGCTCCGCGCTCCATGGCGACCAGCCGCGCTCGGTCGCGATCCGCACGGCGAACGCCCGCCGCTCCCCCGGGTCGAGGTCGCCCACAGGGACCGCGACCTGCTCCGACGAGGCCACGATCTCACCGGGAACCGGCGGCTGGCCGGCAGGCCCCGTGGCAAGTTGATAGGCCCGCTGCGTGGTCCCGGCCTCGGCCTCGACGCGCCAGGTCAGGCGCACCCCTTCGCGGGGCACGCCGATCTCGCGCTCGCCATGCTGGGTGCGCAACGAGACGACGCGCGCGTCCGCGTCGTGCTGAGAGATCTCGGGAATCGCCGTCATGGCACTGTCCTTCCGGCCGCGCGATGCTGCGCGGGATCGATCTGGGTGAGGTCGACGCCATGCGCTCTAGACAGCGACGAACGCCACCGAGTTGAATGGGTTCAACACCCTCATTCAACCACGTAACCGCACCGAACCCACGAAAGCGGACGACCGGTTGACCAATTTAGGTTTCGCCTATATGATCAATGAATCGTTTCACCCTCAAAGAAGAGGCTCACAGCATGTCTCAGGCAGCGCTCACTACGCGGACAGTCATCTCGGCTGACCCGGCAAGCCGCCGATCCCCCAGCAAGCGTCGCCGACGTCGCGTCCCATGGTGGTTCATCATTCCGGCCGCCGCCGCGTACATCTTCGCCGTGGTGTGGCCGAGCCTCCAAGGCTTCGGGTATGCGTTCACCGATTGGGACGGCCTGTCTCGCGACTGGAACTTCGCCGGGCTGTCGCAGTTCATTCGCTTTTTCAATGACAAGGCGGCCATCGGCGGCATTCTCCATACGCTGCTCATCGCGATCGGCGTGACGATCATCCAGAACCTGATCGGGCTTCTGATCGCGCTCGGAGTGCATTCGAATATCAAGAGCCGCAACGTGCTCCGAGTGGCGCTCTTCGCGCCGGCTGTCATCACGCCCGTGGCAACGGCTTTCCTGTGGCGTTACCTCATGACCCCTGACGGCACCATCAACGAGATGCTCGGTGCGCTGGGCCTCGGTGCGCTGCAACAGAACTGGCTCGGTGACCCCGACGTCGTCGTGTGGGCGATCATCGGCGTCGTCGTCTGGCAGTTCGCCGGCTATTCGATGGTCATCTTCTTGGCTGGACTGCAGGGAGTGCCCGACGAAGTCCTCGAAGCGTCACGAATCGACGGAGCCGGCCCCGTCCGCCGGTTCTGGTACGTCGTGCGCCCTGAACTCGCTCCCGCCATCACGATCAATTTGATGCTGTCGATCGTCGGCGGTCTGAAGCTCTTCGATCAGATCTGGGTGATGACCGGCGGCGGACCCGGAAGCTCGAGCGAGACGATGTCGACGCTGATCTATAAGAATGCCTTCCAGTTCAACGACTTCGCATACGGCATCGCGCTGGCCGTGATCCTCACGTTCTTCGTCGCGATCCTCTCGGGCTTCCAATACTTCGGCCTCAACAAGCAGGGAGGATCCAAGTGAACCGTTACACGTGGCGCACCGGCATCCTCGAACTCGTCATGCTCGGTGTCGGGATCCTGTTCTTCGTTCCCATCTACGTGCTCGTCAACCTGTCGCTTCGCGACCCCTCGGATCAGTCATCGCCCCTTGCACCCACCACGAACATCACGTTCGCGAACTACGCCGATGCATGGCAGCAGGCCGGGCTCGGCCCAGCGCTCGTCGTCAGCGGAATCGTGACCGTGGTCAGCACGGTGCTGTTGATCCTTTTCGCCGCGCTCGCCGCATATCCGCTTGCGCGTGCAGCACGAGGGTGGTCGACGTTCGCATACTACGCCTTCCTCTGCGGGCTTCTTCTTCCGTTCCAGCTCGCACTCATCCCGCTTTACCAGACCATGCGGGATCTGGGCCTGCTCGGGTCTCCCGTTTCGCTGATCGTCTTCTACGTGGGCTCGCAGATGCCGTTCTCGATCTTCCTGTACGTCGGCTTTCTGCGCGCGGTTCCCTACGAGTACGAGGAAGCAGCGTCGGTCGACGGGGCTGGTTCGATCCGCACCTTCTGGAACGTCGTCTTCCCTCTGCTGCGCCCCATCACCGGCACGGTCGCCATCCTCAACGTGCTCCATATCTGGAACGACTTCCTGACACCGCTCATGTACCTGAGCGGCAGCGACTCCCCCACCGTTCCCGTGGCCCTGTTCCAGTTCGTCGGCCAATACGTCACCCAATGGAACATGGTGTTCGCCGGGCTGGTCATCAGCATTGCGCCGATCCTGATCATCTATTTCATCATGCAGAAGACCATCATCCGGGGCTTCGCCAGTGGGCTCAAGGGCTAACCGCACACCGCAATCACCTCTGTTCGAAGGAGAACACCATGCGAACATCACGCATCCTCGCTCTCGGCGCTGTCGCCGCGCTGGGCATCACCGCTGTTGGCTGCTCGAACGATGCGAGCACATCCGATGACAAGAACGCCCTCACCATCTCCGGCGTGTCGAATGAGAAGGCGGCGCTCGACGCAGTGATTCCGATGTTCGAGGAGGAGTACCCCGACATCGACGTCACGGTCGAGACATCGGCACTCGATCAGTATCAGCCGACGATCCGCACGCAGTTATCGTCGGGAACGGCGCCGGATGTCGTCGGTGTGTGGCCGGGAAATGGCAACCCTGCGGCGATGGAAGTTCTCGTTCCCGGCGGTTTCCTCGCTGACCTGTCCGATATTGAGCGCACACAGGAATTCCCGGAAGGCGTCGCCTCCGTGTCGCAAGTTGACGGGGCCACGTATGTTGCGCCGCTGTCCTTCGCCGGAATCGGCCCGATCTACAACATGACAGCGATGGAGGAGGCCGGGTTTGAGATTCCTCACACTTGGAGCGACCTCATTGATTTCTGCCACGAGGCGCGCGACCAGACCGGCCATGCCGCGTTCGGCCTCGGCGCAGGGACCAACTGGAACACGCAGCTTCTGACCTATGCGCTCACCCCCGAGGTCGTCTACGGGCCCGACCCTGACTTCGCAGCGGAGATGGCCGCAGGCAACCGTACGTTTGCCGACTCGGGTTGGGTCGACGCACTCGACATGTATCAGGAGATGGTCGATGAAGGCTGCTTCGTCGATGATCCCCTTGGCGTCTCATACGAGGCGACGGTGACCGCGATCGCGCAGGGCGACGTCTTCGGCGCAACCCTTGTGACGTCCGGTCTCGCGGCGATCCGCGCTGAGGCCCCGGAGGGGACGGAGCTCACGATGGCGGCGCTTCCGGCTTCTGACGACGAGTCGAAGACCCTCATGCCCGGCGCCGCGGGCAGCGCCTGGGCGATCAACGCGGAAGCCGACCACCCGGAGAACGCCGAGCTCTTCATCGAATTCCTCCTGCGCGCCGATGTCATGCAGGCGTACGCCGATGCCAACGGCTCACTCCCCTCGATCCCCGGTGACGGCGACATCGACCCCGCGCTCGAGGTGCTGAAGCAATACCAGGCGGAAGACAAGACGGTGCCGTGGATGGACCAGAACTGGCCCAACGCACGCGTGCAGGCCGCACATTTCGAAGCCGTGCAGAACATGCTCTCCGGAGTGGCGACGGCTGAGGAAGGTCTCGCGGCGATGGACGACGCGTACGCCCAGGGAGAGTGACGATGTCGATCCTCCCCTCCGCCCCGCGCTTCGCGCATCACGATGTTCCGCTCGGCATCGGCGAGGCCTCGCCGCCCGTGAGCTGGACGACGTCCGCGCCCGACGGCTGGACGCAGGCCGCGTACGAGATCGAGGTGCGCCGCGTCTCCGGCACGACGACCACCGGACGCGTGCCGTCGGATCAGCAGATCCTCGTGGACTGGCCGGCGGATCCGCTCGTCTCCCGAGAGCGCGCCGACGCGCGCGTGCGGCTGTGGGGGTCCGACGGATCCGCATCCGCGTGGGGCGCGTGGGGATCCGTCGAGGCGGGCCTGCTCGACGCCGGTGACTGGCATGCGGAGGCCGTCGGCGCGCCGTGGGTCGAGAACGAGGACAAGGACCTCCGGCGTCCGCCGCTCCTGCGGCGCGCTTTCTCGACCGGCGACCTCGAGCGGGCGCGCCTGCACGTCACGGCGCACGGCGTGTACGAGATCGAGATCAACGGCGCGCGCGTCGGAGACGACGTGCTCAATCCGGGGTGGACCGTCTACTCCGAGCGCCTGCGGGTTCACACCTACGATGTGACGGACCTGCTCGCCGCCGGCGAGAACGTGATCGGCGCGTGGCTGGGCGACGGCTGGTATCGCGGCCGCCTCGGGTTCACGCACCACGGGCACTCGTTCGACATGTACGGCGACGACCTCTCGCTCATCGCCCAGCTCGAGCTCACGCACGCCGATGGTACGACGACCACGATCGCGACCGACGCCTCCTGGAGGGCCTCACCGGCACCCATCCTCTCGTCCGGGCTGTACGACGGCGAGACCTACGACGCGCGCGAAGAACAGGACGGCTGGTCGTCGCCGGGGTTCGACGACGCGGGCTGGGAGCCCGTCGCGGTGCGGCCCGCGCGTCCCGAGCGCTTCGTCAGCCCCGAGGGTCCGCCCGTGCGCTGCACCGAGCAGATCGCTCCCGCGCGCGTGCTCACCTCCCCGTCAGGGGCGCGGATCCTCGACTTCGGCCAGAACTTCACGGGGCGCGTGCAGATCACCGTCTCGGGGGCCGCGGGCGAGACCGTCACCCTGCGCACCGCCGAGGTGCTGCAGGAGGGCGAGATCTATACCCGCCCGCTGCGGGCGGCGAAATCGACCGACCGGTACACGTTGCGCGGCGGCGGTGCCGAGACGTGGGAGCCGCGATTCACGATGCACGGATTCCGGTACGTCGAGGTCTCGGGCTGGCCCGGATCGATCGACGACGCGGTCGCGAACGGCGACATCGTCGGACGCGTGCACCACTCGGATATGCGGCGCACGGGCTGGTTCGAATCGTCGGATCCGTCGTTGAACACGCTGCACGAGAACGTCGTGTGGGGCACGCGCAGCAACTTCGTCGACATCCCGACCGACTGCCCGCAGCGCGACGAGCGGCTGGGATGGACGGGCGACATCCAGGTGTTCGCGCCGACCGCGTCGTTCCTGTTCGACGTGTCGGGCTTCCTGTCGAGCTGGCTGAAGGATCTCGCCGTCGAGCAGCGACGCGAGGGCACGGTGCCCTGGTACGTTCCCGTGATTCCGGGCGGACCGATGTGGACGCCGACGCGCCCCGGCGCCGTCTGGGGCGACGCGGCCGTGCTCGTGCCGTGGACGCTCTTCGAGCGGTTCGACGACGTCGGCGTGCTCGACGCGCAGTACGACAGTGCGCGCGCGTGGGTCGATCAGGTGGCCGAGCTCGCGGGCGAGGACCGCCTGTGGAACACGGGCTTCCAGCTCGGCGACTGGCTCGACCCTGCGGCGCCGCCGCACGACCCTGCCGATGCGAAGACCGACAAGCACCTCGTCGCAACGGCGTACTTCGCGTGGTCGGCGCGTCGGCTGGCCGAGATCGCCGCCATCCTCGGTCGGCCCGAGGAAGCGGATCACCGCCGGCTCGCCGACGAGGTGCGCGCAGCGTTCGTGCGCGAGTACTGGGATCCGCAGACCGCCCGGCTCACGAGCGATGCCCAGACGGCGTACGCACTCGCGATCCGCTTCGACCTGCTGGATGCGGATCAGCGGCGCGCAGCCGGCGACCGGCTCGCCGCGCTCGTGGCCGAGGGCGGCAATCGCATCGCCGTCGGCTTCGCCGGCGTCAACGTGATCGCCGACGCGCTGAGCGCCACGGGCCACGCGGACGCGGCGTTCGATCTGCTCTTCGAGCGCGACTGCCCGTCCTGGATGTACATGGTCGACCAGGGGGCGACGACGATCTGGGAGAGGTGGGACAGCCTGCTGCCCGACGGCACCGTGAATCCGGGACGCATGACGAGCTTCAACCATTACGCGCTCGGGTCGATCGCCGATTGGATGCACCGTGTGGTCGCCGGGCTCGCGCCCGCCGAGCCGGGCTACCGCACGATCCGCTTCGCGCCGACGCCCGGACCGCTCACGTCGGCCTCGGCGCGGCACGAGACGCCGTACGGCGTCGCGTCGATCGCGTGGGAGAGGCGGGGCGAGGCCCTCGACGTGGAGATCGAGGTGCCTGTCGGCGCTCGCGGCATCGTCGAGCTGGCGTCGGGGACGCAGGAGGTGGGCCCCGGATCGCACCGGTTGGTGGGCTGATCACGCGACGAACGCGAGCTCCTTCTGACGCACCCGGTGGCGCAGGGGCTTGCCCGCCATCAGGCGGTCGAGTTCGTCGAGCGCGCTGTCGCTCATGCGCAGGCGCTCGGCGCCGAGGGATCCTGCGATGTGTGGCGGAACCGTTCGATTTTCTCGTTCGTCTGCGGTCCTTAGGGGCGGGCACGTTTGTGCCAGAGACCCCGAGCGCGGTGCAGGCATCGCGCCGGGCGTAGGCGCGCTAGGTGTGATGTCCGGGGACGTCGCGTTCGACGGCAACGCCACGGTCCGCGTGCCAGAGACTGACAGCGGGCCACGCGGAAGTCAGGAAACGACGTCCCTGTCCATCACGCCTAACCCTGGATGGCACACTGAC
>DXAM01000117.1 GCA_019117025.1 Candidatus Microbacterium stercoravium | reverse complement strand
CCCTCAGCAACCAAGCTGAGCCCTCCGGGGCAACTTCTCTATCTTATCACCGTGATTCTCGCTGTCCAATCCGACACGCCGAAGCTGCCGAAGCAACCAGGCCATCCGACCGACAAACCGATCAAGGCGACAAGCCACAAACTTACTCATTCAAGCTGAATGAATTCTGAAGACGAAATGCGAGGCATTTCGACTTCACAATCGTAAGCCGTCCGAAGCAGAACCGAAGTTCTTCATCTGACATGTGGATTGCTGTCGCCTTCCTGGGGTGGGGAGCCTTCCGGCTCTACCGCACCGCTTGGCGGCGACAAGGGATTACATTACGCGGGTCGCGGGGCCGCGCCAAGTCGAGCTGCCATCCGGGCGTGTCGACGCACGCGTGCGGCCCCGATCTGCCCGTCAGCGCCGGTACTCGGCCGACATCGGGCAGTCGAACGGGTCGCGTGCGGCCAGGCCGACGCGGTTCAGGTACTCGATGACGATGAGGTACGAACGGCCGATCGACGTCTCGGTGTAGGGCACGTCGTTGCTCGCGCAGAACTCGCGCACGATCTCGCGCGTCTTCGCGAGGTGCGGGCGCGCCATGCTGGGGAACAGGTGGTGCTCGACCTGGTAGTTGAGCCCGCCCATGAGCCAAGTGGCCCACCATCCGCCGCGGATGTTGCGCGACGTGCGCACCTGCTTCGAGAAGAAGTCGAGCTTCGCATCGGGCGCGATCACAGGCATGCCCTTGTGGTTCGGTGCGAACGATGCGCCCATGTACACGCCGAAGACGGCGAGCATGACCCCGAGGAAGGCGAATGCCATGCCGAGCGGCAGCATCAGGAAGATCGGCGTCAGGAGCAGAGCGAATCGTGCGGTGATCATCGAGATCTCGGCCCAGCGCCCCTTCACCGGACCGCGCGAGGCGAGGTGCTGCACGCTGTGGCGATGCAGGTTGAGCCCCTCGAGCGTCAGCAGGGGGAAGAACAGCCAGCCCTGCACGCGTGTGATCATGCGCAGCGGTCCGCGAGCCTTCGCCGCGTCGTCGTCGAGGAACGAGATCGTGTCGATCTCGATGTCGGGGTCCTTGCCGACGCGGTTCGGGTTCGCATGATGCCGGCTGTGCTTCGAATCCCACCAGGAATAGCTCATACCGACGAATGCGGCGAGCACGCGGGCGAGCCGATCGTTGCCGGGACCCGTCGCAAGGATCTGACGGTGGGCCGCCTCGTGTGCGAGGAAGGCCACCTGCGTGAACAGGATGCCGAGCGTTCCCGCGATGAGCAGCTGGAACCAGCTGTCTCCGAGCAGGATGAATCCGGTCGCCGCGCCGCCGAAGCCGACGGCGATCGCGAGGCCCACCAGAGCGTAGAACCACGGCGCGCGACGCAGCAGACCGGTCTCCCGAACGGTGTTCGACACCTGCGAATACGCTCGCGCGATCGGCGGGAAGTCCTCCTTGCGCGCGTACGTCTGGCGCACGGGCCCGAGGGTGGACGGCTGTGCGAGGGAGATGGACGACATGAGCGGGACCAATCTTTCGTCCGACCGCCGCTCGGCGACCGGTTGGAAGCCAGAGGCAATCGCCCATCGCTTCCCTCCACGGTAGCGGGGTGCGTATGTCGCGTGTCGTATACGGAGGAACTCGTGCCGGGGGCATAGCCCGCGCCCAGATACGACGCGAGCCCCTCGCTCATCGCGAGGGGCTCATGTCATTCGGCGGAGACGGGGGGATTTGAACCCCCGGTCGGGTTCAACCCCGACCCTTCATTAGCAGTGAAGTCCGTTCGGCCGCTCCGGCACGTCTCCATGTGCGCGAACGCACGTTGAGCAATGTTACCCGGTTGCGGCGGCCACGTCGAAACGGCGTGTCAGAACAGGCCCTCCGCCGGTTCGCAGCCCACGCCCGGGTCGTTCGCGTTCGATCCGCGCAGGTACTCCGGCAGGGCGACCTTCGTCGGGTCGTCCGTCGGCTCGGGCGTCTCCGTCGGTGCCGGCGTCTCGGTGGCCGACGGGTCGTCCTCGCCCAGAAGGATCGGCTGGTTCTGCTCGAGCGCCTGTGCGATGAGGTCCCAGGACTCGGGCACAGGAATGAGGCGGTTCCGGTCCATCGGCGAGTCGGCCGCAGGGAACTGGATGAACGCGTAGTCCTCGAGCGGGATCCCGCGCAGGGCCCCGGCGATCGACACCATCGCCATCGGGTCGGTCAGGCCCGTCGATACCTGCGCGTTGGTCGTGATGGCGTTCGCCAGCCGCAGCATCGCGGGGACGTCGCTGAAGGTCTCGTTGCTCACGAGCTTGCGCACCAGCGCGCCCATGTACAGCTGCTGGTTGCCGATGCGGTCGAGGTCGGATCCCGTGGCGAGCGTCTTGCGCGTACGCAGGAACTGCAGCGCCTCGTACCCGACGAGCGTGTGCTCGCCAGCCTCGAGCTCGAGCCCGGTCTCACGATCGAACGGGATCGGGTCGGCGAGGCAGACGTCGACGCCGCCGATCGCGTTGGTGATGTCGATCACGCCGCCCCACGTCATGAGCGCAGCGTGGTCGATCTCGAGGCCCGTGAGCTCGGTCGCCGTGCGCGCCACGCAATCGACGCCGCCGGTGCCGTAGGACTCGTTGAACATGACCGACGTTGCCGGCCCCGTCTCGGCGCCATCCATGCTCTCGCACGCCGGGCGATCCACGACCAGGTCCCGAGGGATGCTGATGACCGTGACGCGCCGCGGCTCGGGCGAGACGTGGATCACCATGTTCACGTCGTTGAGCTGGCCCGTGTAGCTGTTCTCCTGCTCCTCGACCAGCGCGGGCGGGCAGCGGTCGCCGAACTGATCGGCCCACTCGGCTTCGCACTTGTCGACGCCCGTGACGAGGATGTTGACGTCTTCGTTCGGCAGCACCTCGACGTCGGGCGGGTTCACGTCCTGCCCGGCGAGGGTGACGGAGTTCTCCCGCAGCGACCCGAAGTAGTCGTTATAGGCATAGGCGCCGACCCCGACCACCGCGACGAGCACGGCGGACAGGGCGAACGCCGCGCCCTTGAGGATCCGAGGTCCGAGCCCCGGCGAGCGCAGCTTCGTATGGCGCGCGACAGGTCCGCGCGGACGGTGACTCGACGAACTGCTCACACAGATCCCTTCGCTATGCGGCGGAGAGTGTGGGATTCGAACCCACGAAGCATTGCTGCTTACTGGTTTTCAAGACCAGGTCCTTCGGCCGCTCGGACAACTCTCCTGGCGCGGGCGGGGCCCACGTGCCGCGCTGATTCTAACGGAGGAACGTATGTGCGCGCTCACCGCGCGGTGAGCCCGATCGCATCGAGCGCCTGCGCGACGCCGCCCTGCTCGACGGGAGCCGTGATGCGCGAGCCGTGCTCGGCGACCTCCGCGAGCGCCTGGCCCATGACGACGGCCTCGCCGCCCGCGGCGCGCGCCCAGTCGAGCATCTGGATGTCGTTGCGTCCATCGCCCATCACCACGACGTTGGCCGGTGCGATCTCCTCGAGCTCGCGCACGTGCTCGAGCGCGGTCGACTTGTCGACGCCCTGCGGGGCGATGTCGAGCCACGCCGACCACCCGACCGAATACGACACCTGCTGCAGGCCCATCTGCTCGACGAAAGCGGCGAAGCTCTCACCGCCGTGATCGTCGGAGACGACCACGACGCGGGTGACCTCGTGCCCCTTCATCTCGTCGATGCTGACCTGATGCGCGTTGGGCCCGTTCAGGTTCCAGTCGTCGAGATGGTTGTTGAACAGACGCGACCCGTCGGGAAGCTCGACCATGAAGTTGCCGTCGGGCAGGTGCTGCTCGACGTGGGTGAGCACACTCGTCGCATCGAACGTCTCGACGACGTCTCGGCGGTAGCCGTTCGGCGCCATATCGTCGCGCGTCATGATGGTCGCACCGTTCGCCGTGACGATGTGGCGCGGGGCGACGCCGAGCCATTCGAGCACGTACGCCACCGACTCCCAGCTGCGCCCGGTTGCGATCGTCACGATGTGGCCGAGCGACTCCGCCGCGCGCACCGCGTCGACGACGCCCGGGCTCAGCGAGTCGTCTTCGAGCAGCACCGTGCCGTCGAGGTCGAGAGCGATGAGGCGCCGCTCTTCGGGGCGGACGGTCGATGAGGCGGCTTCGATAGCGGGATTCGTCACGCGATCGGCTCCAGCACCTCGAGTCCGCCGAGATAGGGCCGCAGCGGCTCGGGCACCACGACCGATCCGTCTGCCTGCTGGTGGGTCTCCAGCAGCGCCACGAGCCAGCGCGTCGTCGCCAGGGTGCCGTTCAGCGTCGCGACCGGCTGGGTCTTGCCGCCGTCCTTGCGGTGGCGGATGCCCAGACGGCGCGCCTGGTACGTGGTGCAGTTCGACGTCGACGTCAGCTCGCGGTACGCGCCCTGCGTCGGCACCCATGCCTCGGTGTCGAACTTGCGCGCGGCGCTCGATCCGAGATCGCCCGCCGCAACGTCGATCACGCGGTACGCGAGGCCGAGCGATGTGAGCATCTGCTCCTCGAGCGCGACGAGGCGCTGGTGCTGCGCCTCGGCATCAGCCGGATCGCAGTAGACGAACATCTCGAGCTTGTTGAACTGGTGCACGCGGATGATGCCGCGGGTGTCCTTGCCGTGCGACCCGGCCTCGCGGCGGTAGCAGGTCGACCAACCGGCATACTTCACGGATCCGCTCTCGCCGAGATCGATGATCTCGTCGGAGTGGTATCCGGCGAGCGCGACCTCGCTCGTGCCCACGAGGTAGAGGTCGTCCTCTTCGAGGTGGTAGATCTCGTCCGAGTGCTCGCCGAGGAAGCCCGTGCCCGACATGATGTCGGGGCGCACGAGCGTCGGAGTGATCATCGGCGTGAAGTCGTTCTCGAGCGCCGTGTTCAGCGCGTAGTTCATGAGCGCGATCTCGAGGCGGGCGCCGACGCCCTTCAGGAAGTAGAAACGCGCACCCGACACCTTCGCGCCGCGCTCCATGTCGATCGCGCCGAGCAGCTCGCCGAGCGCCAGGTGATCGCGCGGCTCGAAATCGAACGTGGGGATCTCGCCGACCTCGCGCAGCGTGACGAAGTTCTCTTCGCCGCCCGCCGGAACGCCGTCGATGACGATGTTCTCGATGCGGTCCACAGCCGTGCGGTACGCCTCATCCGCCGCCTTCGAGGCTGCCTCGGCCTCCTTCACCCGCTGCGCGAGCGCCTTCGCCTCGGCGACGAGCCGCGGCTTGTCCTCCTTCGGAGCCTTCGCGACGGTCTTGCCGAACGCATTCTGCTCGGCGCGAAGCTGCTCGAACGCCGCGAGCGACTCGCGCCGGGACGACTCCGCCGCGATCGCAGCGTCGACGGTGTCGGGCGAGTTGCCGCGCGCGACCTGCGAGCGCTTGACAGCCTCAGGGGCATCACGGAGAAGAGCGGGATCGATCACGCGTCAAGTCTATCCGCGCCCCGCGGGCCCTATGGTGATCGTATGGGCGATGAGCAGCAGCAGACGCGACTCGCGGCCGTCGTCTTCAACCCCGTCAAGCTCCGCAGCGCCGCCGCCCTCATCGCCGCGATCTCGAACGAATCGGCGCGCGCCGGGTGGCAGGAGCCGCTCATCCTCGAGACGACGATCGAGGATCCGGGGCAGGGCGCGACGCGACGCGCCCTCGCCCGCGGCGCGGACGTCGTGCTCGTCGCCGGCGGCGACGGCACCGTGCGGGCCGTGTCGGAGGCGATGCACGGATCCGGCGTACCGCTCGCGATCATTCCGAGCGGTACGGGCAATCTGCTCGCCCGCAACCTCCGCCTCCCCCTCGACAGCACCGAGAAGATGGTGCGCGCCGCGATCGACGGCACCGTGCTTCCCGTCGACATCGGCCTCGCCGAGATCACCCGCCCGTCGGGAGAGCAGGAGACGCACGCGTTCGTCGTCATGGCCGGCATGGGCCTCGACGCCGAGATGATCGCGAACACGAACCCGCGCATGAAGAAGCAGCTCGGCTGGGTCGCGTACGTCGACGGCGCCGCGCGGTCGCTCCCGAGATCGAAGTCGTTCCGCCTCGCCTACCAGATGGACGGCATGAGCCTGCACATGGCCAAGGTGCACAGCGTGCTGTTCGCGAACTGCGGCGCGCTCCCCGCCGGCATCGACCTCGTGCCCGACGGACGCATCGACGACGGGCTGCTCGACGTCGCTCTGATCCAGGCCCGCGGTCCCCTCGGGTGGCTCAGCGTGTGGCGCAAACTCTGGTGGGACAACTCAGTGCTGCGCAAGTCGCGCCTCGGGCGCCGCATCGTCGCGACGACGCGCAACCAGTCGATCCGCTATCTCGTGGGCGCCGAGGCCGAGGCCGCGTCGCCGGATCCGCAGTCGGTCGAGCTCGACGGCGACGAATACGGCCTGGCCGCACGGATCCGGTGCCGCGTGGATCGGGGCGGTCTGCTCGTGGCCGCGCCCCACGGTCACACCGTCGACCGCTGACGGCCACGGCGCTCACTGCAGCGCGGAGGTGAGCCGGGCGACGTTGTCGAGCGCGCGCGAGCGCAACGGCTGCTTCGACCATTCTTCGATGGTGAGCAGGCGGCTGTTCGCGCGATAGTTCTCTTCGACCTCGCGCAGCTGCGTCACGAACTCGGCGCCGCGCACGAGCAGCGACACCTCGAAGTTCAGGCCGAACGATCGCATGTCCATGTTGCTCGACCCGATGACCGCGGTCTCGTCGTCGATCGACAGCGACTTCGTGTGCAGGATGTACGGGGCGCGGTACAGCCAGATCTTCACGCCCATCTGCAAAAGCGCCTCGTAGTAGCTGCGCTGGGCGTGGAACACGAGCGGCTGATCGCCGACCTCGCTGACGAACAGCTCGACATCGACGCCGCGATTCGTGGCACCGTCGATGGCGCGCAGCAGCGCCTCGTCGGGCACGAAGTAGGGGCTGACCATATGAGCCTTGCGCTCGGCCGCGTACAGCAGGCTGAGGAACAGCTGCAGGTTGTTCTCGCCCTCGAACCCCGGCCCGCTCGGCACGACCTGGCAGTCGTAGTCATCGGCGCCGACCCGCGGCTTCACGAGGTCGATCTCGCCGGGCGTCTCGCCCGTCTCGCTGTAGTAATCGGTCAGGAAGACGGCATCGACGGAGCGCACGACAGGTCCCTCGAGGCGCACCATGAGGTCGACCCATTTCAGACCGCGACGGATGTTCCTCGGCACGTTGTACGACGGATCGGTGAGGTTCTGGGATCCGACGAACGCCACCTCGCCATCGACGACGAGCAGCTTGCGGTGATTGCGCAGGTCGGGGCGCTGGAACTTGCCCTGCAGCGGCTTGAGCGGCAGGAGGAAGTGCCAATCGGCGCCCATGCGCGTCAGCCGCTCCTTGGTCTGGCGGTGCAGCGGCTTCGACAGATTGGCCCAGTGGTCCATCAGCACGCGCACGTGCACACCGCGGTCGATCGCCTCTTCCATCGCCGCGAAGAAGTCGTCGGTGGCGGCGTCGCTCTTCAGGATGTAGAACTCGACGTTGACGTATGTCGTGGACGAGCGGATCGCCGCGGTCATCTCGTCGATGCTCTCCTGGTAGCCCGAGATGATGCGCGCACTGTTGTCGCCCGACAGCGGCAGGGCGCCGAGCGTGCGGTTCATCTTCACGATCTGCTGGAACCACGCCGGCGGGTCGGGCAGCGGAGAACCGAGCTCGAGATCGTCGTTCGCCGCACGCAGCACCTCGTTCACCTCGGACTGGATGTCGCGGCGCTTCTTCGGCAGGCGGGGGTGGCCGATCAGCAGGAAGAAGAGCACGCCGGGCACCGGCAGGAAAAAGATCAGCAGCAGCCACGCCATGGCGGCGGTCGGGCGTCGGCCCGGCGGCACGAACATGATCGCCGTGATGCGGATGACCATGTCGAGCGTGAAGAGGAAGGCGGCCCAGACCGTCGACCACGAAATGAGATCCATGGGCTCTCCCTTCACGGCGCTGAGCCGATACGGGTCAGCCTATCGGTCGGCGGATCATTCGACGCGCGGAGGCATCCCGCGCTTCGCGCGCTCCTCGGCTTCGACCTTCGCGAACGCACGGCGCTCGATGCGGTCGAACCGCAGCACGCTGCGCAGGATCCAGAAGAACAGAACGGTGATCACGATCGTCGGCGCGATCGACCACAGCGCAGTCATCCAGTATCCGTCCACGATCCCACTCTATCGGTGGGTCGTGTGGATCCGCTGGGGGTCAGCGCGCTCACAATCCCGTTCGGCCGGGAAAACCTGTGGACAGCCCTCGCGCACCGCGTTCCACGGCAGAGCATCGGGGCATGACCGTTCAGATCAGAGATTCCTCCGCCGTCACCCTGCTCCGCTCCGTGCCGCACCAGGTCGGCTATCGGCCGCGCGAGAGCCTCGTGCTCGTGCCGATCTCGGGACGCGCGACGTGCGGCGTGCTGCGCATCGACCTGCCGCGAACCGCCGACGTCGACCGCTGCGCGTCGGCCGCGGTCGCCTGCGTGCGCCGGATCCCTCAGGCCGACGACGTGATCCTCATCGTGTACACCGATGCCCCGGCGCTCGACGGCTCCGGCGTCGCGTACGAAGCCCTCGCAGCCGCGGTCATCGACCGTGCCGATGATCTCGGCCTGCGCGTCACGGGCGAGTTCTGCATCGGTGCCGACGGGTGGACGAGCTATCGGGATCCGAAGCTGCGTGCGCTCGATGAGATCGACGACGCCCCGCCCGCACGCAGTGCACGCGAGGGGACCGAGGTGCCGAGATCGCATGCCGCCGATCGGCGCGAGGTCGCCCGATGCACCACCGCGCTCAACGCGCTCTCGACCGATGCCCTGGCCTGGCTTCGGCCGGGCCCGCGCCGGTCGACGGGTGACAGCGAGCTCGACCTCGAGCTCGAGGCGTTCGCGACGGATCCGCACGCCCTGTTCGAGGCGGCCCTCGCCGGCCCCCGCACGGTGCCGCCGGCGCGGGCGGCGCTGTGGCTCTGGGTGCTGACCTGCCCCGCGATGCGCGATGTCGTGCTCACGCAGTGGGTCGGCGATGCGACCGAGGCGCGTCGCACCCACGCGTGGCAGGAGGCGTGGCTCGCGGGCGTATCCGACCAGCCCGACTTCCCGGTGCGCCTCGCCGGCGATGGGCCGCGGCCCGATCCGGAACGGGTGCGCCGCGCGCGCGAGTTCGTGCGTGCGCTCGCGGGGCGCGCGCCCACTGCGCAGCTCAGCGCCTGCCTCGCCGTGTGCGGCTGGCTCTCCTGGGCGCTCGGCAGCTCGTCGCTCGCGGCCGCGTTCGCCGAGCGCGCGATCGAACTCACGCCGCGGGCGACGTTCCCCGCCCTCATCCTGGAGATGACGGATGCGGGAGTACTGCCGGGGTGGGCATTCGACCCCGACGGCCAGCCCCTCACCGCGCCCTGGCTGCTCGCCGACGTGTGACGGCGGCGCGGCTACTTGACCAGCGGGAAGAGGATCGTCTCGCGGATGCCGAGCCCCGTCAGGCTCATCATCAGGCGGTCGATGCCCATTCCCATACCGCCCGACGGCGGCATGCCGTGCTCGAGGGCGCGCAGGAAGTCCTCGTCGATGCGCATCGCCTCATCATCGCCGCGGTCGGCGAGCGCTGCCTGCAGGGCGAACCGCTCGCGCTGGATCACCGGGTCGACGAGCTCGGAGTACCCGGTCGCCTGCTCGTACCCGTTGATGTACAGGTCCCACTTCTCGACCACGCCCGGGATCGAACGGTGCTCGCGCACGAGGGGGCTCGTGTCGACGGGGAAATCCATGACGAACGTCGGCTCGGTGAGATGGTCGCCGACGAAGTGCTCCCACAGCTCTTCGACGAGCTTGCCGTGCGTCGCGTGCGGGGGCACCTCGACGCCGCTCTTCTCGGCGAACGCTTCGAGGTCGGCCTGCGTCGTCTCCGGGGTGATCTCGATGCCTGCGGCCTGCGAGAGCGACGGGTACATCGAGACGCGGGTCCACTCGCCGCCGAGGTCGTGCTCGGTGCCGTCGGCCCACGTGACCGTCGTCGATCCGTGCACGGCGATGGCGGCCTGCTGGATGAGCTTCTGCGTGAGATCGGCGATGCCGATGTAGTCGCTGTACGCCTCGTAGGCCTCGAGCATCGCGAACTCGGGGCTGTGCGTCGAGTCGGAGCCCTCGTTGCGGAAGTTGCGGTTGATCTCGAACACGCGGTCGATGCCGCCCACAACGGCGCGCTTGAGATAGAGCTCGGGCGCGATGCGCATGTACAGCTCGGTGTCGAAGGCGTTCGAGTGCGTGACGAACGGCCGTGCGGCCGCACCGCCGGGCTGCACCTGCAGCATCGGGGTCTCGACCTCGAGGAAGCCGTCGTCTTCGAACGTCTGGCGCAGGCTCTTCATGACCGTGGAGCGCGCGCGAACGGTGTCGCGGGCCTGGTCGCGCACGATGAGATCGAGGTAGCGCTGGCGCACGCGCGACTCTTCGCTGAGCTCGGAGTGGAGGTTCGGCAGCGGCAGAAGCGCCTTCGCCGCGATCTGCCATTCATCGACCATGATCGACAGCTCACCGCGACGGCTCGAGATGACCTCGCCCGACACGAACACGTGATCGCCGAGGTCGACGATCTCCTTCCACGCAGCGAGCGACTCGTCGCCCACCTTCGCGAGCGACACCATCGCCTGAATGCGCGTGCCGTCACCGGCCTGCAGCGCCGCGAAGCAGAGCTTGCCGGTGTTGCGGCTGAACACGACGCGGCCGGCGACGCCCGCCGTGACGCCGGTCTCGGCGCCCGCCTCGAGGGATCCGTACTCCGCACGCACGGCGGGGATCGTCGTCGTGACCGGAAGGGTGACCGGGTATGCGCCGCCCTCGGCCGAGGTGCGCTCGGCATTCAGCCTCTCGCGCTTCGCCAGTCGCACGGCCTTCTGCTCGAAGACATCGTCTTCGGGTGCGGCGGCGGTTTCGGGCGAATCAGTCATGCGCGTCATCCTCGTTCGAGTTGGTCGGAAGCGCACCCAGTCTATTGGCCCGGTGCTGGGAGACCGGGGGCCGGCTCACGCCTCGAGATCGGGCGGCAGATCCGGGATCGCCGGCGTCGCCTCGGCGAGCGCGCGATCGACCGTGGAGCGCACGAGCGACGAGAGGAACCCGCCCGGGTTCTCGATGCCGATCGCGCGGAGCATGCCCGTGGACTGCTGCACGATCTGTCGGGAGAACTGCGCCGCCGTCTCGATCGCGTCGGCGTACGCCGCACGGTCGGTTTCCGCGAGCACGACCGGCTCGCAGCCGAGCTCGACGGCGAGCGCCTGCGCGATCGGCAGCACCGGCCCGGGCGCCGACACCGCCGCATAGGTCGCCGCGAGCTGGCGAAGATCCATCGACGTTCCGGTGAACGTCATGGCGGGGTGAACGGCGAGCGGGATCGCGCCCCTCTCGGCGGCTGGCCGCAGCACCTCGATGCCGTGCGCCGCGTCGGGGTGCAGCAGGAGCTGCCCCATCTGGAAGAGGCCGGCCTCGGCGAAGCCGGCGACGACCGCGGCGAGGTCGGCGCGCGGCACGGCCAGGATCACGAGTTCGCTGCGGCGCAGCACCTCCGGGGCCTCGAGCACGGGCGCACCGGGCAGCACGGCGGCCGCGCGCTCGTCGTCGGATCCGCTCGTGATCCCCGTGATCTGGTGCCCCGCACCGGCGAGCGCCGCCCCCAGGACCGGGCCGACGCGCCCCGCCCCGATGATCCCGACGCCGAGTCGTCCTTCGCGCTGCATAGTGCTCAGGTTCGCACGCGTCAGCTGGGCGTCGACGCCCAGCGGTGCGTGTGGTCGTTCTCGGCGGCCGCGAGCGCACCGCGCCCGACGAGGTCGGCGAGCCGCTGCGCGTCGTGCATGTCGAGAGCGCTGACTCCGCCGGACACCGGCCCGGGGACGGTGTGCGCACGCAGGTGCGCGAGACGCTGCGTGCGGGCGATGAAGCCCTGGTTCACCGAGACGCCCTGGATCCGGGCGAGCGGGAACACGGCGAGACGGCGCCCGAGGCGTCCCCGCCGCACCAGCATGGCGAAGCTCGTCACGCGCACGCCGAGCCGTCCGCGCTGCAGCCAGTGCCAGATGAACGAGCGCTTCGGGATCACCGTGAACGGATCGGGGCTCTGCGGCCCCAGCACACCGTGCTCCCACACGAACAGCTGGTCGCCGGTCGGCGCGGCCGGCAGCAGCAGCGAAACGACGCGCTCGGCATCGGCGCGGGTGCCGACGGGCAGGATCATCGCCGCGGTCGCCGCCTGGCTCGAGTTCTGCTGCGAAGCCTGCTGCCCGCCCATGCGGTTGATGCGCACGCTCCACCAGCCGAACGGCCGCCACAGGAGGTTCTGCGAGACCTCGACCGCGTGCACGCGGCCCGGCGGGATCGTGCGTGTGACGGTGGTGAGCAGGCCGCTCGATACGCGCACCCCGTCGGGCGTGGGCGCGATCGAATAGCGGAACCCCTTCGACAGCGCGCTCCACACGATCGCCACGGCCGCGATGACCATCGGGATGCCGGTCGACAGCGCGGTGACCAGCAGGATGATCCACTTGTCGGTGCCGTCCTCGAAGATCGCGACCGGCACGATCACGAAAGCGACGATCATCACGAAGAAGAACATGAGCCAGAGCAGGCCGGTGATCGCCTGCGACCCGATGAGCCGACCGAGCGGAATGCGCACGACCGTCTCGGGCACCACGTCATCGTTGTCGACGCCGTCGATGATGTTCGTCACGCCCTGGCTGAGGGTGTCGCCGACGCTGGCCTGCTGCTCGGGCGCCCGCGCCTCGGCCTTGGCCTGTCGCACGCCCGATGCCAGCCGCAGGATGTCGGCGCGCACCTGTTCGGCGCGGTTGGTCGCGAGGTACTCGAGCGCGACATCGGCCCCTGTTCCGGCGCCCTCGAGCGTGAGCTTGGCCATGCCGATCAGGCGCGCCGGGAACGGCCGGGTGAGGTTGACGCCCTGCACGCGGTCGAGCGGGGCGCGCCGCTGCGAGCGGAAGATGATGCCCTTCTTGACCTCGACGTTCTCGTCGGTGATGCGGAACTGCTGGAATCGCCACACCAGCCAGTAGCAGACGATCACGATGGCCACGAGCACGATGAGGCCCACGAGCACGAGGATGATGAGGTTGTTGCCGATGACCCAGTCGAGCGCACGCGTGATGGGATCGTCGGAATCGATCTCGATCTCGCTCGACATCTCGTGCGGCGCGAACAGGCGCACGGCGAGATAGATGAGCCGATCCCGCAGGTTCGCGAAGACGATACCGAGCACGATGATGAACACGAGCCCGCCCTTGAACAGCGGGGTGAGCGGGTGCAGTCGGTGCCACTCGCCGTCGGCGAGGTTGCTGGATCCCCCGTCGAGCAGCAGCTGGGCGACTCGGCCGTGCGCGCGCGGTTCGGGCGTCGTCACAGGCCGGTCCTTCGGGTCTCGGCGACCTCGATGAGGGTGTCGCGCAGCGCCTCGGCCGCGGACGTCGCGAGCCCCGGCACCTCGACGCCCGTCGAAGCGGCGGCCGTGACCATCTTCAGCTTCGAAATGCCGAAGATGCGGTCGAGGGGCCCGTGGGTGATGTCGATCAGCTGCATGCGTCCGTACGGCACCGCGATCATGCGCTGCCAGAGGATTCCGCGGCGGAAGACGATGTCGTCGCCGCGCAGCATGTACCCGAGCGCCTTCGCCTGGCGCGGCAGGATGATGAGGCTGAAGATCGTCGCGGCGGCGATCACACCGCCGACGAGCCACGGCCACCACTGGCCCGACAGCGAGGCGACGACGATCGCCGCGACCGCGACGATCACGAGCAGCGCGATCTCCTGCACGAACTGCGACACGACGTACTTCGGCGAGATCTGGTGCCACGTGCCGTCGAGGGCGAGGCCGCCGCGCGGCTCGCGCAGCTGCGTGTACGTGCCCTCATCGAGCACCTCCGGCGCGGCCACGGCCTCGCGGGCCGGAGGAAAATCGGGGTCCGCGACCGGCTCGGGCGGCAACGGCGGAACCGGAGTCTGCGTGGGGGCCGGCGGGCGCGGCGGGATGGACGACGGATCCGGCACGGGCTGCTGCGCACCGTACGCCGGCGGGGCCGACGACGGATCCGGGGAAGGCTGCTGCGGCGCGTCGTGCGCCGGCGGCGTCGACGGCGGATCGGCGCGCAGGTCGCGCCGGGTCGGCGGAGTCTGCGGATCAGAACTCGGGTTCGGCTCCGGGGGAGGCGGGGTCTGACTCTCGTTCATCGGGATCCTTCGGCAGGGTGCACATGTGCTCAGCGACGAGCGCCAGAATCACGAGGACTGCTCCCCCGATCACTGTGGCGATCGCCTCCTGCCACGAGCCTATCCCCGGGACCACCGGACGTGTGAGCACGAATGCGACGAGTCCGAGCGCGAATCCGCCGACGAGGCACCCGAGCAGGCTCGACGCCTTCGCGAGCACGGCGATCCGCACCGCGCGGAACGGGCTCACGCGCGGCGCCCGCCGATCGCGCATCGCACGGCGGATCGGCCAGGCGAACGCGAGGCACGCGAGCCCCAGCACGACGAGCAGGATCGGCAGCATCACCGACGGCACGAACGACGGCTGCCCCATCGAGGTGCGCATGAGATCCAGCAGGAACCCCGCCGCCGCGCCGACGATGGCGCACACGACGAGCGTCACGGCCGACGTGCGCTTCATCGGCCCTCCCCGAGCAGCCGAGCGGCCAGATCGGCGACGCGACCGTGGCCGACGAGCTGCGCACCGGGATCCGCCTGCGCCCACGGCACGAGCACGAATCCACGCTCGTGCGCCCGCGGATGCGGCAGGGTCAGGCGCGGATCGTCGCTCGTCACGCCGCCGTAGACGATGAGGTCGAGATCGAGGGTGCGATCGCCCCACCGCTCGAGGCGCACGCGCCCGTGCCGCGCCTCGATGTCGTTGAGCGCGCGCAGCAGCACGGTCGGCGCGAGCTGCGTCTCGACGAGCGCCACCGCGTTGAGGTATCCCGGCTTCGACGGATCCGGCCCGGAGGCGGTGATCGCGACCGATTCGATCGGATCCGAGCACACGACGCGGCGCGTCAGCGGCAGCGCGCGGATCTCCGCCACGGCCTCCGCGAGCGTCGACGCGGTGTCGCCGAGGTTCGCCCCGAGCGCGACGACGGCGCGACTCATGCCGACGCCGATCTCGTGCGGCGCACCGTCACCGACACGTCGGCGAACTGGTGCGGGATCGGCGCGTGCGGCTTGTGCACCGTGACCGCCGTGGCGCGGATGCGCTCGTCGAGCAGAACGGCGTCGACGATCCGGTGCGCGAGGGTCTCGATCAGGTCGACCGGATCGCCCGCGACGATCGCCACGACCCGCTCGGCCAGTTCGCCGTAATGCACCGTGTCGGCGACGTCGTCGCTCGCTGCGGCCCGGTCGGTGTCGAGCGTCAGGCTCACGTCGATCACGAACTCCTGACCATCGCGCTTCTCCTGCTCGAAGACGCCGTGATAGCCGTAGACCGACAGGCCGGTGAGGTCGATGGAGTCGCTCATGCGGCATCCCAGGAATCGGTCACCGCGAGCGCATCGCGGGTCGAGGTCACGTCGTGCACCCGCACGCCCCACGCCCCGGCGCGCTGCGCCAGCACGCTCGTGACGGCCGTGGCGATGTCGCGCCGGTCGCGCGAGGCGTCTTCGCCGATCGCGCTCGAGAGGAACCTCTTGCGCGACGTGCCGACGAGCACGCGGAAGCCGAGGGCGGTCACGTCGCCGAGCTCGCGCAGCACGCGCCAGTTCTGCGCTCCGGCCTTCGCGAAGCCCACGCCCGGATCGAGGATGATCTTCGACGGATCGATGCCGGCGGCGACCGCCGCATCCACCCGCTGGCCGAGCTCTCGCGCAACCTCGCGCCCGACGTGCTCGTACTCGGCGAGCGCGTACATGTCGGCCGAGGGGCCGCGCCAGTGCCCGATGAGGAACTCGACGCCCGCGTCGGCCACGACGTCGAGCATGTCGGCGTCGGCGAGACCGCCCGAGACGTCGTTCACGATGCGCGCGCCGGCCGCGATCGCGCGCTCAGCCGTCGCGGCGCGGTACGTATCGATGCTGACGAGGGATCCGTCGGCGGCGAGCCGCTCCACCACCGGCAGGGCGCGGCGCACCTCCTCGTCGAACCCGACGGGCACGGATCCGGGCCGCGTCGATTCGCCGCCCACATCGAGGATCGTCGCGCCGTGCGCCGCGAGCGTGCGGCCGTGCTCGATCGCGGCGTCGGGCTCGTCGTGCTCGCCGCCGTCGCTGAACGAATCGGGCGTCGCGTTGACGATCCCCATGATCTGGATCATCGTGTCAGCGGCCCTTCACCGCGGCGGCATCGGTCGCCGCGTTCTGCGCGCCGATGATGATGTACGCGGCCATCTCGGCGCGCGCCGCCTGCGTCGCGAGGTCGCCGCGGGCCGCCACCGTGACGGTCGAGCTGTCGGGGCGCTTCTCGCCGCGGGCGCGCATGCAGCCGTGCTCGGCGTCGAGCATGACGAAGACGCCGCGCGCACCGAGCCCCTGCTCGATCGCGTCGGCGACCTGCTCGCCGAGCCGCTCCTGCACCTGCGGGCGCGCGGAGGCGATGTCGAGCACCCGGGCGAGGGATCCGAGGCCCACGACGTGCTCGCCGGGGAGGTACGCGATGTGAGCGCGCCCCTCGAACGGCAGCAGGTGGTGCTCGCACATCGAGCGGAAGCGGATGTCGCGCACGAGCACGGATCCCGTCGGCACCGTCTCGGGCGCCGGGCCCTGCGACACATCGATCGTGTGCGCCAGCGGAGCGGCGGGATCCTGCCCGATGCCGCCGTACAGCTCGGCAGCGGCCTGCGCCACCCGGCCGGGAGTCTCGCGCAGACCGGGGCGCTCCGGATCCTCGCCGATCGCGACGAGCAGCTCGCGGATCAGCGCGGCCACGCGCTCGGTATCGACGGCCATGACGCCTCCTGGACTATGCGGTCGCGGGCTTCGTGGACCCGCCGGTCTCGGGCGACCGCGACGACTGCGGCGCCTCCTCGGCGGCCGCGACGCCGGGCTCCGGCTGCGGCTCGGCGCGGGGCACGTCGATCGGCGGCATCGCCGACACCGGACGTTCGCTCGACGACAGCCACTGGGGCCGCTCGTCGATCTTCTTCACATCCGAGAAGATCTCGGCGATCTGCTTGTGATCGAGCGTCTCCTTCTCGAGCAGCTCGTGCGCCAGACGATCGAGCACATCGCGGTTCGAGTTGAGCACCTCGTACGCCTCGTCGTGCGCCTGCTCGATGAGGGCCCGCACCTCGCGGTCGACCCGCTGCGCAAGCGTCTCGGAGTAGTCGCGTCCGTGGCCCCGATCGCGGCCCATGAACATCTCGCCCGACGAGCCCGACAGCAGCACCGGACCGATGTCGCGCGTCATCCCGTACTCGGTGACCATCTTGCGGGCGATGTTCGTCGCCTTCTCGATGTCGTTCGAGGCGCCGGTCGTCGGGTCGTGGAAGACGATCTCCTCGGCGACGCGTCCGCCCATCGCGTAGGTGAGCTGATCCTGCAGCTCGTTGCGCGTGACCGAGTACTTGTCGTCGACCGGCAGCACCATCGTGTAGCCGAGCGCCTTGCCGCGCGGGAGGATCGTGATCTTCGAGACCGGATCCGAATAGTTCATCGCCGCCGCCGCGAGCGCGTGACCACCCTCGTGGTACGCCGTGATGAGGCGTTCCTTGTCCTTCATCACGCGCGTGCGCCGCTGCGGGCCGGCGATCACGCGGTCGATCGCCTCGTCGAGCGCGCGATCGTCGATCAGCTGCGCGTTCGAGCGAGCCGTGAGCAGGGCGGCCTCGTTCAGCACGTTCGCGAGGTCGGCGCCGGAGAAGCCGGGCGTCTTGCGCGCGACGTCTTCGAGGTCGACGCCGTCGGCGAGCGGCTTTCCGCGACCGTGCACGCCGAGGATCTGCAGGCGTCCCTTGAGGTCGGGGGCGTCGACGCCGATCTGGCGGTCGAAGCGGCCGGGGCGCAGCAGCGCGGGGTCGAGGATGTCGGGGCGGTTCGTCGCCGCGATCACGATCACGTTCGCGTTGGGGTCGAAGCCGTCCATCTCGACAAGCATCTGGTTCAGCGTCTGCTCGCGCTCATCGTGGCCGCCGCCCATGCCGGCGCCGCGGTGACG
>DXAM01000017.1 GCA_019117025.1 Candidatus Microbacterium stercoravium | reverse complement strand
CGTGGCGATGTTCCCGCCGATCGTGCTGCGCGCGCTCGAGGCCGGATCGGGCGCGTACATCAGCCCGTGCCGGCGGGCGGCGCGGTCGATCCGATCGGTGATCGCGCCCGGACCCACGACCGCGACCTGGTCGTCGGGATCGATCGCGATCTCGGCGAGGCGCTCGGTCGAGAGCACGATGCCGCCCGGGGTCGCGATCGCTCCGCCCGACAGGCCGGTTCCGGCGCCGCGCACGACGATCGGCGCGCGGTGGGCCGTCGCGATGCGCGCGACCGCCCGCACGCCGTCGACGGAGGCGGGCGCGACGATCGCGGCCGGCGGTGCATCGGGAGCCACGCCCGTGGCGTCCGTGACGTACCGATCGTCGAGGGGCAGGATCTCGTCGACCGCGAGTGCGCCGCGGAGCGCCTCGAGAACAGCGCTCACGATCCGACCACCTCGGGAAGCGCATCGATGAGCCGGCGGGTGTATTCCTCGCGCGGGCGCAGGAACACGTCGTCGACGTCGCCCTGCTCCACGATCCGGGCGTCCTTCATGACGATGACCCTATCGGCCACATGGTGCACGACGCCGAGATCGTGCGAGACGAACACGAGCGAGGTGCCCTGCTCCGCCTGGATCTCGGCGAGCAGGTCGAGCACCTGCGCCTGCACCGAGACGTCGAGCGCGCTCGTCGGCTCGTCGCAGACGAGAACGCGAGGATCCGGGGCGAGGGCCCGCGCGATGGCGACGCGCTGGCGCTGCCCTCCCGACAGCGAGCGCGGATGGCGGGCCAGCACGCGGGCGGACAGGCCCACGCGCTCGAGCAGCCACACGGCGCGGTCGCGGGAGGCCGCGCCCGTGAGCCCCGTCGCCTTCGTCGACTCGGCGATCACGCGCGCGACGTCCCAGCGCGGGTCGAACGAGCTCAGCGGATCCTGCGAGATGAGCTGCACGGCGCTGCGCCGGCGCCGGCGCTCGCGCTCGGGCAGCGGCGCCCATGGCTCGCCCGCGAGGCGGACCGTGCCCGCATCGGGCTCGGTGAGACCGAGCAGGAGGTTGACGACGGTCGACTTGCCCGACCCCGACTCCCCCACGATGCCGAGCGTCTCCCCGCGCGCGACGCGGAGCGAGACGCCGTCGACGGCGACGCGGCGGCGGAATGCCTTCCGGAGGCCCTCCGCCTCGAGCACGGTCTCGTCGCGCACGACCTCCCGCGGGGGCAGCGGCTCGCGCGCCGACTGTGCGCCGTCGTCCGCGCGGGCGAGGCGCAGGCCCCGCGAACCGGCCGATGGCACGGCCGCGAGCAGCCGCCGCGTGTAGTCGCTCTCCGGCGCACCGAGCACGTCGCGCGCGGCGCCCTGTTCGACGACGACGCCGCCCTTCATCACGATCACGTGGTCAGCGATGCCCGCGACGACCGCGAGGTCGTGCGAGATCAGCAGCAGGCCGCTGCCCGCGTCGACGCGGCGGCGCAGTGTGTCGAGCACCTGCTTCTGCACCGTGACGTCGAGCGCCGTCGTCGGCTCGTCGGCGATGATGAGCCGCGGATCCGCGGCGATCGCCGAGGCGATGAGCGCACGCTGGCGCAGGCCGCCCGACAGCTCGTGCGGATGCTGGTCGATGCGCTCGGCCGGGCGGGGCACGCCGACCTGCTCCAGCAGGTCGATCGCGCGCGAGCGGGAGGCGTCGCGCGGCACCACGCGGTGGGTGTGCAGCACCTCTGCGATCTCGGCGCCGACCGTGCGCAGCGGGTCGAGCGAGACGAGCGCGTCCTGCAGCACCATGCCGATCTGTCCGCCGCGCACCTCGCGCCACCGCGCCTCGGTGAATGCGCGCGCGTCGCGCCCGCCGATGTCGAAGCGCTCGGCCGATACCCGCCCCGTCGGGCCCGTGAGCCCCAGGAGGGAGCGCGCCGTGACGGATTTCCCCGATCCGGATTCGCCCACGATCGCCACGCACTGACCGGCACCGACGGAGAACGACACGCCGCTCACGACGGGCGCCGACGGCGCGCGCCCCGCGGGCGCATCGAAGCTCACCGAGAGGTCCTCGACCGCGACGAGGGGGTGATCGGTCACGAGATGCTCCTGTCCGCGGCACGCTGGAACCAGCGCCCGACGATCGTGACGGCGATGACCGTCGCCGTGATGAACAGCCCGGGGAAGAATCCCGCCCAGGGCGCGATGCGCAGGATGTCGCGGCCCTCGGCGAGCATGACGCCCCACTCGGGGGTCGGCGGCTGCGGTCCGAGCCCGAGGAAGCTGAGGCCGCTCACCGCCAGGATCGAGGTGCCGATGTCGATCGCGGCGAGCACCGGCACCGCCGTGAGCGCGTTCGGCAGCACGTGCTCGGCGAGCACCGCGGCGCGCGAACGCCCATACACGGCCGCGTGCGCGACGTAGTCGGTGCGCACGACGATCATGGTCTGGCTGCGCACGACGCGGGCGTAGAGCGGCATGCCCGCGATGCCGATCGCGATCGCGATGTTGCCGATGCCGGGGCCGGTGAACGTCACGACGAGCATCGCGAGCAGGATCGCGGGGAGCGAGGAGAACACGTCGATCACGCGAGTGAGCGCCTCGTCGAGGAAGCGCCCGACCGCGCCGCGCACGAACGCGCCCGAGAGCCCGGCGCCGATGCCGAGGAGCGTTCCGCCTGTGACGCCGATCGCGGTCGCCGCGATGCCGATGAGGATCGAATAGCGCGCCCCGTACACGACGCGAGAGAACACGTCGCGCCCCAACCGGTCGGTGCCGAACCAGTGCTCGCCGGACGGCGCGCGCAGGCTGTTCGCGACGTCGCTGCGGATCGGGTCCCATCCCGTGAACAGGCTCGGCCAGACGACGAACAGGGCGATCAGCGCGAGCACGGCGGCCGACGCGATCACGGCGGCCGTCGGCGCGGGGCGTCCCCCGCGCGGTTTCAGCGCGCCGTCGGCGGCGACCTCGAGCTTCGGGCGGCGCACCAGGTTCACGGCGCTCATCGCGCACCTCCTCGAAGGCGGGGATCAGCGAGGGTGTAGAACAGGTCGAGCAGCGTCGAGACGACGACGTAGATGACCGCCGCGAGCAGCACCACGCCGATCACGACGGGCACGTCCTTGTTGCTGACGGCCTGCAGGCTGATGGATCCGATGCCCGGGCGGCCGAAGACCGTCTCGGTGATCACGGCTCCGCCGAGCAGCCCGCCCACAAGGCTGCCGAGCACCGTCATCCCGGGCAGCGCGGCGTGGCGGAGCGCGTGGCGCCAGACCACGAGCGACTCGCGCACACCGCGCGAGCGCACGGTGACGATGAACGGCTCGGTGAGCGTGCGCTCCATCGACTCGCGCAGCACCTGGCTGAGCAGGCCGGCCGTCGGCAGGGCGAGCGTCACGGCCGGCAGAACGAGGGACCGCGCGCTTCCGGCGCCCGCCGCGGGGAACCAGCCCAGCTGGAACGAGAAGACGAACAGCAGCAGCAGTCCCGACCAGAACACCGGCACGGAGACGAAGACGAGCTCGAGCGTCGAGAGCACGCCGCGGCGCACCCGCGCCCGGCCGACCGATGCAGTCGCGAGCACGACCGCGATGACGACGGCCAGCAGCCCCGCCGTGACCGCGAGCACGAACGTCGAGCCGAGCTGATCGGCGAGGATCGTCGCGACCGGCTGGCGCTGCACGTACGACTGGCCGAGATCGCCGCGCACGAGGCGGGCGAGGAAGTCGACGTACTGCTGCCACGCGGACTGGTCGAGACCCCATTCGCGCGCGAGCGATGCGCGCAGGTCGTCGTCGGCCAGGTCTCCGGCGAGGATGTCGACCGGCGAACCGGGCACGAGCTGCAGCGTCCAGAACGATGCGCTCGCCGTGAGCCAGAGCACGATGATCCCCGCGACGATGCGGCGCACGAGCACCGCGAGCACCGGATGGACCTGCGCGCGCCGCGGCGCGTCGACTGCGACGGCGCTCATCGCGCCACCCACACGTCGTAGGAGTTCGCCGGTCCGTTGGTCTTGGCCTCGAACGAGAGTCCGCCGACGCGGTCGCTGGCCGCCATCGTGTACACCGGGTGGAACAGCGGGATGTACCGGGCGTCGCTCACGACCGCCTCCTGGATCTCGTCGAACAGCGCCTTCCGCGTGTCCGGGTCGGTCGAGCGCCGGCTCTCCTCGACCAGATCGTCGAGCTCGCCCGTCGCCTCCGCGTCGTCCATGTAGAGGAACCCGGCGCTCGTGTAGAGGCTGCGGAACATCGTGGTCGGGTCGGCCGTCTGCAGCGTGTTGGGGTAGATCGACCAGGTGCCGTTCGCGTTCTCATCGCTGTACTGCGCGGCCGTGATGATCTGCAGGTCGAGGTCGAGACCGATGTCGTCGCGCAGCGACGACTGGATCGCCTGCAGGAGGATGTCGCGCTCGTCGCGCACGTACGGCTCCGGGTATCCGACCTCGATCGTCAGGCGCTCGCCGTTCTTGGTGCGGAAGCCCTGCGCGTCGCGCTGCGTCCACCCGGCCTCGTCGAGCAGCGCGTTCGCCCCGGCGACGTCGTTGCCCCAGGTGCCGACGAGGTCCTCGTCGAAGTACTCGTTGTCGGGCCCGAGGCTCGAGTACGCCCGCTCCACCGTGCCGAGGTACTGCCCGCGCACGATCGCGTCGAGGTCGACGCCATCGCGGAGCGCCCGGCGCACGCGCACATCGTCCGCGGGTGCCCGGCGCACGTTGATGTTGAGGCTGAACGCGGTGCCCGTCGACGGACCGCGCAGATACTGGAAGCCCGGAACGTCCTCGAACACCTGGGTGTCGGTGACCTGCACGTTCTCGATGACGTCGACCTGGTCGGCGGTCAGCGCGCCCGTGCGCACCGTCGCCTCGGGCAGGAACCGGTAGGTCGCCTCGTCGACGTACGCGCGCCCCGTGTGCGCGGCGTACCCGGGCGCCCAGTCGTAGTCGTCGCGCGCGGTGAACGACAGGCTCTGCCCCGGGATCCACTCGTCGATCACGAACGGCCCCGTCGTGATGAGCGTCGGGTCGTCGGCGCGGCAGTGGTCGCCGCCCTCCTCGAGCGCTGCGGGGGCGAGGATCGACGTCCAGACGTCGGCGACCGCGTCGAGGAACGCCGCATCGGGCTCCGACAGGGTCATCTCGATCGTGTGCTCATCGATGACCTCGCTCGATGCGTACGACCGCAGCGACGTCTTGCCGCTCAGCGTCGAGTCGTCCGCCGTGATGTTGTCGTAGTTCGCCTTCACGATCTCGGCGTCGAGCGGCGTGCCGTCGCTGAAGGTCACGTCGTCGCGCAGGCGGAACGTGTAGACGGTCTCGTCCGCGGACATCTCCCACGACTCGGCCAGCCACGGAACGTAGCTGCCGTCGAGCTGCTTGCCGATGAGCGATTCGGCGTAGTTGCGGATGATCGGGAACGCGTTCTGCTGGCTCGAGGCCTGCGGGTCGTAGCAGTCGGGCTCGATGCTCACGCCCCACGTGAGCGAGCCGCCCTCGGCGGGCGTGTCGGTCGCGGCCGGCCCTGCGTCCTCGCCGCACGCGACGAGGAGCACCGCGGAGACGGCGAGCACCGCGCCGGCGGCGATCGCGCGGAAGCGTCGTGAGCTCATGGGGGATCCTGTCGTGTCGTTCGTGCGGCGGTGTCGTGACGGTCCCGGCGCGGGACCGTCTAGCGGCATTCGCCGCGCTCCAGCAGACCGCGGCGCGCGAGCTCGGGCACGAGGCCGTCCGACATCCAGCGCGTCTCCTCGAGGTTCGGGAAGCCCGACACGATCACGTCGTGCACCCCGATGGACGACAGCTCCGCGAAGCGATCGGCGATCTCGGCATGGCTGCCGACGAAGCCGGTCGCCGCGCCGCCGGCGAGCAGCCCGAAGCCGCCCCAGATCCCCGGCGCGACCCACAGCGAGCTCGGGTCGTCGACGTCGGCGCCCGCGATGAGCGCCTGACCGCGCTGCTGACCGACCGACTGCCGGGCGAGCAGCTTCTCGCGCAGCGCGGCCTGACGCCCGCGATCGATGCCCTCCAGGAGGGCGAGCGCGTCGCGCTCGGCCTGTTCGTGCGTGTCGCGCGCCAGGATCCAGCCGCGCACGCCGAAGCGCACGTCGCGCCCCTGCTCCGCCGCGAGCTCGCGGATCCACGCGATCTTCTCGCGCAGCTGCTCGACGGGCTCGAGCCACGACAGGTAGACGTCGACGTACCGCGCGGCGACGTCGCCCGCGTATGACGAGGATCCCCCGAACCAGACCTCGGGGCGCGCGGGGATCCCGACGGACGGCACCTGATCGAGGCTCGCTCCGCGCAGCGTGACGTGCGCGCCCTCGCGGTCGATGCTCTCGCCCCGGAAGAGCGCGTCATAGGCGTCGAGGAACTCGGCGGTGCGCAGATACTGGTCGGCCTTGTCGCCGAAGTCGCCGTGCTGCTCGGCCTCCGCACCCGGCTCCCCCGTCACGACGTTGAGCGCGAGGCGACCGCCGCTGAGGCGCTGCAGGCTCGCCGCGCGGTGTGCGAACGACACCGCCGTCGCCGTGCGGGGGTGCAGCGCGACCAGCAGGCGCAGACGCCGTGTGACGGCGGCGAGTGCGGAGGCGACGACCCACGGGTCCTCGCAGAAGGACCCGGTCGGCACGAGCACGGAGTCGAATCCGGCCTCCTCGACGGCCAGCGCGACCTGCGTCAGGTACGACAGCGACGGCGCGCGGAACGGCGATCGCGGAGCTTCATCGTCGAGGGTGCGCACGTTCGTGCCGCCGCGCTGCACGTCTCGGGATTCTCCCGCGGTCGGCAGATACCAGTGGAGCCGGATGCCCTCGTGAGCCATCGTGCTGTCTCCTCTCGCGCCGTGAATTACGCAGGTCCTGTCGGAACGCTATCCGCGCGGCGTGCGCCGGCGAAGTCCTCCGTCATACGAGAGACGTCCTCCGTCACACGAGGAAAGACGGCGTAATGAAGACCCGACCCCTCGCCGCAGGGGGATACGATCGCGCCCATGAGCGACCACTATCTCGACCCGTCCGATAAGAAGTACGTCTCGACCTACAAGGAGCACACGCCCGATGTGCTCAAAGCGTTCAACGACTTCAACAGCGCGGTGTTCGCGCCCGAGGGGCGCGAGATCCCCCTGAAGTTCCGCGAGCTGATCGCCGTCGCCGTCGCCGTCACGACCCAGTGCGTTTACTGCATCGACGGACACACGGCGAACGCGATCGCGGCGGGCGCGACCGAGGCCGAGATCGCCGAGGCCGCGTGGGTGGCATCGGCGCTCAAGGCCGGCGGCGCCTATGCGCACGGACGCCTCGCCTTCAAGCTGGGCGAGCCGCACCAGCACTGATCCGCGCTGACGCGGGACGCCGGGAGGCGGCGCCCCGCGTCAGTCGAGCTCGACGAACAGGTCGGGGTTCTTCTTCTTCCGCCGCCAGTCGAACAGCAGGCAGACCAGCGACGCGAGCATGTAGAGCACGAACAGGATGCCCGCGACGAGGACCATCGTGATCACATCGGCGGGCGGCGAGACGAGCATGCCGAACACGAGGCACACGATCAGCACCCACCGCCACGCCAGGATGACCTGCTTGCCCCGCACGATCCCGGCGAGATTGAGCGCCACGATGAACACGGGCGTCACGCATCCGACGCCGAGGATCATGAGCGTGCGGAAGACGAAGTTGTAGTACTCGATCGCGGTGAACAGCTGGCCGACCTGCGCGATGTCGTCGGGGAAGAACGACGACATCACCGTGATGATGTTCGGCAGCAGGAACAGGGCGAGCACCACGCCGCCGGCGAAGAGCGGAATCGCGGCGCCGACGAACCCGATGGCGTACCAGAACTCGCGCCGCGTCAGGCCCGGCGTGATGAATCGCCAGATCTGCCAGAGCCACACGGGCGACGAGAGCACGATGCCGGCGATCAGCGCGATGCGGAAGCGCATGTCGAACGGCCCGGTGACCGTCGTGAAGGTCAAACGCGTGAAATCAGAATCGCCGATGTTCTCGGCGACCTGCTGGATCGGGAAGGTGAGCCAGGTGATGATCCAGTCGGTGAGGAACGCCGACGCGATCATGCCGGCGAGCAGGCCGAGGGCCGCGATGATGAGCCGCCGACGGAGTTCGCGGAGGTGTCCCGCGAGAGACATCCGTCGTTCCTTCGGCAGGACGCGCTCGCCCGCGACACCCTCGCTCGGGAGGGAGCCTGCCATCCGTCGCTACTGCTTCGGCGTGTCGGGCGACGCGCCCTCTGTCGGCGAAGGCGCCGCGGTCGACGACGACGCCGTCGACGACCCGTTCTGATCGTCTGCCGCTTCGCTCTGCGTCGTGCCGTCGTCCTTCATCTGCTTCATCTCGCTCTTGAAGACACGAGCGGACTGCCCCATGCTCTTCGCAAGCGCGGGAAGCCGAGATGCGCCGAAGATCAGCAGGATGACGACGAGGATCAGAAGGATCTGAACTCCACCGGGGAGATGCACGTTGGACTCCAAGCTCTGAGGAACGTTTCGGTCAGTCTAGCGCCGAAAGGGCGTTACGCAGTCGACTCGTCCGGAAGAATCTGCCCGGAGACCGCCCAATCGTGCACCGACTCCCGCGCTTCGGGCGGCGCGAGCACCTCGAGGGATCCCCCGCCTCGTGCGGCAAGACGGCGGAGGGTCGCCACGTCGGCGATGGGGATGCGCGCGAACGTGTCACGGCCGTGCTCGGCCAGCGCGGCGTGCTCGAGGAAATCGGCGATGAGCGGCCGCAGGTGCGTGGGGAAGCGCAGGGTCGCGACGATGTCGTCGTCTGCCGGCGTGAACAGCGCCGGCTCCGGCGCAGCGAGGTGCTGCGCCGGCCGCGCGGTGACCTCGAGGCCGTCGATGCGCTCGAGCAGGAACGTGCGGGCCGCCCGGCGCAGGTGGCACCACCCCTTCAGATACCACTGTCCTCCCGCGAGCAGCAGGCCGGAGGGGTCCACGGTGCGGGTGGTCGCCGCGCCGTCCGGCCGGTGATAGTCGAAGCGCACCTCGACCCGTTCCCGCACCGCGCGGGACAGCTCGGCGCGCATGTCGTCGGACGGCTGATCGACGAGCACCGCTCCGCGGGCGCCCGTTCCGGCGCCGCGCGCGAGCTTCGCCCGCAGCGCCGGGAGCGTTCCGTCGTCCGCGACGCCGGGGAAGGCGGCGACGAGCTGCAGGCCGGCGACGAGCGCCGCGACCTCGCGCGTCGTGAAGCGCTGCACGCGCTCGACGCCGACCGTGTGCGTCAGGCGGATCGTGTCGTGGCCCTCGAGCGCATCCCAGTCGATATCGAACATCTCGCCCGAGTAGTACCCCGCCGACGGCTCGCCGACGACCGTCAGCGTGCTGAGCATGCGCCGCATCTCCGCGGGCGTCACGCCGAACTCGTCCGCCGCGACTGGAACCGGCACGGCGCCGCGCTCGAGCAGCCACGGCACGAGGGTGAGATAGATGCGCACGCGTTCGGTCGAGCCGGTGCTGCGGCGACGCGGAGGGCGCACCGGATCCGCCCGCTCGGCGGCATCGAGATCCGCCGGCCGCGCGTGCCGCATCTGCACCGCGCGGAGACGGTCGCGCACGAGGTCCGCGAGCTCCGCGGGGCTCGCCACGCGCACCTCCGGCCCGTACGACGCGAGCTCGTCGGCGAACACGTACGGATCCACGTACGGCACGATGAGCTCGTCGGCGCCGGGCGCGGCGACGGAACGCCGCGCGAGACGCAGCGCAGCCTCGGACCCCGGCACCGCCCCGATCACGGCGCGCTGGCGCTCGGCGAGCGCGCGCAGACCGGCGAGGGCCTCCTCCGCGCTCGCATCCTGATCGTCGGGCTCGAACCGCGCGCCGGTCGCCGTCACCGGAGACACGATCCGGCTGAGCAGGAAGGTGCGATCGGCTCCCACGCCCTCGTCCCGGCCGCGCAGGTGCCAGCGCCCCTCGAACATCACGAGCGCGCGCGGACGCACGCGCCGGGTGCGCACGCGCTGCGAGCCCGGACGCAGGTAGTCGAACGTCACCTCCGCGCCGCGCGCGATCGCCTCCTCGAGCGGAGAGAACGACTCGTCGCGGGCATCGAGGCGTGGAGTGAAGCCCAGGATCGGCTCGTCGACGTCATAGCCGAGCGCGCGGATCTTGCGCAGCCCGGCGCGCGCCTCGCGCGACATCGCCGCCTCGCTCCAGGCCTCGGCCGCGAGACTCAGCACGGCGAGTTCGCCGGGACTGAACTCGAGGTCGTCGGGAAGCGAGTTGTCCTCGCGCGGAATCCGGTACCGAGCGTCCCGCATGTTGCGCGGGTTCGCGGCATCGCCGATGACCTCGATGCGCGTGCCGAGCTCGGTCAGGGTCTCCTTGTCGCGCTCGAACATGCGCCCGATGGCGGACTCGTCGGCGCCCTGGCGCACCTGCTCGACGTATCCGGTCACCGAGGAGAAGATCTCGGCGCGCGTCAGTCCGACCTCGGTGCCCAGGAGGGCGACCGTGAGGTTCATGAGCCGCTCTTCGGGAGAGATCCGCTGTGCCACGCGGCAATCCTACGGTGCGGCTCAGGCTGCGGGAACCGCTCCGAGCACGTCGATGACCGAGACGGTCGCGTCTCCCGACTCGCCGGGAACGACCGTCAGCACCTGCGAGCCGACCGTGGCGCCCTCGAGCGCCTCGGCGAACCCCTCGGGCAGCTCGGCGACCGTGCTCGTCTCGGGGGCCCCGCTCTCCCACGTCGACGTCGTGACCGAGCGCGACGACCAGCTGACGTTCGTGTACTGCACCGTCACGGCGTCGTTCTCCGCGATCCGGGGGCCGTCGCCCTTCAGCAGGGTCTGGGTGGTCTGCTCCGAGGGCGCGTCGGCGACGGGAACGGAGATGCCCGGAACACCGTCGGGGTCGCGCACGACGCTCGGCATTCCGAACGCGGCATTGTAGACGGCAGATCCGTCGGCCGCTGCCGGCAGCACCCGGTTCACCTCGATGACGAGCAGCACGCTGTCGAGCGCGGGCGCCTCCACGGGCTCGTCGCTCGTCGACTGCGCCACCTGCTGCAGCACGCTCTGCAGCTGCTGGCCGAAGTCGGCGGTCACGCCCTCCTCGCCGAGCGAGGCCACGATGCGCGACCCCTCGCTCGCGCAGGTGAGCGCGTCTTCGATCGCGGGCAGCATCTGCTGCGACACCGCCGCGGGGGTCGCGATGCGCGTGAGGCTGCCGGGAGCGTCCCACAGCGGGATCTTCGCACCGGATGCCGGGTCGACGAACAGCACGTCGAACGCGACCGCCTGATCCATCGACGCGATGACGGGGCCGTCGCCGACCTCGATGTCGCTCACCTCGGGGACGGCCGAGCGGAAGCCCGCAGGCGCGTCGACCGTCATGTCGGGACCGAAGTCGCCCGACACGTCGACGGCCGACAGGGCGCTGTCACCGGTTCGACCGCACGTCTCCGGGGTCTCAGGAGCGGCGGAGCATCCCACGAGGGCGAGGGCGGCGAGGCCCAGAACACTGGCTACGGCTGTCGTCTTGCGCACCGGCACAGTCTAAACCGATGCGGGTGTGGATCCGCCCATCGCACCGTCGTCTGGCGATTCGGCGCTGCGCAGCTCCGCGGCGCGGCGCGCGCCCGACGCGGCCCTCTCGGCCTCGCGCACGCGCTTGCGCAGGTTCTTGTCGGTGATCTCGCGGTCGCCGACCGAACCGGGCGTCCACGCCTCCTCATCGTGATCTCCGTAGCTGCGCTTCGACGCGCGCCGCTTGACCTCGGGCGCGATCGATCCGGGCGCGAGCTTGCGCGTGGTGATGAGGAAGCCGGTATGGCCGACCATGCGGTGGTCGGGCCGCACAGCGAGGCCGTCGACGTGCCAGCCGCGCACCATCGTCTCGCTCGAGTCGGGCTCGGTGAAGCAGCCGAGACCGCGGATGAATTCCGCCACGCGGCTGAGCTGGGTCGCGGTCGCGACGTAGCAGGTCACGACGCCGCCGGGCGCGAGCGCATCGCTGACGGCGGGGAGCACCTCCCACGGCGCGAGCATGTCGAGCACGACGCGATCGACCGAACCGTTCGGCAGGTCGCGCGGCAGCGCCTCCGCGAGATCGCCGAAATGGATCTCCCACTGCTCGGGCGTCTCGCCGAAGAACGTCTCGACGTTCGCGCGCGCGACGTCGGCGAACTCCGCGCGCCGTTCGAACGAATGCAGCGCACCGCCGGATCCGACCGCCCGCAGCAGCGACATCGAGAGGGCGCCCGAACCGACGCCCGCCTCGACGACGATCGCGCCCGGGAAGATGTCCGCCTGCGCGACGATCTGCGCCGCGTCCTTCGGGTACACGATCGCCGCGCCGCGCGGCATCGACATCACGAAATCGCGCAGCAGCGGTCGCAGGCACAGGTACTCGTGGCCCTCGCTGTTGGCGACGACGGAGCCGTCGGGCCGCCCGGCGATATCGCCATGGCGCAGCACGCCGAGGTGCGTGTGCAGCTCTCCGTCAGGGACCAGCGTGATCGTCTGCAGCTTGCCCTTCGGCCCCGTCAGCTGCACGCGGTCGCCGTAGACGAACTCGCCCCGCACAGCGCTCACGCGCCATCCTCCGAGCGCGCCGCGCCCCACACCCGACCGAGGTCGTCGGGCGTGCGCCCGGCGAGGCTCTTCCACACCTCGCGCGCGCCGATGCCCGCGAGCGGCACGAGGTGCTCGACGCCGATGCTGGCGGCACCGGACGCGACCGCGGAGGTGAGCCCCGTCGGCGAGTCCTCGAGCGCGACGCAATCGCGGATGTCCACGCCGAGCGCCGCGGCGCCGGCGAGGTACGGATCCGGGAACGGCTTCGGCCGTTCGACGTCATCTCCGCCGAGCACGGCGTCGAAAGCGTCGAAATCGATCGCGTCCACCACGCGCTGGGCCATGCGGTGGCGCGACATCGTGACGATCGCCGTCTTCACGCCGAGCGCGCGGAGCGACGCGAGCAGCTCCTTCGCGCCCGGGCGGAACGGCACACCGTGCTCGGCGAGCTGGGCGATCACCTCGTCGGTGAGTCGCTCGACGATCGCCGCCACGGGCATGGCGACGCCGGCCGCCTGCAGCACGGCGGCCGATCCCTCGAGGTCGTTGCCGACGAGCTGCAGCGACTGCTCGTCGGTCCAGCTGCGTCCGAAGCTGGCGACGAGCCGCTTCTCGGCGGCAATCCAGTACGGCTCGGTGTCGACCAGGGTGCCGTCCATGTCCCAGAGAACGGCCGCGGGCAGGGCGATGTCGGTGAGAGTCACCGCACCAGCCTAGGCGGTTGCGCCGGAGCGATAGCCTGGAGGCAGACCTTCAGGAGGGATCCCGATGGAAGAGCAGTCGAAGCAGCTTCTCGGACCGCGCATCGCGGTGGCCGCATTCGACGGCTGGAACGATGCCGGCGAAGCGGCCTCGCAGTGCGTGCGCGTGCTGCGAGGGCTCCAGCCGACGACCGACGTCGTCTCGGTCGATCCCGAGCTCTACTTCGATTACCAGTACACGCGTCCGATGATGCGCATGGACGGCGAGGGGCAGCGGCTGCTCGAGTGGCCCGAGGCGACGCTCAGCCGTCCTGTCGACGCGAGCGGGTTCTGGACGGCGCACGGCGTCGAGCCGGCGCGGGCGTGGCGCGGGTTCACCGCCGAGTTCGTCGACGGCCTGCTCGCGGAGGACGTGACCGCGTTCATCACGGTCGGAGCGATGATGAGCGACGTGCCGCACACCCGCCCGATCGCCGTCCACGCGACGAGCGAGAACGAGATGATCCGCGGCGGGCTCGACCTCGACCGCAGCCGGTACGAGGGGCCCACAGGGATCCTGGGAGTGCTCGCGGACGGCGCCGAGCGCGCGGGGATCCCGACGCTGTCGCTCTGGGCGAGCGTGCCGCACTACGTGGCGGGCGCGACGCCGTCTCCGAAGGCGTCGCTCGCGCTGCTCGAGAAAGTCCGCGACATCACCGGCCGAGAGCTCGACCTCGGCTCGCTCCCGACGGAGGCCGCGACGTGGGAGGCCACCGTCGACGCCGCCGCGGCCGACGACGAGGAGATGACCGACTACATCCATCAGCTCGAGGAGACCCGCGATACGTGGGACTCCCCCGAGGCGTCCGGCGACGCGATCGCGCAGGCGTTCGAACGCTACCTGCGCGGCGACGGCGGCCCCGGCAAGGGCCGCCGCCCCTAGGCTCAGGCCCCCGCGAACGGCGTCAGCACGCCGAAGCCGAGCATCACCATGATCGCGATGCCGAGCAGGATCCGATAGATCACGAACGGCATGAAGCTGCCGTGCTCGAGGTAGCGCATCAGGTACGCGACGACGACCCAGCCGACCAGGAACGCAACGACGGTCGCGACGATGACGCCCGACCACCCGTAGGGGCCCGGCTCCGCCTCGCCGAGCCCGTGCACGAGCTCGAACAGTCCGGATCCGAGCACCGCCGGAATCGCCATGAGGAACGAGAACTCCGCGGCCGTCGTGCGCTTGAAGCCGAACAGCCGCGCGGCCGTCGTGGTGGCGCCGGAGCGCGACACGCCGGGCACGAGCGCGAGGGCCTGCGCGACGCCGATCGTGATGCCCTGCGGGTACGTCACGTCGTCCATCTCGGCGCGCCGGGCGCCGTAGCGGTCGGCGGCGCCGAGGATCAGGCCGAACACGATCAGCACGGCGGCGACGAGCCAGAGGTTGCGGAACACGTCGCGGATGTAATCCTGCAGTGCGAAGCCGAGGATGCCGATCGGGACCGAGGCGACGATCACGAGCCATCCCATGCGTGCGTCGGGGTCGTTGCGCGGCACCCTGCCGACGAGCGAGCCGGCCCAGCGGCCGATGATCGTGACGATCTTCGACCAGAAGTAGACGAGCACGGCGATCTCGGTGCCGATCTGCGTGATCGCGGTGAACGTCGCCCCGGGGTCGGCCTGTGACGGCAGGAACTCGCCGACCACACGGATGTGCGCGCTCGACGAGATCGGCAGGAACTCGGTGAGCCCCTGCACGAGACCGAGGATGATCGCTTCGATGATGTGCATGCTGATCCTTCTGAGCGGTCAGTAAGAGCGGATGAGATCGGTGAGCACTCGCTGCCCGAACTCGAGCGCGGCCGTCGGCACGCGCTCATCGACGCCGTGGAACATCCCGGTGAAGTCGAGGTCGCGGGGCAGCTTCAGGGGGGCGAAGCCGTAGCCTGTGATGCCGATCGTCGCGAGGGCCTTGTTGTCGGTTCCGGCGCCGAGGAGGTACGGCAGCACCGGCACACCCGGGTCGTGCACGCCGATCGCGGCGACCATCTTGTCGACGAGCTCGCCCTCGAACGGAACCTCGAGGCCGATGTCGCGGTGGAAGATCTCGATCTCGACGTCGTCGCCGACGAGCTCGCGCAGCTCGGCGAGCACGCGGTCCTCCGTGCCCGGCAGCACGCGCACATCGACGGTCGCGCTCGCGGCATCGGGGATCACGTTGTGCTTGTAGCCGGCTGTCAGCCCCGTCGGGTTCGTCGTGGTGCGCCACGTGGAGGCGAGGAAGGCCTCCGCAGGCCCGGCGAAGGACGCGATCTCGTCAGGGTCCTCGCTCGCGGAGCCGCACACGCCGGTCATGCCGGCGAGCAGCGCGCGCGTGGTGTCGGTCAGCTCGACGGGCCACCGCACGGATCCGATCTTCTCGACCGCGCGGGCGAGGCGCGTGATCGCGTTGTCGGCGTGCACGCGGCTGCCGTGACCGGCGCGGCCGCGGGCGCGCAGGGTGAGCCACATGAGGGCCTTCTCCCCCACCTGGAGCAGATAGGCGCTCTTGTCGCCGACCGGAATCGAGTATCCGCCGACCTCGCTGATCGCCTCCGTCGCGCCCCGGAACCATTCGGGACGGTCGCGCACGACGAGCGCGGATCCCTCGACGCCCCCGTTCTCCTCGTCGCTGAAGAAGACGAGGATCAGGTCGCGCGGGGGCTTCTGGCCCGAGCGGATCAGGTCGGCGACCGACGCGAGGATCATCGCGTCCATGTTCTTCATGTCGACCGCACCGCGCCCCCACAGGAGCCCGTCGATGATCTCGCCCGCGAACGGGTCGACCGACCAGTCGGCCGCCACGGCCGGAACGACGTCGAGGTGCCCGTGCAGCACGAGAGCGGGCTTGTCGGGATCGGCGCCCGCCACCCGCGCCATGACGTTCGTGCGGCGCGGGAGGGGCTCGTAGTACTCGGGCTCGAGGCCGAGGCTCTCGAGGAACGCGCCCACGTACTCGGCGGCCTCGCGCTCGCCCTTCGCGTTTCCTCCACCGTAGTTGGTGGTGTCGATGCGGATCAGATCGCGCGCGAGGCGCACGACCTCAGAGAGCTCGTCGGCAGGCATGGCTCTACGCTACCCGGACGTCCGTGCGGAACCTGGACCGCACCCGACCCCCGAATCCCCCTTGTCCCGCTCGGTGCGGTTATCCGGCCGTCATTCCGTTCCGACGTGGGACACGGATCGGGTTATGGAGCCGGCGAATGCTGCTCGGGCTCGAAGATCTGGCCGACCGGTTCGCGCTTCTCGGCTTGGAAGGTGTCTTCCGCGCGACCGGCCGCCCAGTACGCCGAGAGCGAGAGCCGTTCGCGCGGGATCCCCCATGCGCCGTGAATGATGCCGCGCAGCCGCTTCATCGCCGCGCGCTCGCCGTGCGCGAACACGTCGATGACCTCCGTCGGCTGCGGAAGGGCCTCCACGGCGGCCACCAGCGCGGATCCGTACGGCTCCCGCGCGCGATGCACCCATCGGATCCGCACGCCCGCCGGGCCGTCGATCGCGACCTCGTCGCGCGAGGACTCCACCTCGATGAGCGCGGTTCCGACCGCGTCCGCGGGCAGCGACTCGATCGCCGACGCGATCGCGGGAAGGGCCGACTCGTCGCCGATGAACAGGTGCTCCGCCACATCCGGGCTCGGCGCGTACTTGCCGCCCGGCCCCGACACGGAGACTCGGTCGCCTGCGGCGGCGCGCGCCGCCCACGGGCCCGCGACTCCGGCGTCGCCGTGCACGACGAAATCGACGGCGATGCGGCGCTGGTCGCGGTCGATCATCCGCACGGTGTAGGTGCGGCGCGACGGCATGTCCTCGGGAGCGAGACGAGTGCGCAGCTCATCGAGGTCGTACGGCGGTGTGAGACCGAGCTCGGGCCGCGCGAAGTGGATCTTCACGTAGGCATCGGTGCTCGCGCGTTCGGCCGCCGCAGCGGCGAAGCCGTCGAAATCCGAGCACCCGAACCACACGCGCACCAGCCGCGGCGACACGGACTCGACCCCGACGACCTCGAACACGTACGGCGTGCGCGACTTCTTCTGCTGACCCATGTCCTCATCCTGTCACGCATGAAGTGAGGACAGCCTCACCTGCGAGCATCCCCCGCCCGGAAACCCGGCATCGGGAGCGGCCGCACCGGCGTGACGATCAACGACGTGCCGCAGTACGAGATCTGCCTCGAGGTGCAGCCCGTCGCGGGCGAGCCGTTCCTCTCGAGCGTCACCGAGCTGCTGACGGCGCCGGAGACCGCGGACCTCCGCCCCGGTCGGCTGCTCGCCGTCGAATACCGACCGGACGCACCCGATCGCCTCGCGCTCGCCGATCCGGGCTCGCCCGAGTTCGAGCAGATGATGCTGCGCTGGCGGGTCGCCCACGGGCTCATCGCCGATGACCTGATCGCGGCGCGCACGACGGGCGTCTCGCAGCCTGCGAGCGTGCTCGCTCTGCACCCGACCGGCGAGCAGAAGGAGGGCCAGGTGGAGATCACCGCGCGCTTGCTCGTGTCACCCGCCGACGGCTCGCCGCCGTTCGAAGCCGACTCCACGGTGTTCGTGCATCCCGCGGCTCTCGCGAATGTGCAGGTCGGCTCCCCTGTCTTCGCCATGTACGAACCCGCGCATCCCGACCGGGTGCATATGACCATTCAGCGACAGGAGGGCCTCGCATGAGCATCCCTGACACGATCGTGTGGCTCGCCAACTTTCCAGCCACTCACGCCTACGAGATGGTGTTCCTCGGCAGCTGCAGCGCGATGGGGCTCATCGGCCTCGCTCTGCGACGGGGACCGTCGCGCTCCCGGCTCGAGCAGCTGCGCATCGAGCGCGGCCTGCGCATCGTCGCGCAGACGCGCAGCTGGTCCTTCGTCGCGCTCGCCCTCGTCGTGCTCGCGGGCCTCGCCATCGCCCTCGCGAGCCTCCTCTTCGGCCCCATCACGCGCGGATGCATCTACGATCACGGCGTGCGCGCCGACACGATCGTCGATGACGAGGGCGGGTCGTTCGAAACCGTCACGTTCGATGCCGAGAACGGCACGCGCTACACGCTCAACCTGCCGTTCTTCTCCCCCGTCACCTACCCCGACCGCGATGCGACGGCCACCGGAACCGACCCGCTCGTCGTGCGCTACCTGCCGGGGCACCCGCAGGCGTACGTGGTCGACACCCGCGAGTCGCTCGATTCGTGGGGCGAACCGATCGGCGAATGACCGGACGGCGTCAGATGAGCGTGACGCCGATGTGCCGCAGCCGATCGGATACGCGCCGGATGTCTTCATCGCTCGGCAGCTCGTTGAGCACCTTCGCCATCAGCACCTGGGCGTCGATGCGCGAGACCTCGCCGTCGGCGTCGGTGGTATGCACCAGCTCATCCGCGACCCGCCCGACCTCGTCGTCGGTCAGGCGACGGCGCAGAAGCGCCAGGAGCGGCACGTAGTCGGTCGACGGCACGCCCTCCGGATACCCGGCGCGCAGCCAGTCGATGACGCGCTCGACGGCGCTGCGGCTGTCGTTCTCGTCGACCGGCGCACCCGGGTCGGTGAGCTCATGGCCGGCCGGAGCCTCGCGCTCGGCCGCATCGGCGGATCCGCTCTCCGCAGGATCGGGCTCGATCTCCTCGGCCATCCGCATCGCCTTGCCGCTCAGCGGCCACCCTCCCGCGGCGAGCCGCGCCGCGACCTCGCGCACGTCCTCCTCCTCGGGCTCCTCCGAAGTGGCGCGCTCGATCGCGCTGCGGATGTGGCGCACACGGATCTTCTTCGCCTCGTCGGCGGCGAGCTGCGCGACGATCGCCTCGTAGTCCTCGTCGATCAGCGTGCGTCGCAGCAGCGCGATGAGCGGGAAGGAGTCCTTCGGCGGAATGCCCTCGGGGTATCCGGCGCGCAGCCAGTTGAGGACCGCGCTGATGATGTTCTCTGCCATGTCAGACTCCAAACAGCGTCAGGCCGAAGTAGTGCTGCAGGGTGTGGCGCGTCACGAAGAGCACCCCGACGACGACGGAAGCGACGACGACCGCGTACAGCGCATACGCACCAGCGATCGCGAACGGGTTGCGGCGCACGACCGCGCCGTCCTCATCGCTTCCCACGCCCACCGCGTGCAGCTTCATGCCGAGGGCGAACAGCGCCGGCAGTCCCGCGCCGAACAGGAGGCCGAGCCCCAGCACGCGCATGGCGGCCAGGCCGATCTCGATGACATCAATGCTCATGATCATTCTCCGTCAGGTGCCCTCAGTTGGCGGCGGCGCTGTCCGAACGCTGCCCGCGCGCCCCCTCGTCCCAGTCGGCGTTGACGTTCGACGCGTCGACCTTCTGGCGGCGGCTGTGCACGTACATGTACGTCGCTGCGGCGACCAGGAGGCCGAACACCACGAGCGCGCCCGGGAGGCCGCCGATCAGGTGCTCGAGGAAGAAGCACAGGGCTCCGACACTACCCGCAGCGGGGATCGTGATGAGCCATGCCGACGCCATGCGTCCGGCCACGCCCCAGCGCACGGCCGCGCCCGGCCGCCCCACGCCCGATCCGAGGATGGACCCGGTGGCGACGTGCGTCGTCGACAGCGCCATGCCCATCGACGACGACGTGAGGATGATCGCCGCGGACGACGCCTCGGCGGCCATGCCCTGCGGCGAGTCGATCTCGACGAGGCCCTTTCCGAGCGTGCGGATGATCCGCCACCCGCCGAGGTAGGTGCCGAGCGCGATCGCGAGGCCGCACACGAAGATGATCCAGACCGGCAGGCCGTTCTCCTCGATGCCCGCCGTCGTCAGGGATCCGTGGGCGATGAGGGCGAGGGCGATGACGCCCATCGTCTTCTGCGCGTCGCCCGTTCCGTGCGCGAGCGACACGAGCGATGCGGTGCCGATCTGTCCCCAGCGGAACCCGGTCTCACGGCGCTTCGATGCCACGCGGCGCGTGAGGCGGTACACGCACCACGTGCCGATCGCCGCGATGAGGCAGGCGATCACCGGAGACAGGAAGGCCGGAACGATGATCTTCGAGATGATTCCGCCCCAGTTCACCCCCGAGAAGCCGATGCCGGCGAGGCCGGCGCCGATCAGCCCGCCGAACAGCGCGTGCGACGACGATGACGGCAGACCGAGCAGCCAGGTGATCAGGTTCCAGAGGATGCCGCCCACGAGGCCGGCGAAGATGATCATCATCGCGGTCTGCGGGTTCAGGCCCGCCACGAGATCGCCGGAATCGGTCTGGATCCTCAGCACGTCCTTCGTGATCGTCGCCGCGACCTCCACCGACAGGAACGCGCCCACGAGGTTGAGCACCGCCGAGATCGTGACCGCGGCCTTCGGCTTCAGCGCGCCGGTCGCGATGGACGTGGCCATCGCATTGCCGGTGTCGTGGAATCCGTTGGTGAAGTCGAATGCGATCGCTGTGACGATCACGAGGATCAGGATGAGGAGCTCACCGGACATACGTCAATCGTCGCATTCCTTTTCCTGTAAATGTGACCGACTGCCGCGCAGCCCGATCTCCGATGCTTGATCCCGCGTGAAACTTGTATTAGTGTCGTAATACACTGATACAGGACGAGCCGAGCATCCGTTCGAAAGGAATCCGCGCATGCAGATCGATGATTCGCGGCCGATCTGGGCGCAGCTCGTCGACGAGTTCCGTCGCCGGATCGCGGTCGGTCACTGGCACCCGGGCGACAAGATCCCCGCCGTGCGCGAGCTCGCGCTCGAGCTGGGCGTGAACCCCAACACAGTGCAGAAGTCGCTCGCCGAGGTCGACCGACTCGGACTCACGACGACCGAACGCACCGCGGGTCGGTTCGTCACACAGGATGTGTCGGCGATCCGCGCGGCGCGCGCGGCGCTCGCCGCCACGACCGCCGACGGATTCGCGGCCGCCGCCACTGGGCTCGGCATGAGCCTCGACGAGGCGACGCGTCTGCTCGAACAGCGCTGGAACGCACGAAAGGACGACCAATGACCATTCCCGCCGTCGAGGTCACGAACCTCTCCAAGGCCTATCGCGGGCGCCCCGCACTGCGCGAGCTGAACCTCGCCCTCCCGCAGGGCCGGATCGTCGGCCTCATGGGCGACAACGGGTCCGGCAAGACCACCCTCCTCAAGATCCTCGCAGGGGTGCTCAGCGATTGGGAGGGCACGGTGCGCATCGCGGGACACGCGCCGGGCGCCGCATCGAAGGCTCTCGTCTCGTTCCTGCCCGATGCATCGTTCCTGCCCGACACACACCGACCGGCCGATTCCATGGCCCTCTTCGAGCGGTTCTTCGCCGACTTCGACGCCGGGAAGGCTCGCGAGATGATCGATTTCTTCGCGCTGCCCTGGGATCGCAGCCTCAAGGAGATGTCGAAGGGCATGCGCGAGAAGCTGCAGATCTCGCTCGCAATGTCGCGCCGTGCGCGCGTGTATCTGCTCGACGAACCGATCTCGGGCGTCGATCCGGCGTCGCGCGACGTCATCATGCGCGGAATCCTGCAGAACTTCGACGACGAGTCTCTCCTGCTCGTCTCGACCCACCTCATCCAGGACGTCGAACAGATCGTCGACGCCGTCGTGTTCCTGAAAGACGGATCGGTGCTGCTGAGCGGCACCGCGGACGACCTGCGCGATGAGCACGGCATGGGGCTCGATTCGCTCTTCAGAAAGGTGTACGCATCATGATCGGCACGATCTTCGCCCAGGATTTCCGCGCAACGCGGAAGACTCTCGCCACGACCGTCGGCATCCTTCTGATCGTCACCGCGGTGTCGCTCGTTCTCGCCGCGTTGAATGTTCCGGTGCTCGGCGGCTTCGGGCTGGTGCTCGCAATCATCGCGTCGATCCTCATCACGCCCATCGTGCTCGGTCTGCTGGCCGAGAACTACTGGCGCACGATGTACGGCCGCGAGGGATACTTCACCATGGCGCTGCCGGTCGGCGGCCGCGCACTGTTCGCCGCCAAGGTGCTCTACGGCGCGACCATGGCCGTCGCGGCGCTCGCCATGACCGCGGTCGCACTCGTCGCGTGCGCCGCCGCGCTCGCGATCTCGACCGATCAGGGCGTGGTCGAGTTCCTCCGGGCGGGCTTCGACGAGATCGACGCGGCGATGTTCTGGCTGATCGCCGGGTCGATCCTGCTGCAGATCCTCTACCTCGTGGTCGTCGGCGCCGGTCTCATGTCGGTCGGCGCACGGGCGCGATTCAACCACCTCGGCTTCGGTGCCCCGGTGATCGGTGCCGTGCTCATGTACGTCGTCGTCACCGTCACCGGCTTCGCGGCGATGCTGTTCGTTCCGCTGGGCGTACGGCTCACGGGCCCGGACACCGGCACGCTCGTCGCGGAGGGGATGTTCCGCACGTTCGCAGACGAGGTGACGGGGCGAACCTCGACGGACGCTCCCGAGGTGTTCGGCCTCGGCATCCTGCTCGTCAGCGTGATCGCGACGTGCGTGTTCGCCTGGTGGGGCGCGCGCTCGGTGGCGCGGCACACGTCGCTGCGCTGACGCTACTCCAGCAGCGCCATGCCGAAGCCGGCCACGACGGCGCGGAGTTCGGCGAGGTAGCGCTTCGCCTGCTCGGTGAGCGGGATCGCGGAATGGGCGATCCAGCCGATCTCGATGCGCTCATCGACGTCGAGCGGGATGGCGACGATCTCCGGATCGAGGTCGTCGCTGATGATGCCGGTCGAGATCGTGTACCCATCGAGTCCGATCATGAGATTGAAGATGGTCGCACGGTCGGAGACCCGGATCTCCTGCGGGCTCGACAGCGTCGAGAGGATCTCCTCGGCGAGGGAGAAGGAGTTGTTCGCCCCCTGGTCGAACGTGAGCCGCGGCATCTCGGCGAGATCGGCGAGGGTGACGCGATCGCGCGCCGCCAGGGGGTTCTTCCGGGAGATGAAGATGTGCGGTTCGGCGAGGAAGAGCGGGCGGAACGCGAGCCCCGCATCGCGGAGCAGCTTGTCGATGACGTTGCGGTTGAAATCGTTCCGGTAGAGCACGCCGAGCTCGCTGCGGAACAGACGGACGTCCTCGATGATGTCCCAGGTGCGCGTCTCGCGCAGCGAGAACTCGTACTCGGCCGCCCCGCTCGACCTCACCATCCGCACGAACGCGTCGACGACGAACGAATAGTGCTGCGCCGACACCCCGAGCAGGCGACGGGACGGCGGCCGCCCGAGGTAGCGCTGCTCGAGCAGCTCCACCTGCTCGACGATCTGCCGGGCGTACCCGAGGAACTCCGCTCCGTCTGCCGTGAGCGTCACGCCGCGCGCGGATCGGCGAAGCAGCGGGCGGCCGACGCGGGCCTCCAGATCCTTCATCGCGGCCGACATGGTCGGCTGCGAGACGTAGAGGAGGTCGGCCGCGGCGCTGATCGATCCCTCCGCGGCGACCTCGATGAAGTAGTGGAGCCGCTGGAGCGTGATGCCGCTCGATCCCTGAGACATAGATACAGGCTATAGGCATACATAGTCGGGCCGAGTTTGTCGATGCCTCCCTTCTGCGTGCACGATGGATGCGACGACTTCCGCAAGGCCGAGCCCGGCCGACCACCTCTTGGATTGGCCGCTCATGGCGAACGAATTCACCTTCACGATCAGCACCACTCGCTTCGACGAGGACTACTCGCCATCAGACAGCTCGCGAACGACGACGAACTTCGCGAACCTGGCGCGGGGCGAGCACCGGCAGCAGAATCTCCGCAACGCCCTGACGATGATCGAGCGTCGGTTCAATGACCTCGCGCACTGGGACAACCCGGAGCGCGACCGCTACACCGTCGAGCTCGACATCGTCTCGGTCGAGCTGCAGTTCGCCGCGGAGGGCGAGGACCAGCAGTTCCCGCTGCTCGAGATCCTCGACGTCACGATCGTCGATCGGCGCACCGGCGAGCGCCGCCACGGCATCGGCGGGAACAACTTCTCCTCCTACCTCCGCGATTACGATTTCAGCGTTCGGCTGCCGGCCGCGCGCGCCGACGCGGGCGAATTCACCATCCCCGACGACTTCGGCGAGCTGCACGGCAAGCTGTTCCAGCACTTCCTCGACTCGGCCGCGTACCGGGAGCGCTTCTCGTCGTCCCCCGTGATCTGCATCAGCGTGTCGACGAGCAAGACGTATCGGCGCACCGAGAACCATCACCCGATCCTCGGCGTCGAGTACCAACAGGACGCGTTCTCGCTGACCGACGAGTACTTCGGCAAGATGGGCCTGCGCGTGCGGTACTTCATGCCGCCCGGTGCCGTCGCGCCGCTCGCGTTCTACTTCCGAGGCGATCTGCTGAACGACTATTCGCCCCTGCAGCTCATCGGCACGATCAGCACGATGGAGACGTTCCAGAAGATCTACCGCCCGGAGATCTACAACACGAACTCGCGGGCGGCGGCCGTCTATCGGCCGAGCCTCGAGCAGCAGGACTTCTCGCGCACCCAGATCGCCTACGATCGCGTCGAACGCGATCACCTCGCGGTCACGCAGGGACAGTACACGGCCGAGCACTTCATCAAGCCGCACGGAGAGTTCCTCACGCAGTGGGCCGCCGGCTCCCCCCTCCCCGTCGGATGACCAGCGAAGGATCATCGATCATGCACACCCTTTTGCCCACCTCCATCGTCGGCAGCCTGCCGAAGCCGTCGTGGCTCGCGCAGCCGGAAACGCTCTGGTCCCCCTGGAAGCTGCAGACGGATGCGCTGGCCGAGGGGAAGCAGGACGCGCTGCGCATCGCCGTCCAGGAGCAGCGTCGCAGCGGCATCGACATCATCAGCGACGGCGAGCAGACGCGCCAGCACTTCGTCACGACATTCATCGAACACCTCACCGGGGTCGATTTCGAGCGGCGCGAGACGGTGCGGATCCGCAATCGGTACGACGCGAGCGTGCCGACCGTCGTCGGCGCTGTGAGCCGCGAGAAGCCCGTGTTCGTCGATGACGCGGCGTTCCTCCGCCAGCAGACCGATCAGCCGATCAAGTGGGCCCTGCCCGGTCCGATGACGATGATCGACACGCTCGCCGACCGCCATTACAAGAGCCGCGAGAAGCTCGCGTGGGAGTTCGCAACGATCCTCAACCAGGAGGCGAAGGAGCTCGAGGCGGCGGGCGTCGACATCATCCAGTTCGACGAGCCGGCGTTCAACGTCTTCTTCGACGAGCTGCAGGACTGGGGCGTGGCCGCTCTGGAACGGGCAGCGGAGGGACTGCGCGCGGAGACCGTCGTGCACATCTGCTACGGCTACGGGATCAAGGCGAACAACGATTGGAAGGCGACGCTCGGATCCGAGTGGCGGCAGTACGAGGAGTCGTTCCCGCTGCTGCAGAAGTCCGCCCTCGACGTCGTGTCACTGGAATGCCAGCACTCCCGCGTCCCGATCGACCTCGTCGAGCTCCTCCGGGGCAAGAAGGTCATGCTCGGTGCCATCGACGTGGCGACCGACGCCGTCGAGACCCCGGACGAGGTCGCAGACACCCTCCGGAGGGCGCTGGCGTTCGTCGATGCGGACAAGCTCGTCCCGAGCACGAACTGCGGCATGGCGCCGCTGTCGCGGAGCGTCGCGCGCGGGAAGCTGAGCGCGCTCCGCGCGGGCGCGGATATCGTCCGCGGGGAGCTCGCCGCCGACACGCGCTGACGGGCCGCCGACGAGCGCGCCACGGGCGCCCCGCCGTCAGATGCGGCCCGTGGCGAACATCATGCCGAGCGTCGTGCCCGTCACGATCAGCGAGAGGATCCCGCCGAGCGCGAGCGGCCGGAGCCCGGCCGTGCGGATCGCGGCGATGTTCGTCGACAGCCCCACGCCGGCGAGCGCCGTGGCCACGAGGAAGACGCTGATCCCGTTCAGGGTCGACGCCGCGGCCGGCGAGATGAGCCCGGTCGAGGCGATGCCCGCGACGAACAGGAACCCGACCAGGAACCACGGGACGAGCTTCAGCAGCCACCCGGCCGTGATGCGCTACCCCCGCCCTTCGCGCCGGGCCTCGACGACGGCGATCGCGGACGCGCCGCAGATGCCTGTGCCGACGCCGATGAGGGTGCGGATGTCGCGCTCGATGCGCATCGCGCGCCCGATGAGCCACGCCCCGAGCAGGCACACCGCGAGCGAGACGAGCATGACGGGCAGCGACTCCGCGCCGACGGTGACGATGCTCTGGAGCGACAGCTGGGATCCGAGCAGCACGACCGCGAGCTGCAGCACGAACTTGCTCGCGTACGTCACTCCGGGCGAGAGGCGCGTGTTCGGCCGACGCACGAGCGAGATCGCGACGCCGATGACGACGGCGGGGATCGCGGACCCCACGAGCGGCACGAATCGGCCGATCGCAGCAGCGGCGGCCGCGATCAGCACGCAGACGGCCAGCCCCGGCCAGATCTCGCGCCCGCGCCCGACGAGTCGTTTCGGCAACGTGGCGACGGGGCTGACCTGCATGACATTCAGGATGTCACGCACCCCGCACCGGCGGCCCCGGCAATGCCGCACGGGCCCGCTGCGGACAACAGGAAAGACCCCCGATCCGAGAAGTTCATCTCAGACCGGGGGCCGATCTCTCTGTGCGCGAGGGGGGACTTGAACCCCCACGCCCTAATACGGGCACTAGCACCTCAAGCTAGCGCGTCTACCTATTCCGCCACCCGCGCATTGGGTGTCGGTCCGTGCGGC
>DXAM01000116.1 GCA_019117025.1 Candidatus Microbacterium stercoravium | reverse complement strand
TCGCCCTTGCAGTTGTTGTGCGCGGCCGCCGTCTCGGGGATCCCCTCGCCCTCGTAGGAGGTCATGATCGTGAAAGTGCCGTCGCAGCGGTCGACCTCGGCGATGCCACCCGTGGCACCGATCGTGACGGTCGGCAACTCGTCGAACACGTTCTGCTGAACGCTCGCGACCGTGTCCTGCACCTTGGTCTTCGTCTCGCCGTAGACCTTCTCAACAGCCTCGGGCTGGAGCAGGATTCCGGCGAGGAGCGCGCCGCCGCCCACGATCAGCAGACCGCCGAGTGCTCCGAGGACGATGCCTCCACGCTTCTTCCGCGCCATGCGGCTCCCCTCCCAGTGGATCCGAAGTCGATTCTACCCGGGGTTCCTATGACTGGGAAGCGTGCGGACCCGACCGCGCGGAGTTCCCAATTCTGCCCGCGCGCGTATGCCGCCTAGAATCGGAGCCATGTCGAATGTCCTTGAGAACCTCCCCGTCGGCGAGCGCGTCGGTATCGCCTTCTCCGGAGGTCTCGACACCTCCTGTGCCGTCGCGTGGATGCGCGACGCCGGCGCCGTCCCCTTCACGTACACGGGCGATCTCGGCCAGTACGACGAAGACGACATCGAGACCATCCCGAGCCGTGCGCTCGAGTACGGCGCCGAGAAGTCGCGCCTCATCGACTGCAAGCCGCTCATGGTCGAGGAGGGCCTCTCCGCTCTCGCGACCGGCGCCTTCCACATCCGCTCGGCGGGGCGCACCTACTTCAACACGACCCCGATCGGCCGTGCCGTCACGGGCACGCTGCTCGTGCGCGCGATGCGCGAAGACGGCGTCGACATCTGGGGCGACGGATCCACATACAAGGGCAACGACATCGAGCGGTTCTACCGCTACGGTCTGCTCGCGAACCCGCGCCTGCGCATCTACAAGCCGTGGCTCGACGCGAAGTTCGTCAGTCAGCTCGGCGGCCGTCAGGGCATGAGCGAGTGGCTGGTCGAGCACGGCTACCCGTACCGCGACTCGGCGGAGAAGGCGTACTCGACCGACGCGAACATCTGGGGCGCGACGCACGAGGCGAAGACCCTCGAAGACCTGGACGTCTCGCTCGAGACCGTCGAGCCCATCATGGGCGTGAAGTTCTGGGATCCGTCGGTCGAGATCCAGACCGAAGACGTCACGGTCACGTTCGACCAGGGCCGTCCCGTCGCGATCAACGGCGAGGAATTCGCCGACGCCGTGCAGCTCGTCATGAAGGCGAACGACATCGGCGGGCGCCACGGCCTCGGCATGAGCGACCAGATCGAGAACCGCATCATCGAGGCGAAGAGCCGCGGCATCTACGAGGCCCCCGGAATGGCGCTGCTGTTCATCGCCTACGAGCGCCTCGCGAACGCCATCCTCAACGAGGACACCCTCGCGACCTACCACGAGCAGGGCCGCCGCCTCGGCCGCCTCATGTACGAGGGCCGCTGGCTCGAGCCGCAGTCGCTCATGCTGCGCGAGTCGATCCAGAAGTGGGTCGGATCCGAGATCTCGGGAAGCGTGACCGTGCGCCTGCGCCGCGGCGAGGACTACTCGATCCTCGACACGTCGGGCCCGTCGCTGTCCTACGCGGGCGAGAAGCTGTCGATGGAGCGCGTCGAGGATGCGGCCTTCGGCCCCGGCGACCGCATCGGTCAGCTCACCATGCGCAACCTCGACATCGCCGACTCGCGCGCACGCCTCGAGAACTACGTCGCGCGCGGCATCATCGGGGGCACGACCGGCGACCTGATCGGCGAGCTCCGGCAGGGCGAGGCGAAGCAGATCGCGAAGAGCGCGACGCCCCTCGACAACGAGCGGCTCGACAGCGTCGGCGAGTCGGCCGCGTTCGACACCGGCACCGACTGACGCATCGCGCGAAGCGGCCCGTGGATCCACCGGATCCACGGGCCGCTTGCCTGTCGGGGCGGCGTCACACTCCGCCGCCGCCCCCACCGCCGCCTCCGCCGCCGGCGGATCCGCCGCCCGTTGAGCCGCCGCTCGACGAGCTGCTGCTCGACGTGCTCGTGGTGAGCGAATACATGCTCGACGAGAACGACGAAGCGCTGAAGGATCCGCTCCCCGCGTACCAATACGGCGAATCGTCGTGATAGCGCGTGGCGAGGAGCTCGGCCCAGGTCATTTCGATCCGGAAGATGACGGCGAACGGCAGGAGCTTCTCGTACAGGTCGAGCATCTGCGCGTCGTCGTCGACGTCGATCGGTCGCCGCTCGGCGCCCGCCGGCGACTGCAGCATGCGGATCCGGTCGGCCTCCGCCCACGACATGAACATCTCGAGTCCGCGCAGGTGATCGCGAGCGACCGCGCCCTCGGGCGTCAGGGGCTTGCGGGAGAGCATGATCGACACCGTGATGATCTCGACCCCACCCGCGACCAGCAGCACGATCGGAAGCGTGGGCTGGACGTAGCCCACCAGTGCGACCACTCCGCACACCACGTTGATGGCGACGGCCGCGAACGTGAGGAGGAGCGGTCCGGCGTACGCCTTGCCCGGAACCTTGCGGTTGAACTTCCGCACGTTCGTCTGACCGGTCTGCACGACCTTCTGTGCCGATTTGGCGAACCGATCGCTGGTCCTGCCGAACTCGAACTCCTCGCCGGGACGCAGCTCGGGGAAGAGCCCCGCCAGCACCGCGAGCCCGTTCTTGTCGGCACGCGACGGATCGACAAGCTCGGCGATCATCCGTTTCTTCGTGCCGAACACGCCGATCTTCTCGCGCTCGACGATCCGCAGGGATCCGCCGACGGCCTGTTCGAGGATCTCCGCGGCGATCGCCTTATCCGTCGCGTGCAGCAGCAGAGCGGATCGGAGCGCGTCCCACCCGGCGGGAGGTTCGAACTCGGGGATCACGACGGGGCGCCCGGGTGAATCCTGCAGGTAGCGCCGTCGTGAGATCGCGGCCCACACGATGCCGCCGACGCCGGCGACCGCGGCGATCAGCTGCCCGATCGCCCACCCGGAGGCGAACGGCGACGCGTCGAACTCGGTGAACGTATCCGCCTCGAACCCCACCGCGAGGGTCATCACCTCGTACGGCTCGATGCCGTACGTCTCGGTGGAGAAGACCTGGCGGCCCTCCTCGTCGGTCGACTGCGCGACGCTGCACTGGTGGTCGGATCCGCTCCAGCCGACATAGCAGGCGGAGTCGCCGGTGAGCGCCGACTCGAGCGACGGATCCACGTGCACCGACGCCGAAATGCGGTCGAACGGCTGCCGCCAGTCTTCGCCGTTGACGTCCCAGTAGAACTCGTCAAACCCGTTCTCCATCGTGCTGGCGACATTCTCGAGGGTGTAGGTGATGACGTAGGTCTGCTCGCCGCGGACGTAGTCATCGCCGGCGGAGGTGATGGTGAAGTACCCGTCTTCGGTGTCGGTATCGGCCGGGCGCGGGTCGCCGTTCTCGTCGGTGACCGACACGAGTTCGGGGGCGAGCGGCTGGTCGAACGACGTCGTCGGAATCGCGCGCCGCATGCCGCGGTTCTGGTCGAAATCGGGGAACTCGGCGACGAAGGTCTCGGTGACCGTGACGACCCCC
>DXAM01000115.1 GCA_019117025.1 Candidatus Microbacterium stercoravium | reverse complement strand
ACCTCGAACGGCTCGGCGAGCATCGGCGGTGCGGGAACCGTCGGGCCCGCGGGCGCCACGGTCGTGTCGCCGTGCAGACGACGGATGCGGGTCGTGCCGCTGTCGAGGTCGTCGGCCTGCGCCTCGACATCGTCGCTGTCGTCGAGGATGTCGATCTGCGTGACCTGATGGCCGAGCTCCGCCTGCACCTTCTGCAGCGCCCGCGCGAAGGCGAGCGCGGTCGGGAAGCGGTCGGCCGGGTTCTTCGACATCGCCCGCTCGAGCACATACTCGAGGGTGCGGGGCACATCGCGACGGCCGAGCGGGGGCAGCGGCAGCGAATCGATGCGATCGATCAGGCTGTTCGTGCCGTTCTCGCCGCCGGGGATCTCGAACGGCGAGCGCCCCGCGAGCAGCGTGTACACCGTGGCCCCGAGCTGGTACACGTCGCTGCGCTGGTCGCTGCGCGGGGGCTCGCGGAACGCCTCGGGCGGCGACCACGGCACCGACACGCCCTGAGATTCACTCACGTCGATCGACGACGAGGCGATGCCGAAGTCGGTGAGCGCCGGCCGGTTGTACTCGGTGACGAGAATGTTCGCCGGCTTGATATCGCGGTGCAGCACGTTCGCACGGTGGGCCGTCTCGACGGCCGCGGCGACCGGGATCCCCGTGTGCAGCGCCTCTTCGACCGTGAACCTCTCGCGGCGGTAGCGCACCTGCAGGTTCGGGCGCGGGCAGTACTCCATCACGAGGTACGGGCGCCCGTCGTCGGCGACGCCCGCCTGGTGCACGGCGACGATCGCCGGGTGGGTGGACAGCATCGCCATGACGTTCGCCTCTGCGGTGAACTGCGCCGCAGAGGCATGGATGCGATCGGGCAGCAGAACCTTGATCGCCACCCGGCGCCGCGGCAGCTTCTGCTCGTACAGGAACACGTCGGCGAACCCGCCCGATCCGAGCAGCTGCAGGAAGGTGAAGCCCGGGATCTCCGGGGGTTCGCTGGGGGCGCGCCGCACCATCACAGATCCTCGAACGCAGCGGTGACGCCGTCACCGAGATCGAGCACGTCGCCCGAGACGACGACCGTCGGTTCGTTGCTGCGCAGCCGCACGGGATCGGCCCCTGCGCGCTGCAGCATCGTGCCGTTCGTCGTGCGCAGGTCGACCACCGTGACGGCGCCCGGCTCACCGCGCACCTCGAGGTGGCTGCGCGAGATGTCGAGCTGCGGGCTCGGCACCGTCACGAGCCGGGGCGCGTCGTTGAGCGCCACGCGCGCGGCGCGCGGACTGCGGCCGATGATGATCGTGCGGTCGATGTCGATGACCTCGCCCGTCGACAGGCGGATCCGCGGCACCGGGGCCGCCGCGCGCCCCGTCGGGATCGTGTCGCCGTCGTGGTCTCCCGCGCGCTCAGTGCTCTGCTCTGCTCGCCGGGCGCGCAGCTCGGCGAGCGAGATCGTCGCGCCGTCGTGGTCGCCGGCGTCCGGCCGCACGCGGTCGCCGCCGCCCGACTCGGGCCCCGGCGCGGCCTCGTCGGCCCCGATGTCGAGCAGCGTGTCGCCGACCGTGACGCCATCGACGATCGTCACCGGAACATCGCCGTGCCGCAGCACGAGCCCGCCGTCGACGATGACGAACCAGTCCGCTCCCCCGAGCAGCTCTCGCGCGGCCTCGGCCGACTCCATGAGAGCCGCATGCACGGCCGTCGCGTCGACCGCGGACGGGATGAGCGCGGTGCGTGCACCGGCGGCGACGAGCGTGATCATGACGACCGTCCCTCGACGCGCTCGATCGTGGCGCCCTCGATGTCGTCGCCGCGATCGGCCGTCTCGACGTCGAGCGCGTCGACGACGACGGCCGTGATGTTGTCGCGCCCGCCGCGCATCACGGCCTCGCGCACGAGCACCGCCGCGGCTCGCCGCGGATCGTTCTCCTGACCGAGGATCTCCGCGATGCGCTCGGGCTCGACCTCGTCGGTGAGGCCGTCGGTGCACACGAGGATGCGGTCGCCGGCTTCTGCAGGCAGCATCCACACATCGGCGTCGCCCGAGTTGCCCGCGCCGAGTGCGCGTGTGACGACGTTGCGGCGCTGATCGCCACGCGCATCCTCCGCGCTCAGCGCCCCGGCCTCGATCAGCTCCTGCACGAGCGAGTGATCGACCGTCAGCTGCGTGAGCGTGCCGCCCTGAACGCGATAGGTGCGGGAATCTCCCACGTTGAGGGCCAGCCAGTACCCGGCGCCGTCGACCTCGGTCGCGATCACGCCCGACAGCGTCGTTCCGGCCCCCGCCTGCTGCGCGCGGGAGAACGTCTCGATGCACGATCGCGCCGCATCGATCGCTCCCTTCGCGTCGTCGACTGTCACCCACTGCTGCGAGGAGAAGCGCTGGAACGCCGACAGCGCGGTCGCGGCCGCGACGTCGCCCGCATCGTGCCCGCCCATGCCGTCGGCGACGAGGAAGCACGGCCACGATGCCAGCGCCGCATCTTCGTTCACCGTGCGGCGCCGGCCGACGTCTGTCGCAACGCCGCTCGCCGTCGTGATCGCTCCGGTCATGTCAGCGCTTTCCTGCTCGCTCGATCGAGACGGTGCGCTCGCCGATCGTGACCCGGTCGCCCGCAGCGAGGGGTGCCGCGCGATCGGGCACGAGCGTCGTCGAAGTGCCGCCGCGCACGACCACGACGCCGTTGGTCGAATGCAGGTCGACGATCGAGGCGGCCTCGTCGTCGATCGCGATCTCGAAGTGCGTCTTCGACAGCGACAGCGTGTCGTCGATGATCGCCACGGTGTCGGCGCCGTCCGTCGCGACGGGGTTGCGCCCGAAGACGGTGCGCGAGGTCACGTCCGTGCGCGTACCGTCATCCCACACCAGCACGACCGTCGCCACCTCGGTCGGCGCGGGCGCCTGGTTCAGCACGATCGTGTCGTCGGGGAACTCGGGCGCCGCGGGGGCGGGCGCCGGAGCCGCAGGGGCGTCGTCGACGGCGGGCATCGCCGGCGCGGCCGGCACCTCCGACACGGGGGCGGGAGGCGCCGTGCTCGGGGCCTCGGCGACCGGCTCCGGGGCAGGAAGCGCGGGAGGGATCGGCATCGCAGGGGCCGATCCGGGCGAGACGGCCGGCGGAGCGTCGGTGCGCGGCACCGGCGGCACGACCGGCGCCGCGGGCTCGACCTCAGGCTGCTCGTCGCGCTCCCCGGTCACGCCGGGCACGAAGGCGATGGGGCTGCGGTGGTCGGGCGCGCTCCCCGCGTCGGGAGCGGCCGCGGGCTCAGAGTCGGGCGCCGCGGGAGGCGGCGGAACCGGCGGCGCGGCAGGCGCGGGCGGGACCGGGGGCGCGGGCGGCGCGGGCACGGCGAACGGATCGATCGGCGCGGGGTGCTGCGTCGAGGCGAACGGATCGGCCGGTGCTGCGGCAGGCGGCGACGAGAACGGATCGGCCGGTCCTGCAGCAGGCAGCGACGCGAATGCGTCGGCGGGCGCGGCCGGCGCGGGGCTGTGCGGGCGCGGCGGCTCGGCCGCGACCGGTCGATCGGCCGCCTGCGCCGCG
>DXAM01000114.1 GCA_019117025.1 Candidatus Microbacterium stercoravium | reverse complement strand
CGGATTCGCCGAGCTCCTCCTCGATGCGCAGAAGCTGATTGTACTTCGCCACCCGGTCGCTGCGCGCGGGCGCGCCGGACTTGATCTGGCCGCAGTTCACGGCGACCGCGAGGTCGGCGATGGTCACGTCTTCCGTCTCGCCCGAGCGGTGCGACATCATGGCCGTGTAGTTCGCCGAGTGCGCCATCGAGACGGCGTCGAGCGTCTCGGTGAGCGTGCCGATCTGGTTCACCTTCACGAGCAGCGAGTTCGCGATGCCGCGGTCGATGCCCCGCTTCAGGCGCTCGGGGTTCGTCACGAACAGGTCGTCGCCGACGAGCTGCACCTTGTCGCCGATGCGCTCGGTGAGGGCCTGCCAGCCGTCCCAGTCGTCTTCGGCGAGCGCGTCTTCGATCGTGACGAGCGGGAAGTTCGCGAGCAGCTCCTCGTAGTAGCCCGTCAGCTGCTCCGCGGTCCACTCCTTGCCCTCGAACGAGTACGTGCCGTTCGAGAAGAACTCGGTCGAGGCGACGTCGAGGCCCACCGCGATGTCGGTGCCCGGCGTGAAGCCGGCCTTCTCGATCGCGGACATGAGGAAGTCGAGCGCCGCGCGGTTGCTCGGCAGGTCGGGGGCGAAACCGCCCTCGTCGCCGAGGCCGGTGGCGAAACCGCCCGCGAGCAGCTCCTTCTTCAGCACCTGGTAGGTCTCGGCTCCCCAGCGCAGCGACTCGGCGAACGAGTCGGCGCCGTGGGGCACGAGGAAGAACTCCTGCATGTCGATGCCGTTGTCGGCGTGCTCGCCGCCGTTGATGACGTTGAGCGCCGGAACCGGCAGGACGTGGGCGTTCGCGCCGCCGACGTAGCGGTACAGGGGCAGGTCGGAGCTGTCGGCCGCGGCCTTCGCGACGGCCAGGCTCACGCCGAGGATGGCGTTCGCGCCGACGCGCTTCTTGTTGTCGGTGCCGTCGACCTCGTTCAGCACCTGGTCGACCAGGCGCTGGTCGCTCGCGTCGAGGCCCTCGATCGCCGGGCCGAGCTCGTCGATGACCGACTCGACGGCCTTCGTGACGCCCTTGCCGCCGTAGCGCGAGGCGTCGCCGTCACGGAGCTCGTACGCTTCGAACGCGCCGGTCGATGCGCCGGACGGCACGGCCGCCCGCTGCACGATGCCGTCTTCGAGGAGGACCTCCACCTCGACGGTGGGGTTGCCTCGCGAGTCGAGAATCTCGCGTGCGCCAACTGCTTCGATCTGTGCCACGGATGTACTCCTTGAGAAGGTGGGCATGGGCGGACCGGGAGGCCCTCCCTCAGTCTAGGGCGAACCCCGTCGTGCGTCATTCCGGCAGCGGGCGGTCGATCGTGCGAGAGGATGGGCGCTATGACCGATGCGCGCACACTCACCGATCGCCGCGTGCTGCTCGCGGGCGGCACATCCGACGCCGGGTGGGCGATCGCGCACGCCCTCCGCGGTCGCGGGGCGCGCGTCGTCGTGGCCGGGAGGAGCCCGGTGCGGTTGGCGCGCTTCGCCGACGCGGGGTTCGACGCGGTCGAGGTCGATCTCACGCACGCCGCGGCCGTGGACGACGCCGTCGGCGGCCTCGGACCCCTCGATGGGCTGATCCCGCTGGTCGGCGGGTGGCGCGGCGGCGGCGGGATCCCTGGTCAGAGCGACGAGGACTGGCAGGCGCTGTCGGATGCCCTGACGGCGGTGCGCCACGCGTGCCGCGCGGCGTGGCCGCTGCTCGAGGCATCGCCGGCCGCACGCGTCGCCGTCGTCTCGTCGGTGCAGGTGGCCCGTCCCCTCGCGGGCGGTGCGAACTACGCGGCCGTCAAGGCAGCGATCGAGGCGTGGATCCAGGCGATGGCGCACGGATTCTCGATATCGGCTCGCGACGCCGACCGTCCGCAGGCCGGCGGCTGCACCATCTTCCGGGTGAATCAGCTCGCGGATGTCGTCGACGACGTCGCCGCGGGCATGGCCGGCCTCTGGGACGAGGCCCCGGATCCGACGGCCCGCATCGTGACGCTGGCGTGAGCCCTCCGGACCGTGTCCCGATTGATGCGGGATCGACTGCCGCTTTCGCGCATCACGTGGGACACGGTGGGTCTCAGAGGCTGCGGCGCTCTGCGATGAGCCGGGCACCGCGGATCACGACGCCGATCGCGACCACGGCCGCTCCCGCCACGACCGACGGCCACGGCAGCAGTGCGGCCAGGCCCGCGCACCCGATCGCGCCCGCGACCTGCAGCCACTGCGGGTACCGGCGCACCGTCTTTCCCTGACGCAGCGCCGCGAGGTTCGCCACGAAGTAGTACAGCAGCACCCCGAACGAGCTGACGCCGATCGCGCCGCGCAGGTCGGCGACGAGAAGGATCGCGATCACGACGGCCGCGACCGCGATCTCCGCCCGGTGCGGCACGCGCATACGCGGATGGATCCGCGAGAAGAATCCCGGCAGGTCTCCCCCGCGCGCCATCGCGAGGCTCGTGCGCCCGATGCCGGCGATGAGCGCGAGCAGCGCGCCGAGCGCGGCGCAGGCCGCCCCGACGCGGACGACCGGCGCGCCCCAGTCCCACCCGGATGCCGCAACGACGTCGGCGAGCGGCGTCGCGGAGACGTGCGGCGCGGGTCCGAGCGCCTGCAGCACCGTGACCGCAAGCACGGCGTAGACCACGACCGCGCCGGCGAGCGCGAAGACGATGGCACGCGGGATCGTCCGCGCCGGATCCCTCACCTCCTCGCCCATCGTCGCGATGCGCGCGTACCCGGCGAACGCGAAGAAGATCAGTCCCGCCGACTGCAGGATCCCGTACCACCCGCCGTCGAACAGGCCCTCACCGATCGATGCGTGCTCGCCCGTGGATCCGACGAGTCCCGACACCGCGACGAAGACGAGCACCAGCAGCACGATCACGACGATGATCTTCGCAGCGCTCGCCGTGCGCGTGACGCCGAGGAGGTTCACGATCGTGAGCAGCACTACGGCGCCGATCGCGGCCGGCCGCTCGAACCCGGGGGCCGCGTACGATGCGAAGGTCAGCGCCATGGCCGCGCAGCTCGCGATCTTGCCGACGACGAAGCACCACCCGGCGAGGTACCCCCACCACGCCCCCAGCTCTGCGTTGCCGTAGGCGTACACTCCTCCCGCGACCGGGTGGACTGCGGCGAGCTGCGCCGTCGATGTCGCGTTGCAGAACGCCACGACCGCCGCGAGCACGAGCCCGATCAGCACCCCGCTCCCCGCCGCTTCGATCGCCGGCTGCCACACGGCGAACGCGCCCGCGCCGATCATGGATCCCAGGCCGATCGCGACCGCGTCCGAGAGTCCCAACCGGCGTACGAATCCTGACGTCATGGTTGGGGAGCGTATCGGGGCGGCGTCGTGCGGTGCGGCGCGGCGCGCAGCCGTTCACCGGAGGTTCTCCGAGTGTCCGGCTTGCGCCGGGCTCGACGACCCCTGGGGGCTTCAGTATCTCGCCATGCCGCGGCGAAGCAGAGCGACCGCGGTCGCGGCGTCGTCCACGGTGATCGTCAGGTCGCTCCCGCCGACGCGCGCGACGCGGATCCCCTCCCCCGCCCGCAGTACGAAGCCCTGACCGTTCGCCCCGAAGCGCCACCCCCAACCGCCGAACTCCGCCATCGGACTGACTTCAACGATCCGCACCGCGGTGATCGAGCCGGCGGCGATGCGCACCCGCGGCCACCCGAGCGGTGCGCGCACCGTGAGCCCCGCGTCGTCGATGCGCACATCGAAGCGCAGCATCGACAGCGACAGCACCGAGACGACGAGCATCAGCGCGAGCGTTCCCCAGAGCGCGAACGGAATGCTCCCCGTGCGCCTCACCGCGTCGAAGCACAGCGCGAGCACGGCGAGCGTCGTGCCCCCGACGAGCGCGCCGAGGGTGACCGCCCCCGCGCGCGACATCCGCACCGAACGGGTCCACACTCCCGGCTGCGCGCCCGTCAACGGCAGCGGATCCTGCTCTGCGGCGTCCGCCGCCGGCGGCTCTTCGATCATGAGCAGATAGATCGTGCCGAGCACGGCCCCGACGATGAGCGAGAGGATCATGATCCCGAGGGAATCCGGCGCGTCCGACGCATCGTCGACCCCGACCTGCACGATCACGAGACCGAGCATCGCCGAGCCGAGGAACCCCGTTTCCGCACCGATCACGACCCCGAGGAAGCGGTACTGCGTGCGCTGCGCCGGGCTCTTCACCTCAGCCAGCGCGATGCCCGCGATCAGTGCCGTGATTCCGCCGCCGATGCCGATCGTCATGAGCGGATAGGTCCAGGACGGACCGAACCCGTCCGCCGTGCCGGAGAGGCCCCAGTGCGTCGCGACGACGTCGGGGAGAAGCGGCATCAGCGCAAGCTGCACCGCCGCGATGCCGACGAACGCCGCCAGCGGGATCCAGAGGCACAGGATCGCGAATGCGCGACGGGCTCGCTTCCTGGTCTCGAGCAGCGCGTCTGTCATGGGCGGATCCTCTCTGTCGGGCCGGTGCCCACGTGCGCGGTTTGCTCGGCCGCGAGCTGCGCGCGCAGCACGACGAGGCCGGCAGCGGCATCGTCAGTCGCAACGACGAAGCGCGATCCGTCCGCGCGGCGGATCCGGATGCCCTCGCCGGCGCGGATCGCGACGCCCGACTGCGGTCCGGCAGAGCGCGCGTTCCAGCCGATCTTCCCGATCTCGACCGCCGGATCCACCTCGATGAGGTCAGCATCCGCGATATCGGTCAGCGGGATGCTGACCCGAGGAATTCCGATCGGCGAGCGCACGAGGACCCCTCGCGCGTCGATCCGCACCTGCACGACGAGCGCGGCGGGCGCGGCGGCTGCGTGCACGATGAGCAGCGTCGCTGCGACGATCCATGCGGGCTGCTCCAGCATCGCGAGAGCGTGAGCCGCGATCGCGAGGGCTGCGACGAGGCCGGCGGTGATCGCCCCCTGCAGCCCGTATCGCCCGGCGGCCGTCGTGGCGCTCCACTGCCGCAGGTCGTCTCCCTCGGGATCCGAGCGGTCACGGCGCGACGACGGCAGGAGCGTGCTCGCGAGGCTCGCGAAGGACGCTCCGGTCGCGATCGCGACGAGCATCGCCGTTCCGGCTGGTGCCTCCGGCTTCCCGATCTGCCCGATGAACGTCGCGCCGAGCACGAGCACGCAGGATCCGACGACGAACCAGGTCGTCGCCGCAACGAAGCGCGGCCTCGGCCTGTCGTTCACCGATCGGAGATCGAACAGCGCGACCGCTGCGAACAGCGCCGTCGCACCGTAGCCGATCGCGGCCGTGACACCGATCGTGCCCCACGCCGGCCCCCAGCTGTCGGGTTCGCCGGCCACCGACCAATGGATCACGACGCGCGCGGGCAGGAAGGGCAGGGCGACAATCTCGGCGACGACCACCGCCGTGACGGCCGCCATCGGCAGCCAGACGATGATCAGGCGGATCAGCCGGGCCTGCGTCTTCACGCGGCGCTCAGCGGAGGGGCTTGAAATCGAGGTCGTGCTGACCCGCTGCGACGGTCGCGAACGACGTGTAGCCGTCTGCCTGCGCGCGCTCGAGCACGCCCTTGAGGTTCCTCGGCCGGCGCTCGAGCCTCACGCGCGCGCCGTCGGAGACGAGGCGCGCCTTGTGGGCGAGCAGCTCCGCGACCGGCACGTCCTTGTCGTGCACGAGCACGACAGCGCGGGCTCCCTCGGCCTCAGCGATCGCGACGAGGTCGACGATGCGCTCGAAGCCGATCGAGAATCCGACGGCCGGCACGTCCTGTCCGAGGAAGCGGCCGATCATGCCGTCGTATCGTCCGCCGCCGCCGAGCGAGTACGTCACGTCGGGGTGCGCGATCTCGAAGATCGTGCCGGTGTAGTAGCCCATGCCGCGCACGAGGAACGGGTCGAACACGAGCGGGGCGTCGCCGCGCGCAGCCGAGACCGCCTCGCCCACGCCGACGAGGTGATCCACGATCTCGCCCGGGATCCCCTCGGGGAGGAGGGCTCGGATCTGCTCGGGACCGAAGGGTCCGGCGGGCGCCTCGAGCCCCGCCAAGAACGCCTCCAGGGCGCCGACCGCTGCGTCTGCGGCGCCGCGCTCGCGCAGCTCGGCCGCGACGCCGGTGGGCCCGATCTTGTCGAGCTTGTCGATCGTGATGAGCACGCCCGGGCGCTCGGCCTCGGGGAACCCGAAGACATCGAGCATCGCATCGAGCGCGCGGCGATCGTTGATGCGCACGTGCGCGCCGGCGAGACCGAGCGCGTCGAGCACGTCGAGCGTGGCCGTGATCAGTTCGACCTCCGCACGGCTCGACGCATCGTTCATGATGTCGATGTCGCACTGCATGAACTGGCGGTACCGCCCCTTCTGCGGGCGCTCCGCCCGCCACACGGGCGCGATCTGCAGGGCGCGGAAGACCGTGGGCAGCTCGGCGCGGTGCGAGGCGTAGAAGCGCGACAGCGGCACAGTGAGGTCGTAGCGCAGCCCGAGGTCGGCGAGATCCGCGGGGTCGGTCGTCGTCGCGAGCGCGTCGGCCGAGATGCCGCGCTTCATGATGTTGAACGCCAGCTTCTCGTTGTCGCCGCCCATGCCCGCATGCAGCCGGCCGTACTCCTCCATGACCGGAGTCTCGATCTCGTCGAAGCCGTGCGCGCGGTATCGCTCGCGGATGACGGAGAGCACGCGCTCGCGGCGGGCCTTGTCTGCGGGGAGGAAATCGCGCATTCCGCGCGGCGGGTTCACAGTTGCCATAGGGGATCCATTATCCCCTACCGGACCGCGCGGCCCGTCAGCCCTGCTCGGCCTCCCGCACCTCGTCGACGAACGCGCGCACGCGCCCGCGCAGCGCCCGCTCCGCGTCCCAGCCTCGGGCGCGGGCCAGCGCGACGAGCCCGAGGATCGTGTCGCCGAGCTCTTCCTCGGTCTCGGGCAGGAGCGCCTCTTGGTCCGCCTGCTCGAGGGCCTCGACGGCCTGGATCTCCTCCACCAGCTCCAGGCCGACGCCGACCTTCTCGCCCTTGCCGAGCACCTTCTGCGCGAGTGCGAGTGCGGGCATCGAGGCCGGTACGCCGTCGAGCACCGAGGTGCGCGAGCGCTTCTCGGCCACCTTCGCCGCGTTCCAGAGCTCGAGCACGCGCTCAGCGGTGGGCGCTTCCTCCCCCGCGAACACGTGCGGATGACGACGGACCATCTTGTCGGCCAGCCCGGCAGCGACGTCGTCGATCGTGAACTCCTCCGACACCGCCGAGTGGAACAGCACCTGCCAGAGCAGGTCGCCGAGCTCCTCGCGGAGGTCGTCCGCTGATCCGGATTCGACCGCGTCGATCACCTCCGCGGCCTCCTCGGTCAGGTACGGGACGAGCTTCTCGTGCGTCATCTCCCGTGACCACACGCAGCGCTGACGTACTTGATCCATGACATCGGCGGCACGCTGCAGCTCGTCTCCCATACCCATCACCCCTCCACTATTCCTCATCTCCGGCACATCTCACCCGGCGATCCGAGGGAGAGAAGTGACAGAGGTGAGGGAACAAGGATCAGGCGGTTGCTGCGAGGCGGCGGTGATGGCGGGCTCGCAGGGGGACCAGGATCGCCGAGAGCACGAGCGAGATCAGGGACCCGATGAGCACGCCGAGCACCGCCTCGTCCGCGACCGTCGCGTCCGAGTACGCCAGCCTCGACAGCAACAGCGACACCGTGAACCCGATGCCGCCGAGCGCGGCCGCGGGGAGGATGTCGCCGACCGGCAGCCGCTCGCCGCGTCCGACGAACTGCGCCAGCCAGCCGAACAGCGTGATCCCGATGAGCTTGCCGACCGGAAGCGCGACGACGATCGCCCACAGCGCCGGCGAGAGCTCGTCGATCGCGACCTGCGGGATCGCGACGAGAGCCGAGAAGAACGCGAAGATCGGCAGAATGACCGCGTTGATCCACGGCTCGAGGGCGTGCCGCGCGCTCATGCCGGCGTCCTGACGGATCACGAGGCCGAGCGCGACGCCCGCGATGGTGGCGTGGACCCCGGACTGGAAGACGAACACCCATGCGGCTATTGCGAGCGCGATCAGAATCGGCAAGCGGATCGCGGTCGGGAGGTCCAAACGACTGACGATCGCGAACACGGCCACACACGCGACGCCCGCGAGCATCATGCCGAAGTCGAGGTCAGTGGCGAACAGCACCGCGATGAACACGATGCCGACGATGTCATCGATGATGGCAAGAGCGAGCAGGAAGATGCGCACGCCCTTGGGCAGTCCCTTGCCGAACATCGCCAGCACACCGAGGGCGAAGGCGATATCGGTCGCGGTCGGAATCGGCCACCCCGACGCGCTCTCCCCGCGCCCCGCGATCAGCAGGAAGATGATGATCGGCACGATGACGCCGCCGGCCGCCGCGATCGCCGGGCGAATCGCCTTCGCGACGCTGTTGAGCTGCCCGCGCGTCAGCTCGAACTGCAGCTCGACCGCGACGCCGAAGAAGAACACCGCGAGCAGCAGGTCGGCGACCCAGTGCGAGATCGACAGTTCGAGGCCCGGAACACCGATCTCGATGTGGCTCCACGAGATCACCTCGCCGCCGAACGGCAGGTTGGCGATGATCAGGCCCAGCGCCGCGGCGCCGAGCAGCAGGAACGCAGGGAATCTTTCGGAACGAAGCAGCTTCATGCTTGCCTTTCACGTCGACGAATCTCGCGAATCAGGCGATCCGCGACGCCGACCAGACTTCCCGGCACACCGGAGACCATCTTAATCAGCCAGCGGGAACAGCGCGTCCAGCAACTGGCGCACCCACGCGATGAGATCGGATCCCGTGACCGGCTCGCCGCCCACAGTCGGCAGCGGCACGACCAGCGCGTCGCCGCCCGCGAGCAGCTTCGATCCGGGGTGGAGCCGCTTCAGGCGCACCTGCATCGAATCGGGCAGATGCGCGGGCGCAATTCGCAGGTTCTTGCCCATCGCGACGACGTCGCTCAGCTGTGACAGCGCGGCGCGTCGACGCAGGCGCGCGACCTCGACGAGCCCCGCGACCTCCGCAGGCGGCTCGCCGTACCGGTCCGTGAGCTCCTCGACGACGAGATCGATCGCGTCGGGGTCCGCGGAGGCCGTCGCCGCGGCCGACAGCTTCTGATAGGCCTCGAGGCGCAGTCGCTCGCTGTCGATGTAATCGTCGGGGATCCGCGCGTCGATCGGCAGCTCGAGGCGCAGCTCGACCGGTCCGTCCGACGACTCGCCCCGGAACTCGCTCACCGCCTCGCCGATCATGCGCAGGTACAGGTCGAAGCCGACGCCCTCGATGTGGCCGGCCTGCTCGGCGCCGAGGAGGTTTCCGGCGCCGCGGATCTCGAGGTCCTTCATCGCGACCTGAATGCCGCTGCCGAGGTCGTTGTGCACCGCGATGGTCTCGAGCCGATCGGCCGCGGTCTCCGACAGCGGCTTGCCCTCGTCGTAGACGAAGTACGCGTAGGCGCGCTCGCGGCCGCGGCCCACCCGCCCCCGCAGCTGGTGCAGCTGGGCGAGCCCGTACTTGTCCGCGCGATCGATGACGATGGTGTTGGCATTCTGGATGTCGATTCCGGTCTCGATGATCGTCGTGCACACCAGCACATCAAACTTGCGCTCCCAGAAGTCGTCGACGACCTGCTCGAGCTGGTTCTCGCTCATCTTGCCGTGCGCGACCGCGATGCGTGCCTCGGGCACGAGCTCGGCGAGGTGCTTCGCCACCCGCTGGATGCTCGTCACGCGGTTGTGCACGTAGAAGACCTGGCCCTCGCGCAGCATCTCGCGTCGGATCGCGGCGGCGACCTGCTTGTCGTTCGAGGGCCCCACGTACGACAGGATCGGGTGGCGCTCCTCGGGCGGGGTCGCGAGCGTCGACATCTCGCGGATCCCCGTGACCGCCATCTCGAGCGTGCGCGGGATGGGCGTGGCGCTCATCGCCAGGATGTCGACGTTCGTCTTGAGCTTCTTCAGCGCGTCCTTGTGCTCGACGCCGAAGCGCTGCTCCTCGTCGACGATCAGCAGGCCGAGGTCCTTGAAGACGATGCCCTGGGTGAGGATCCGGTGGGTGCCGATCACCATGTCGACCGTCCCGTCGGTGAGGCCCGCGAGCGTCTCCCGCGCCTGCGTGTCGGTCTGGAAGCGGCTGAGCGCCCTGACCGTGACGGGGAAGCCCGCGAAGCGATCCGCGAACGTCTCGAAGTGCTGCTTGACGAGCAGCGTCGTCGGCACGAGCATCGCGACCTGTTTGCCGTCCTGGATCGCCTTGAACGCCGCGCGCACGGCGACCTCGGTCTTGCCGAAACCGACGTCTCCCGACAGCAGGCGATCCATCGGGATCTCGCGCTCCATGTCGCGCTTGATCTCGTCGATCGTCTGCAGCTGATCCGGCGTCTCGACGAACGGGAACGCCTCCTCGAGCTCACGCTGCCAGGGCGTGTCCGGCCCGAACGCGTGCCCCTTCGACGCCATGCGCGCCGAATAGAGCTTCACGAGCTCGACGGCGATGTCGCGCACCGCCCTGCGGGCCTTCTTCTTGGCCTGCGACCAGTCGGATCCGCCCATCTTCGACAGCTGGGGGCTCTCGCCGCCGACGTACTTCGAGAGCAGGTCGAGCTGGTCGGTCGGAACGAGCAGCTTGTCGCCGGGGTAACCGCGCTTCGACGGCGCGTACTCGAGCACCACGTAGTCGCGCACCGTCTTCGTGGGGTTGCGGCCGCCCGACGACACCTCGCGCTGCTGCATCTCCACGAAGCGCCCGATGCCGTGCGTCGCGTGCACGACGGGATCGCCCGCCTTGAGCTGCAGCGGGTCGACGACGTTGCGGCGCCGGGAGGCGAGGCGCTTCGGACCCTGCTGGCTGCCGCCCACGCCGCGGCCGTAGAACTCCGATTCCGTGAGCACGGCGAGCTTCGTCTCGGGCATCGCGAAGCCGCGCTCGATCTCGACCTTCACGAGCGTGACCACGCCGGGTTCGGGCGCCTCATCGAGGTCGTCGACGATGCGCGCGGCGACCCCGAGATCGCTCAGCACGTCGCGCGCGCGGTCGACCAGACCGGATCCGGCGGCCGCGAGCACCACCGACCACCGGTCGCGCACGAGCTGGGCGACGTGCGACGTCGCGCCCTCGACGTTGCCCTGGAACGACGGGATCGCGTCGCCCGCGATGCGCACGGCGGCATCGGCGGACACGCCCTCGCCGAGCTCGGTCTCGATCTCGGCCAGCCCGCTGTCGAAGGGGCTGAACGTCCACCAGACGCCGCCCGCCTCGCGCACGGAGCCGCGCAGGTCCTCGAGCGTGAAGAATCCGCCCGTCGACAGGTCGACGGGCGCGTCGCCGCCGGCCGTCGCCGTGCTCCACGCAGCCTCGAGGAACTCGGTGTTCGTCTCGCGCAGGCTGATCGCGCGCGAGACGGCGCGCTCCGGATCCACGAGGCCGACGCTCGCGCCGCGCGGCAGATAGTCGACGATGGAGACGAGCGGGCCCGCGACGAGGCTCGACAGCGATTCCATGCCCTCGGCGGGGATGCCCTCGGCCATCTTCTCGAGGATCTGAGCGATGCCCGGATACTCGCCCTGGAGCTCGCGGGCGCGCTGGCGCACGTCGGGCGTGAGCAGCAGCTCGCGGCTCGGGATGAGGTCGACGCTGCGGATCTCGCCGGGCACGCTGCGCTGGTCAGCCACCGAGAACTCGCGGATCTGATCGACCTCGTCGCCGAAGAACTCCACGCGCAGGGGATGCGCGGCCGTCGGCGGGAAGACGTCGAGGATCCCGCCGCGCACGGCGAAGTCGCCGCGCCGGGAGACCATGTCGACGCGGTGGTACGCCAGTTCGACGAGCCGCTCCGTGACCTCTTCGAGCCACAGATCGCGCCCGCCGACGACGAGCGAGATCGGATCCGCCTCGCCGAGCCCGCGCACGACCGGCTGGATGGCGGCGCGGATCGAGGCGGTCACGACCAGGGGCCTCTCCCCGTCCCACGCTGTGAGGGCGCGCAGCGTCTCGAGTCTGCGCCCGATGGTCTCCGGACTCGGACTGAGACGTTCGTGCGGCAGCGTCTCCCATGCGGGCAGCTCGCGCACCTCCGCGTGCGGCAGGAGCGCGCGCAGCGACGCGGCGAGGCTCTCGGCACGCCTGCTCGTCGGGGCGATGACGAACAGCGCAGCCGGTGCTCCCGCCGCCCGCCTGCGCTCGATCAGGGCGGCGAGCCCCGGGGCGTCGAGCCCATCGACGAGCGACACGTCGGAGTCGACGGAGGTGGCTCCGAACGCCTCCCGGAACGATTCAGAGGTGTCGAGGGCGCGCAGGATCCCGGTAAGACTCACCCGACGATTCTACGGATACTGTGGTCGCGTGAGCGCTCTATCCCCCGTCAGACCTCGTCGCGGCGTCGGCATCGTCGCATTCTTCGCCTCCGTGTCGGCGCTGATCCTCGGCGCCGCCGGGATCTGGGCGTCGGGATTCGCCCTCGGTCGGCTCGTGCGCTTCACCGACTATCCCGACCTGGTGCACGAGACCGAGGCGCAGCTCTGGGACACTCTGAGCCGTGCCGTGGTCGCGGTCGTAATCCTCGTCGCCGCGTGGATCGTGCACGCCCTCATCGCGCTCTGGGGCCTCGTGCAGGGCATCGTCGCGACCGCTGTGAACCGGGGACGCGCATGGGGCATCGCGGCGATCGTCATCGCGAGCATCGGATGGATGATCCTGCTGGCCTTCATGCCGGAAGCTCTGCTCGCCGGTCTCATCGGCAACGTGCCGTTCGTCGGCTGATCCCGGTCAGCGCGGCGCGTGCACCTTCTGCTGCGCCGCCGTGAGCCCCTCGGCGACGATCAGCTCCACCGCGTCCGCGGCATCCGCCACGAGGATCGGAAGCGTTCTGCGCTCGGTCGGAGAGAACTCGCTGAGCACCCAGTCCGCGGGGTCCTGCCGCCCCGGCGGGCGGCCGATTCCGACGCGCACCCGGGCGAACTCGGGCGTGCCGAGCGCTTTGGCGATGTCGCGGATCCCGTTGTGACCGCCGTGTCCACCGCCCGTTTTCAGCTTCAGTGCGTCGAAGGGGATATCGAGCTCGTCGTGCACGACGATGACACGGTCGGGCGCCATCGAGTAGAACGTCGCGAGCGCGGATGTCGGGCCGCCCGAGGTGTTCATGAATCCGTTGGACTTCGCCAGCACGAGCTTCGGGCCGCCGGGGCGCAGCCATGTCTCGGCGACGCGCGCACCGGCCCTGTGCTGCTTCCATTTCTCGCCGCGGCGCGCCGCGATCTCGTCGACGACCAGCTGTCCGACGTTGTGGCGCGTGCGCTCGTATCGGGGGCCGGGGTTGCCGAGGCCCATGATCAGCCAGGTATCGACCATCGCGAGGATCCTCTGAGAACGAAACGGGGAGCGCGGCTCGCGCCGCACTCCCCGAACGATATCGAATGCTTACTCGGCGGCGTTCTCCGCCACGGCCTCGGCCGACTCCGCGGCCTCGTCCTCTTCGTCGGAGGTCGCGTTCGCGGTGACCGAGATCAGGTGCAGCTCGGGGTCGTCGAGCAGCTCGGCGCCCTTAGGCAGCGTGACATCCTTCGCGTAGAGCTGCGCGCCGTCCTCGAGGCCCTCGACGTCGACGGTGATGTGCTCGGGGATCGTGAGGGCGTCGACGAGCACGCGGATCGTGTTCGCGCTCATCGTCATGTACGTACCCGAGAAGGTCTCGCCCTCGGTCAGGAGCGGAACCTCGACCTCGATCTTCTCGCCGCGCTTGATCGTGACGAGGTCGATGTGCTCGATGATGCTGCGCACCGGGTCGCGCTGTACGTCCTTCACGAAGACGATCTGCTGCTCGCCGTCGATGTCGAGCGTGATGATCGCGTTCGCGTAGCGGACGATGAGGCCCGTCTCGTGCGCGGGGAGCGCAACGTGCCGGACGTCGGATCCGTGGCCGTACACGACGGCGGGGATCTTGCCCGCGGCGCGCAGGCGGCGGGCGAAGCCCTTGCCGAACTCGGTGCGGATCTCTGCGGACAGCTTGTTCTCGTCGCTCATGGTCACTCCTGTGATGTGCGCGGCGAGGTATCGGCCGCGGGTACCGGTAAGTTCTCTCGACTCGAACGCAGCACGTGAGGAGACCGTTTCCGGACCGCATCACCGCGTCGATAACGGCGGCCGCAGAACAGCCGCCCTCGCCGAGGTCGTGTCTCATCGTACCCGATCGCTCAGATAGAGTCGACACCGTGCGTGCTTACGCACTCCTCCCTTTTCCCTCCCCGATTCAGGAGCCGCCTCACCATGGACGCCTCGCACATCCTCGAACTCGTCATCGGCGCCCTCGTGGCCGTGTCTGTCGTCACCTTCATCGGCGGCGCGTACGCCCTCGGACGCCAGTCGTCGTACGACGACTGAGTCGGTTCGCGCCCCGAGCGTCGGAGTAGGCTGGGAATGAATCGTGAATTCCTCTCTTAAGGAGACGTGCGTGAACGCTGCTGTCGCAAACATCGGGGTCGTCGGCCTCGCCGTTATGGGCTCGAACCTCGCCCGCAACCTCGCAAGCCGCGAGGGCAACACGGTCGCGGTGTACAACCGCAGCCGCGAGAAGACCGACGACCTGATCGCCCAGCACCCCGAGGCCGGCTTCCTGCCCGCGTTCTCCTACGAGGAGTTCGCCGCCAGCCTCTCGAAGCCGCGCACCGCGATCATCATGGTCAAGGCGGGCCGCGGCACCGACGCGGTCATCGACGAGCTCGTCAAGGTCTTCGAGCCCGGCGACATCATCGTCGACGGCGGCAACGCCTACTTCCCCGACACGATCCGCCGCGAGAAGGCGGTTCGCGAGACGGGCATCAACTTCGTCGGCGCCGGCATCTCCGGCGGCGAGGAGGGCGCTCTCAACGGGCCCTCCATCATGCCGGGCGGCTCCGACGAGTCGTGGGTCACGCTCGGCCCGATCCTCCGCTCCATCGCGGCGGTCGCCGACGACGGCGAGCCCTGCGTCACGCACATCGGTCACGACGGCGCGGGCCACTTCGTCAAGATGGTCCACAACGGCATCGAATATGCCGACATGCAGCTCATCGCCGAGGCGTACGACCTCATCCGGCGCGGCACGGGCAAGACGCCCGCCGAGATCGCCGACGTCTTCGCGGCGTGGAACAAGGGCGAGCTCGAGTCGTACCTGATCGAGATCACTGCCGAGGTGCTGCGTCAGGTCGATGCCGCCACCGGCAAGCCGCTCGTCGACGTGATCCTCGACCAGGCGGGCGCCAAGGGCACCGGCGCATGGACCGTGCAGACCGCGCTGTCGCTCGGCGTTCCCGTCTCGGGCATCGCCGAGGCGACGTTCGCGCGTTCGCTGTCGTCGCACCCCGAGCAGCGCGAGGTCGCGCGCACGCTCCCCGGCCCCGACGTCGAGTTCCACGTCGACGATGTCGATGCCTTCATCGAAGACGTCGCCCAGGCGCTGTTCGCCTCGAAGATCATCGCGTACTCGCAGGGCTTCGACGAGATCCGCGCGGGCGCCGAAGAGTACGACTGGACGATCGACCTCGGCGCCGTGTCGAAGATCTGGCGGGAGGGCTGCATCATCCGTGCGCAGTTCCTGAACCGCATCGCCGACGCGTACGCCGAGCAGCCCGAGCTGCCCGTGCTCGCGACGGCGCCCTACTTCGCCGACGCGCTCACGCGCGGTCAGGCGGCGTGGCGCCGCGTCGTGATCGCCGCGACGCAGGCGGGCATCCCCTCGCCCGCGTTCAGCTCGTCGCTGGCCTACTACGACGGCCTGCGCGCCGACCGCCTGCCGGCCGCGCTCGTGCAGGGTCAGCGCGACTTCTTCGGTGCGCACACGTACAAGCGCATCGACAAGGAGGGCACCTTCCACACGCTGTGGTCGGGCGACCGCTCCGAGGTCGAGGCCGAAGACACGCACTGACGACCAGCGTCGCACGACCGAGGGGGCCGGAGATCATTCTCCGGCCCCCTCGGCGTCGGTCTGCGCGGCGGCGGGCTTCGCCGGAAGCTCCACTGTGAACGTCGTCTCACCGGGCCTGCTCGTCACCGCGATCGTGCCGTGATGGGCCTCGACGATCGCCTTCGCGATCGACAGGCCGAGGCCGGATCCGCCCGTCTTGCGCGCGCGCGACGTGTCCGCGCGCATGAAACGTGTGAACAGCTTCTCCTGCAGCTCCTGATCGATCCCCGGCCCCGTGTCGGTGACCGTCAGCACCGCGCGGGTCGCGGACCCCTCGCCCCTCGTGCGCAGGCCCACGGTGACGGCGGTCCCCTCGGGCGTATGGGTGCGCGCGTTGGCGAGCAGATTCGTCACCACCTGGGTGAGCCGAGAGCGGTCTCCCGCGACGAGCACGGGCTCCTCCCCCACGTCGGCGCCCCAGTCATGCTCCATTCCGGCGATCGCCTGATCCGCGACCGCATCCACGACGACCTCGTTGAGGTCGACCATCTCGTAGACGAGCTCCTTGCCCTCGTCGAGGCGCGCGAGCAGCAGGAGGTCCTCCACGAGCCCCGTCATGCGCTGCGACTGCGCCTCGATGCGCTGCAGCGATTGGCGGCTGGTATCGCTCAGGGTCGCATCGCGCAGCGACAGCTCGCTGTATCCGCGGATCGAGGCGAGCGGCGTACGCAGCTCATGGCTCGCATCCGCGACGAAGCTGCGCATCGTCTCCTCGTTGCGCTGACGCGCCGACAGCGAATCCTCGACGTGGTCGAGGAGCGTGTTGAGCGCGGATCCGACCTGTCCGACCTCCGTCCCCGGGTCGGCGAGGTGCGACGGCACGCGCTCGGCGATCGAGACGTCGCCCTGATCGAGCCGCTGGCGGGACACCCGCTGGGCCGTCTGCGCGACGCCGCGGAGCGGACGCAGGCCGGAGCGGATGACGCCCGAGGTCGCGATGCCGAGCAGCAGCATTCCGCCGATCGTCGCGAAACCGATCGCCCAGAGCATCTGGCGGAGCGTGGCGCTCTCGCCCGCCGTCGACAGCCCGAACACGCCGATCGTGTCCCCGGATCCGCGCGGGGCGATCTCGCCGACGCGGAAGCCGCCGAGGCCCGAGAGGACCACGCTCGTGAGGGGCGACGACGGGTTCGACTGCGCCGCGTCGATGATGCGCTCGATCTGGGCGTCGTTCAGCACATTGCGCTCGTAGTCGCTGCCCACGATCGCGCCGGTCGTGCCCGTGAAGGGGCTCACGATCACGAGGAGCGTGCCGGGAGCCGCCTGCGCCGACTGCAGCTGATCCTTCGCCGTTCCGTCGAGCATGCCGATGCCGAACTCGTTCTTGAGGTTCGTCAGCGCCTCGTTCGCGCGCGCATCCGCCTGACCGTTGAGCACGTTGCTCAGCACAACGCCCGTCACGAGCGAGATGACGAGCATGATCACCGCCACGATCGCGAAGATCGTGATCATCAGCCGGCTCTGCAGCGTCATGCGGCGATTGACCGCGGGCCGCGCCGGGCCGTGCGGCGGCAGGCGATCTGTCACTGAGGCGCCTTGATCATGTATCCGACGCCCCGAACGGTGTGGATCAGCGGCTCGCGGCCGGCGTCGATCTTCTTGCGCAGGTACGAGATGTACAGCTCGACCACGCTCGATTTGCCGCCGAAGTCGTAGTTCCAGACGCGATCGAGGATCTGCGACTTCGACACGACGCGGCGCGGGTTGCGCATGAGGAAGCGCAACAGCTCGAACTCGGTAGCCGTCAGCTCGATCTCGACGCCGGCGCGCAGCACCTCGTGGCTGTCCTCGTTGAGGCTCAGGTCGCCGACGTGCAGGATCGGCTCGGGCTCGGCGGCGAGCGCGGTTCCGGCCCGGCGCATGAGCGCGCGCAGCCGCGCGACGACCTCTTCGAGGCTGAACGGCTTGGTCACGTAGTCGTCGCCGCCGGCGGTGAGGCCCGCGACCCGATCGGACACGGCGTCCTTCGCGGTGAGGAACAGCACCGGCACCATGTTCTGCTGCTGGCGCAGACGCTGCAGCACGCTCATCCCGTCGAGGTCGGGCATCATGATGTCGAGCACGAGCGCGTCGGGGCGGTACTCCTTGACCGCGTCGAGCGCCTCGAAGCCGCTGGCCGCCGTGCGCACGTCCCACCCCTCCATGCGCAGGGCCATCGACAGCAGATCGGTGAGCATCTGCTCGTCGTCGACGACCAGCACGCGCACGGGCGTGCCGTCGGGGCGGGTGAGGGCGGATGCGGGCGCGGAGTTCGTCATGTGCTCCATTGTGCGCCGTTCTCTATGGATCGGCTATGGAACCAGCTATGCCCCCGCTGTGAAGCTCGACCCGGTCAGGCCGCTCCGTCGAACATGCTCGTGACGGAGCCGTCCTCGAAGACCTCCTGGATCGCGCGGGCGAGCAGCGGAGCCGCCGACAGCACGGTGAGGCCGTCGAAGCGGCGGTGCTCGGGCACGGGAACGGTGTCGGTGACGACGACGCGATCGACCGCCGGATCCTGCAGCCGCTCGACCGCGGGCTCGCTGAAGACCGCGTGGGTCGCACCCACAATGACCTTGCGCGCGCCGTTGGCCTTGAGCGCCTCGGCGGCCTTGACGATCGTTCCCGCCGTGTCGATCATGTCGTCGACGAGCAGGCAGGTGCGTCCGTTGACCGACCCGACGATCTCGTGCACCGAGATCTGGTTGGCGACCTTCGGGTCGCGCCGCTTGTGGATGATCGCGAGCGGCGCGCCGAGCGAGTCGCTCCACGTGTCGGCGACGCGCACGCGCCCCATGTCGGGCGAGACGACGGTGAGAGAGTCGCGCTCCTCGGCGGTCAGCGTCTCGAGGAAGTGCGTCTCGAGGACCGGCTTCGCGAAGAGGTGGTCGACCGGGCCGTTGAAGAAGCCCTGGATCTGCGAGGCGTGCAGGTCGACGCTCATGATGCGGTCGGCGCCCGCCGTCGCGATGAGGTCGGTGACCAGGCGCGCGGAGATCGGCTCGCGCCCGCGCCCCTTCTTGTCCTGCCGCGAATACGGGTAGTACGGCACGACGACGGTCACGCGCTTCGCCGAGGCGCGCTTGAGCGCGTCGAGCATGATGAGCATCTCCATGAGATCCTCATTGATGTTGTCGCCGAACGACTGCACCAGGAACACGTCGGTGCCGCGCATCGAGACCGAGAACCTCGTGTAGATCTCGCCCGACGCGAACGTGCGATGCTCCGTCGGCGCGAGCTGGATGCCCAGGTGCCGAGCGACGTCCGCCGCGAGCTCGGGGTGCGACCTGCCGGTCACGACCACCATGCGCTTCCGGGACTTCTGCTCCTTGCCGGGAGCGATGCCCCGAGCCAGATCGAGGTCGACTGTCTTGTTCTTACTCGCCATCGGCTTGTCTCTCCGAACCCTGCGCTTCGGCGGCCGCGTCGGCCGCCTTCGTTCCCGCTCTGTGCTTCTCGACCCACCCCGGAAGGTTTCGCTGGGGTGCCACGCTCATCGCGAGGGCACCGGGCGGTACGTCCTTCCGGACCACCGCACCCGCTCCCGTCTTCGCGCCAGCACCCAGTGTAACGGGGGCGATCATGACCGTATGCGAGCCGGTGTGCACGTGGTCTTCGACGACGGTGCGGTGCTTGGCGATGTCGTCGTAGTTGGCCGTGATCGCGCCGGCGCCGAGGTTCACGCCCTCGCCGATCTCGGCGTCGCCGACGTACGACAGGTGCGGCACCTTGCTGCCCGCGCCCACCTGCGAGTTCTTGATCTCGACGAACGTTCCCGCCTTCGCGCCGTCGGCGAGCTCGGCCCCCGCGCGCAGGTACGCCCACGGTCCGACGCTCGCGTTCGCGCCGATGACGGCGAGGGTCACGTCGCTGCGGCGCACGGTCGCGTTCTCGCCGACCTCGGTATCGAGAAGCGACGTGTCGGGACCGAGCGTGGCGCCCGTGGCGACCGTCGTCGCGCCGAGGATATGCGTGTTGGGAAGCACCGTCACGTCGGGCGCGAGCGTCGCGGTGTCGTCGATCCACGTCGTCGCCGGATCCTGGATCGTCGCGCCGTTCAGCTGCCAGCGGCGCACGACGCGCTGGTTGAGGATCCGCGCCGCCTCGGCGAGCTGCACGCGGTCGTTCACGCCGAGCGCGGCCGCCGCATCCGGCGCAGTGACGCCCGCGATCGTGCCGCCGTCGCGCCGCAGGATCCCCACGACGTCGGTGAGGTACATCTCGCCCTGCGCGTTGTCGGTGCCGACCTGCTCGAGCGCGCGGCGCAGCGCCGGAGCGCGGAACACGTAGACGCCCGGGTTGATCTCGGTGACGGCGGCCTCCTCGGCCGTCGCGTCCTTCTGCTCGACGATGCGCGCGACCGTGCCGTCATCGCCGCGGATGATGCGCCCGTAGCCGTGCGGATCGGCGAGGTGCGCCCCGAGGAGCGTCGCGTGGGCCGCGCGCGCTCGATGCTCGTCGAGCATCGCCTGGAACGTGTCGATCTCGATCAGCGGCACATCTCCCGAGAGCACCAGCACGTCGCCGTCGAAGTCGCTCGGAAGGGCGAGCAGCCCGACCTGCGCCGCGCGCCCCGTGCCCGGGATCTCGTCCTGGTCGACCGCGATCGCCCCGGGATAGTCCTCGAGCGATGCCGCCACGCGCTCGCGCTCGTGCCGCACGACAACGCGCACGAGGTCGGCGCCGAGCGATTCCGCCGTACGCAGCACGTGGCCGAGCAGCGTGCGGCCGCCGAGTCTGTGCAGCACTTTGGGCGTGGCGGACTTCATGCGGGTGCCCTGGCCCGCAGCCAGGATCACGATGGCAAGGTTGTGCTCACTCACGCTCCGCCACCAGGATTCGAACCTGGACTTAACAGCTCCAAAGGCTGTCGTGCTGCCGTTACACCATGGCGGACCGCGACCTCTCGGTCACATTTCCATCTTGTCACGCCGAAACCGGTGCTGCCGAACGCTCGCGTGAGATTCACTCGCTCGAGACGGCATCGCGCACGAAGCGATCGAGTCGCGACGCCATCGCCGCCGGCTCCCAGCTGTGCCAGGCGCCCGCGAGCTCTTCGGCCGCGCCGTTCGGCGCCGCGCGGGCGATCGCGGACGCGGTCTCGGCCATCCCCGGGAAGGTCTCCGCGCCGACGAGGGCGAGCACGGGCTCCGCGACGCCGCGCAGCGCCTCCTCGAGCCCGATGTGCTCGACCAGCGACAGCGCCATGCCGTCCGGCATCCAGCTGAGCACGACGCTCGGATACTGCGGCGAGCGCTTCAGCTCCTCGATCCATTCGGGAGGCATGCCGACCATGTAGGCGGCGACGGCGTCCTCCAGCCGGTCCGCGTCGATGTGGGCGGCGACCGCGTCCCACCAGGCCGGCGCCCCGTCATCGAATTGGCCGATGGGCGCCTCCCAGAGCACGACCCCGGCGCACGCCGCGATCCGCGCGGCCGCGAGCATCGCGATCGCGCATCCGGACGAGTGGCCCGTGAGCACGACCGGGCCGCCCAGTTCACCCGCCAGCGCCTCGATGGCCCGCAGCTCCCGTTCGAGATCGATCGGCCCGTCGGCCGCGGAGTCGCCGCGGCCGACGCGGTCGTGCACGCTCGCCTGCACCCCGCGCTCACCGAGCAGCCGCGCCGCGGCGGTCGTCTCAGGATCCTCGGCCCTCGTCGGGCCCGCCCCGCTGATGAAGAGCACGCCCGGCGCACGCTCCGGCCCATAGCGGTCGAACACCACGCGGTCGCCGGTCGGGGTGGTGACCGCGCTCACGAGACCGCCTCGATGCTCACGCGCACGACATCGACCGCCTGCCCGCTGGTCCGCCTGCGATCCGTCATCAGATCCTCATTTCTCCGCGTGTTCCGTGCAGCTCCAGTTTCGAGACTGATGAGTCTCACATGTACAGAGTAGACCGGTGAGTATGATTTCGACAAGAGCGAGAACGCGACGGAGGGTGACGGATGCTGCGACCGAGCTCGCGCGCGAAGCGCGAGGCGATCCTGGCCGCGGCGGAGCGGCAGTTCCTCGCAGAGGGCTATGACGCCGTCACGATGGATTCGATCGCGGCCGAATCGGGCGTCGCGAAGCAGACCCTCTACCGGCACGTCGGAAGCAAGCGCGCGCTCTTCCTCGATCTCGTGACGACCCAGACGATGTCCGCCGGCCGCCGGGCGGGCGTCGATCATTCGCACATCGACGCCGACACCGATGTGCGCGCCGCGCTGTGCACCCGCATGGAGACGCAGCTGGCCACCGTGCTCACACCGCAGCTGCTCCGCCTCCGGCGCCTCGTCATCGGCGAACAGGGGAGATTCCCCGAACTCGCCGCGGCGCTCCACGCCCACGGTCCGCGCCGCGCGATCGAGGCGCTCGCCGAGATGCTGCGGGAGATCGACGCGCACGGCCTGCTGACCGTGCCGGACCCGGAGACCGCGGCGACGCAGCTGAACTGGCTCGTCATGGGCGAACCGGTCAACGCGGCGATGCTCCTCGGCGACGGCGCCGTCGCCTCCCTCGCACAGCAGCGGGAGCACGTCGCGCGCGCGGTCGACGTCTTCCTCGCGGGCGCGGCCGCAGGCGGTTCCGCCGCGAACGCGCGATAATCGTCAGATGCCGACAGAACAGGACGAGGTCGATCGCATCGTGGGTGCATGGGGCACCGAGCGCCCCGACCTCGATTTCTCCCCCATGGCGGTGCTGTCGCGCGTCGACCGGCTCTCGCACCACCTCGAGCGCGCCCGGCGCGAGGCGTTCCGCCGCACCGACATCGAACCGTGGGAGTGGGACGTGCTGTCGGCGCTGCGCCGCGCGGGTGCGCCGTACCAGCTCAGCCCCAAGCAGCTTCTGCAGCAGACTCTCGTCTCGAGCGGCACCATGACGAACCGCATCGACCGGCTCAAACAGCGCGGGCTCGTCGAGCGCGAAACGGATCCGTCGGACCGGCGCGGCGCGCTCGTCACGCTGACGCCCGCCGGGCGCACCCGGGTCGATGCGGCGATCACGCGCCTCATCGACGCCGAATCGGAGCTGCTCGGCGGCATGACGGCGCCCGACCAGAAGCGGCTGAGCACGCTCCTGCGGCACCTGCTGGTCTCGCTCGACTGACATCTCGGCCGCGTAGGCTGGGACGGATATGGCACATCTTCTCGGGGCCGAGGCCCTGCACCTCGAATACCCGACGCGCATCGTCTTCGACCGGGTCACCCTCGGAATCGACGAGGGCGACCGCATCGGCATCGTCGGCAAGAACGGCGACGGCAAATCGAGCCTGCTCGGCATGCTCTCGGGCCTGATCGAGCCGCAGTCCGGCCGCGTCACGCGCCGCGGCGGCGTGCGGTTCGGCGTGCTCACGCAGGGCGACGACCTCGATCCGGACGCGACCGTCGAACACACGATCGTGGGCGGTCTCGACGAGCACGAATGGGCGGGCGACGCGAAGATCCGTGACATCATCGCCGGTCTCGTCGCCGACGTGCCGTGGGCCGCGCCGATCCGCGATCTCTCCGGCGGTCAGCGCCGCCGCGTCGCGCTCGCACAGCTGCTGATCGGCGACTGGGACCTGATCGCGCTCGACGAGCCCACGAACCACCTCGACGTCGAGGGCATCTCCTGGCTCGCCGCGCACCTCCGGAACCGCTGGCCGAAGAGCGCTGGCGGGCTCATCGTGATCACTCACGACCGGTGGTTCCTCGACGAGATCTGCACGAAGACCTGGGAGGTGCACGACCAGATCGTCGAGCCCTTCGAGGGCGGCTATGCCGCATACGTGCTGCAGCGCGTCGAGCGCGACCGCATGGCGGCCGCGACCGAGACCAAGCGGCAGAACATGATGCGCAAGGAGCTCGCGTGGCTGCGCCGCGGTGCGCCCGCGCGCACGTCGAAGCCGAAGTTCCGCATCGACGCGGCCAACGAGCTCATCGCCGATGTTCCTCCCGTGCGCGACCCGATCGTGCTCAAGCAGATGGCCGTCGCGCGCCTCGGCAAAGACGTCATCGACGTGCTCGACGCCGGCGTCTCCTTCGGCGACCGGGAGATCCTGAAGGGCGTCACGTGGCGCATCGGCCCCGGCGAGCGCACCGGCATCCTCGGGGCGAACGGCAGCGGCAAGTCGACGCTCCTGAACCTCGTCTCCGGCGTGCTCGAGCCCACGACCGGCCGGGTCAAGCGCGGCAAGACCGTGCGGCTCGGCATGCTCGATCAGCAGTTCTCGCAGCTGCAGACCATCGGATCCGATCGGGTGCGCGAGGTGCTGGGCCGTGAGAAGACGACGTTCAACGTCGACGGCAAGGACCTCTCGCCCGCGCAGCTGCTCGAACGGCTCGGCTTCGCGCGCGAGCACCTCTCGGCCCGCGTCGACGACCTCTCGGGCGGCCAGAAGCGGCGTCTGCAGCTGCTTCTGCTGCTGCTCAGCGAGCCGAACGTGATCGTGCTCGATGAGCCGACGAACGACGTCGATTCCGACATGCTCGCGGCCATGGAGGACCTCCTCGATTCGTGGCCGGGCACGCTCATCGTCGTCAGCCACGACCGGTACCTGCTCGAGCGCATCACCGATCAGCAGTACGCGATCCTCGACGGCACGCTGCGCCACGTGCCGGGCGGGGTCGACGAGTACCTGCGGCTGCGCGCCGAGCAGGACGCGCGCCCGACGAAGGCCGCCTCCGAACCCGAGAAGCCGGGGCTCAGCGGATCCGAGAAGCGCGCCGCCGAGAAGGAGCTCGCCTCGATCGAGCGCCGGCTCGAGAAGATCGCCGCCGAAACGCAGAAGATCCATGCGCGGATGGCCGCGCACGACCAGGCAGACGTCGACGGGCTGCAGAAGCTGAACGCCGATCTCTCGGCCCTCAGCGACGAGAGCGATGCGCTCGAGGAGCGCTGGCTCGAGCTCGGCGAACTCGTCGGCTGACCGCCGGCACCCGCTCGCGCGGATGCACAATGGGGATATGGGACTCTTCCAGCAGCAGCGCGTCACGCACAACGATTCGATGGTGCTCCCCGGCGAGCCGCTCGACCGCGATGACCCCGCCGCGTCTCTCCCGGAGCCGGGCGAGGTCGATCTCTTCGGCGTCGCACCGTCCGCGTCGCACGTGGAGATCTCGATCGAGGTTCCGCCGGTGGAGGGCGACGACGGCGACGGCGACTGACGCGCCCTACGGCGCGGCGACGAAGCGGATCCGCGTGCCGGGGCGCAGCTGGGCGGCGCGCGGCAGATCGGCCGCGGCGACGACGGCGATCACCGGATACCCGCCCGTCACGGGGTGATCGGGGCCGAACATCACGGGCTCGCCGGAGGGCGGAACCTGCAGCGCCCCCACGACGATGCCCTCGCTCGCGAGGTCGCCGGGCCGCACGGCGAGCGGTCGCTCACCGGGAGCGGGCTCGAGACGCGTGCCGATGCGGTCGGACCGCTCCCCCGCGATCCACGTCGCGCGCGTGAGGTGCGCGCGCTCGGACTCGTCGAACCAGTCGTCCCGCGGCCCGAAGCGGATCCGGAGCGTCACCGGTTCGTCGCCGCCCCCTTCATCGCCCACCGCGTCTGCGGGCACGCCCACGGCCGACTCGGCGCAGCGGCCGACTGCCAGGCGGTCTCCGGCCCGGAGCGGATCCGGGCCGATGCCGCTGAGCGTATCGCGGGCGCGGGAGCCCATCGCGGGTGCGAGATCGAATCCGCCGCGCACCGCGACGTAGGTGCGCAGGCCCGCGTCGGGCATGCCGAGCGCGAGCTCATCGCCCGCCTGCAGCAGCACCGGCGCCTCGAGCGCCGCGGGAACGTCGGCGTCGCTCGCCCGTCGACGGATCTGCGCGTGCGGATCCGCGCCCGCGATCGCGATCACGGCGTCGCTCTCCGCCGCGACGATCAGCCCGCCGAGGGTCTCGATCACCGCCGCGCCGCGCGCGTTCCCGACGGTGCGGTTCGCGCGTCGCGCCGAGGCCGTGTCGGCGGCGCCCGACGCCGTCACGCCGATGTCGGCGAGACCGGGGCGCCCCCGATCCTGCACGAGCGACAGCAGCCCGGGAGAGACGACCCGCAGGTCCGCGGCGGGCGGTCGGGCGGCCGGCGCCGACGCGGGTCGCGCCGCGACGGCGAGCGCGCGCACGGCCCGGAAGCGCACGGCATCGCCCGGTGAGATCAGCGCGGGCGGATCCCTCTCGAGATCCCACATCACGGCATCGGTGCGGCCGAGCAGGCGCCACCCGCCCGGAGACGAGCGCGGATACACGGCCGAGAACTCCCCCGCGATCGCCACCGAGCCGCCCGGCACCGCCGTGCGCGGATGCTCGCGGCGCGGCACGCGCAGGCGCGGATCGCCGCCCGCGAGATAGGCGAACCCCGGCGCGAATCCCCCGAACGCCGCCGTCCATTGGCCCGACGTGTGCGCCGCGATGACAGCCTCGGCGGACATGCCCGTGAGCGCGGCCGCCTCCGAGAGATCGTCGCCGTCGTAGACCACGTCGATGGTGGTCTCGCGGTGCGCGGCGCGCGCAGCGGGCGAGCGATCGATGTCGCCCACGCGCGCGGCCGCGCGGCGGGCCTCGCGCGCCGTGGCGAACACGAGCAGCACCGTGCGCGCGGCGGCGACCTGCTCCACCTGTCCGATCGGATCCGCCACCACCCGCGCGTGGAACGCCATCACCTCCTCGAGCGAGGCCAGGTCGACGAGGAAGGAGCGCTCGCCCGCCCAACGCACACGCGCGCTCACGCGAAGCTCCGCAGCTCGACCCCCGCGTGCTCGAGGCCGGCGCGCACCGACGAGGCCATCGCGGTCGCACCCGGGGTGTCGCCGTGCAGGCACACGCTCGCGGCGTCGACCGCGATGAGGGATCCGTCGATGGCCTCGATCACGCCCTCTTCGGCCAGGCGCACCGCGCGCTGCGCGGCGATCCCGGCATCGACGATCACGGCGCCCGGGTCGCCGCGCGGCACGAGCCGCCCGTCGGGCAGGTAGCCGCGGTCGGCGAACGCCTCGCGCACGCCGCGGATCCCGCGCCGCTCCGCGAGGTCGAGGACCACGGATCCGGGCAGTGCGAGCAGAGCGAGCGAGGGATCGACCGACGCGACCGCGTCGACGACCGCCCCCGCGTGACCGGGGTGGCCCACGATCGCGTTGTAGAGCGCGCCGTGCGGCTTCACGTAGCGCACCGCGGCGCCCTCACGACGGGCGAGCGCCTGGAGCGCGCCGATCTGGTAGACGATGTCGTCGGCGAGCTCCGCGTCGGAGCAGTCGACGAAGCGCCGACCGAAGCCGGCGAGATCGCGATAGCCGACGTGGGCGCCGATCGCGACGCCCGAGTCGACGGCCGAGCGGCACGTGCGGGCGATGCCCGAGGGATCCCCCGCATGGAACCCGCACGCGATGTTGGCGCTCGTCACGTGTCGGAGCATCGCAGCGTCGTCGCCCATCGGCCACGGGCCGAAGGACTCGCCGACGTCGCTGTTGAGGTCCATCAGACGATGCGCGCCCCGTGGACCGGACCGTAGACCGTGAGGGCCTCGTGGCCGGCGCGCTCCAAGCTCTGCTGCAGCGATCTCGCCTCGATGCGGCTCTCGGCGAGGAACGCGAGCGTGGGCCCGGATCCCGAGACGATGCCCGCGAGGGCCCCGTTCGTCTCGCCGAACTCGAGCACCTCGGCGAGGTCGGGGCGCATGCGCAGCGCCGGTGCCTGCAGATCGTTGTGCAGCACCTCGGCCAGCATGCGCGCGTCGCCGGCCCGCAGCGCGTGGAGCACCTCGGTCGGCACGGCCGGCGTCGTCGCGGGCTCGGCCTGGCGGTCGAACTCGCGGTACACGTCGGGCGTCGACATGCCGAGCGCGTTCGGCACGATCACCCACTCGAACCGGCCGCGGGCGAGCGCGGGGTTCAGCGCATCGCCGCGGCCCGTGCCGATCGCGGTGCCGCCCATGAGGGCGAACGGCACATCGGCGCCGAGACGCGCCGCCAGGCTCTGCAGCTCGCGCGCGGACAGCCCCGTGCCCCACAGCGCGTCGCACGCCACCAGGGCGGCCGCCGCATCGGCGGATCCGCCGCCCATGCCGCCCGCGACCGGCGCCTCCTTGCGGATGTCGATGTGCACGCCGCCGCCGTACCCGGCGTGCTCGGCGAGCAGGCGGGCGGCGCGCAGCGCGAGGTTCGACTCGTCGGTGGGCACCCTCGACGTATCGATCGGCCCCGTGATCGAGAGCGAGAATCCGTCGGAGTGGCTCGCGATGAGGTCTTCGAACAGGCTCACCGCCTGGAACGCGGTCGCCAGCTCGTGGTAGCCGTCGTCGGCGCGCGGCCCGACCTCGAGGAACACGTTGATCTTGGCCGGTGCGCGCACGCGGACATCGGGGAACTCTTCGACGAGCGTCACTCGGACTCCCAGAAGTCTTCGCCGATGAGCTCGGCCGCGCGGTCGATGATCTCGCACTCCTCGGCGTCGAAGGCGGCGCCCTCGAGCGCGCGCACGTTCTCATCGATCTGATCGGGCCGGCTCGCGCCGATCAGAGCGCTCGTGACCACGCCGTCCCGCAGCACCCACTGCAGCGCCATCTGCGCGAGCGTCTGCCCGCGCTGCCTCGCCAGGGCGTCGAGCGTGCGCAGCTGCTCCCGCGCCGCGGGCGTCACGCGCGTGCCCCCGAGGGATCCGCGCTGCTGCGCCCGCTCGGCCGCGCCGTCGCCGAGGTACTTGTTGGTCAGCACGCCCTGCGCGAGCGGAACGAAGGCGATCGCCCCCATGCCCTCCTGGCGCAGCGCGTCGGTCAGCCCGCCCTCGATCCAGCGGTTGATGATCGAGTACGACGGCTGGTGGATCACGAGCGGCGTGCCGAGGCTGCGGGCGATCGCCTTCGCCTCGAGCGTCTGCTCGGCCGAGTACGACGAGATGCCGACGTACAGCGCCTTTCCCTGCTTCACGAGCGCGTCGAGCGCGCCGATCGTCTCCTCGATCGGCGTGACCGGATCCGGACGGTGCGAGTAGAAGATGTCGACGTAGTCGAGGTTCATCGACCGGAGCGACCGCTCGGCGCTCGCCACGATGTACTTGCGCGACGCCCAATCGCCGTACGGACCGCGCCACATGTCGTACCCGGCCTTCGACGAGATGATGAGCTCATCGCGGTACGGCGCGAGGTCTTCGCGGTAGATGCGACCGAAGTTCTTCTCGGCCGAGCCGTAGGGCGGACCGTAGTTGTTCGCGAGGTCGAAGTGCGTGATGCCGCGGTCGAACGCGTGGCGCAGCAGTGCGCGCTGGTTGTCCATCGGGATGTTGTCGCCGAAGTTCCACCACAGGCCGAGCGAGATCGGCGGCAGGTACAGCCCCGATGCGCCCACCTGACGGTACTCGAACGCGTCGTACCGGTCGTCCGCCGCAGCGTACGGGCGGTTGAGGTCGGCGAGAGGGCGGGAGTGGAAGCGCGGTGAGGTAGTCACGCTTTCAGGCTACCGGGCGGCGCGCACCGCGCGTGAAATCCGCAGGAACGCCGCGGTATCGAGCGACTCGCCGCGCGCGGTCGGCGCCACGCCGGCCGCCTCGAGCAGCTCGCTCGCCTGTGCGGATCCGCCCAGCTCGCGCGAGAGCGCCTGGCGCAGCATCTTGCGCCGCTGCTGGAAGGCGAGGTCGATGATCCGGAAGGTCTCGCGGCGGTCCTCCTCCGTGCCCATCGGCGTTTCGGCGCGGTCGAATCCGACGAGAATGCTGTCGACGTTCGGCACGGGCCAGAACACCTGGCGGGAGACCGTTCCCGCGAGCCGCCAGGATCCGTACCAGGCGGCCTTCGCGCTCGGTGCGCCGTAGATCTTCGATCCGGGCACCGCGGCGAGGCGCTCGCCGACCTCGGCCTGCACCATGACGACGCCGCGCGCGAGCCCGGGGAACGTCTCCATGAAGTGCAGCAGAACGGGCACCGAGATGTTGTACGGCAGGTTCGCGACGAGCACGTCGGGGTCGCCCGGGAGGTCGGTCACGGTCATCGCGTCGTGCTCGATCACCGTGAGCGCGCCGTCCGGCACCCCCTGTTCGGCGGCCGTCTGCGCCAGGCGCGCGGCGAGCCGATGGTCGATCTCGACGGCCGTGACGCTCGCGCCCGCGGCGAGCACGGCGAGCGTCAGGGATCCGAGCCCCGGCCCGATCTCGACGACGCGATCGTCGGGGGTCACGCGTGCGACGTTCACGATCTTGCGCACCGTGTTCGCGTCGACGACGAAGTTCTGCCCGAGCTTCTTCGTCGGCGTGACGTCGAGCTCGGCGGCCAGGCGGCGGATGTCGGCGGCGCCCAGCAGGCGAACAGAGGTCATGTGCGCCATCATCTCACCCCGCTCCCCGAGTTCCCTGCGACCGTGTCCCCCTTCAGGTCGGAAAGACGGCAGCATTCCCGCACCAGATGGGACACGGTCAGGAGAAAGAGCCGTAGACCTCGAGGGTGTTGGCGGCGACCTGGGCGCAGAGCTCGTCGAGGTCGGCGCCGAGCTCCGCCGCCATGAAGCGCATCGTGAGCGGAACGAGGTACGGCGCGTTCGGCCGCCCGCGGTGCGGCACCGGCGTGAGGAACGGCGCGTCGGTCTCGACGAGGATCCGCTCGCGCGGCGTCACGGCGAGCGCGTCGCGCAGGTTCTGCGCGTTCTTGAAGGTGATGTTGCCCGCGAACGACAGCCAGTACCCGTGGTCCGCCGCCTCGCGCGCCATCTCGGCATCGCCTGAGAAGCAGTGGAACACGGTCTTCTCCGGCGCTCCGACGCGCACGAGCGTGTCGAGCACGTCGCGGTGGGCATCGCGGTCGTGGATCTGCATGGCCAGGCCGTGCGACGTCGCCATCGCGATATGCGCTTCGAACGACGCCATCTGCACCGCGTGTCCGTCTTCGCCGGTGCGGAAGTAATCGAGGCCCGTCTCGCCGATCGCGCGGGTGCGCGGGTGCGCGGCGAGCTCGTCGATCACCGCGATGGCCTCGTCGAGCCGCCCCTCCGACGCATAGATCGGCGCATCGTTCGGGTGGATCGCGACCGCGGCGAGCACGCGCGGATCCCGCTCTGCGGCCGCGACCGCCCATCGCGACGATTCGATGTCGCCCGACGACTGCACGACGCCCGCGATTCCGGCGCGCTCGGCGCGCGCCAGCTGCTCGGCGAGGCCGAGGGGATCCTCGCCGTCGTCGATGTCGAGGTGGCAATGGTTGTCGTACACCGGCACCGCGAGCGGTACGGGCTCCTCCGGGTGCGTGAGGTCCTTGCGGCCCTTCTTCTCACGCTCCTTCACGTACGTCTCGGCCATCACTCTTCTTCGATGCGGGGGAACAGGGGGGCGAGCTTCGTCGTCGCGGTGCCGGGCGCGAGCTGACCCCACGCGCCCGCCTCGCGCACGGGCTGTGCCGTGACCTCGCCCGGCGCACCGAGCGCCGCCCACAGCTTCGCCGTGGACTCGGGCATGATCGGCGACAGCAGCACGGCGAGCGCGCGCAGGCCCTCGAGGCACGTGTAGATCACCGTGGCGAGGCGGTCGCGCTTCGCGTCGTCCTTCGCGAGCACCCACGGCTCGGCCTCGGTGATGTAGCCGTTGAGCGCATCGACGATCGTCCAGATCTCATCGATCGCCTGGTCGATGCGGAAGCGCTCGATCGCCTGGTCGGCGTTCGCCGCCGCGGCGGAGACGAGGCGCTGGATCTCGAGATCGGCTTCTTCGTACTCGCCGGGCTCGGGCACGGATCCGCCGAAGTACTTCGCCGTCATCGCGATCGAGCGCGAGGCGAGGTTGCCGAAGCCGTTCGCGAGCTCCGCGTGGTAGCGCGCGACCATGTCCTCCCAGGAGAACGAGCCGTCCTGCCCGAACGCGATCGCGGAGAGGAAATAGAAGCGGTAGGCGTCGGAACCGAAGGTATCGACGAGCGTGTGCGGCGCGATGCCCGTGGCCTTCGACTTCGACATCTTCTCGCCGCCGACGAGCAGCCACCCGTGCGCGAACACGCCGCGCGGCACCTCGAGCCCGGCCGCCATGAGCATGGCGGGCCAGATCACGGCGTGGAAGCGCAGGATGTCCTTGCCCACAACGTGGTAACCGGGCCAGCGGCGCTCGAAGTTCTGCTCATCGGCGCCGTACCCGATCGCCGTCGCGTAGTTGAGCAGCGCATCGACCCACACGTATATGACGTGCGACGAATCCCACGGCACGGGAATGCCCCAGTCGAAGGCGCTGCGCGAGATCGACAGGTCCTTGAGCCCCTGCTGCACGAAAGCGATGACCTCGTTGCGGGCCGATTCGGGCTGCACGAAGTCGGGCTGGGTGCGGTACAGCTCGAGCAGGCGGTCTGCGAACTCGCTGAGCTTGAAGAAGTAGTTCTTCTCGTGCAGCAGCTCGAGCGGCTTCGAGTGGATCGCGCAGACCTTGAGCCCCTCGAACGCGCCCGTGCCGTCGACGATCTCGCTGTCGGGCTTGAACTCCTCACAGCCCACGCAGTACAGGGCCTCGTACTCGCCCGCATAGATGTGCCCGCGCTCGTAGATCGCCTGGATGAACGCCTTCACCGATTCTTCGTGGCGCTCCTGCGTCGTGCGGATGAAGTCGTCGTTGGCGACGTCGAGCGTCTCGAGGAGCGGGAACCACTCCTCGGCGACGAGCTTGTCGACCCAGTCCTGCGGGCTCACGCCGTTCGCGGCGGCAGCGCGCATCATCTTCTGACCGTGCTCGTCGGTTCCGGTGAGCATCCAGGTGTCATCACCCGCCTGCCGGTGCCAGCGCGCGAGCGCGTCGACCGCCACCGTCGTGTACCCGTGCCCGATGTGGGGCACATCGCTCGGGTAGTAGATGGGCGTGGTGATGTAGAACGAACCGCCTGAAGTCACATGCTCCAGTCTAGGCGCGCATGACCGAATGTTTCGTCGGCGCCCGGCTCGGGAACGGCGGCCGCGCTCTCAGCTGAGGAAATCGCGCGCCAGGGGCCCCGCCGTGGCACCGCCGCCGTCGCCGTCTTCGACGAAGACCGCCACCGCGAGGTCGCCCTGCGTCGCGATCAGCCACGCATGCGTCGGATATTCTCCGTCGTCACCGCGCTCGCCGTACTCGGCCGTGCCCGTCTTCGCAGCGACGGGCGGGTCGACCTTCTTCAGCACCGAGGCGGATCCGTCGGTCACGGCGGCGCGCATCATCCTGCGCAGCGCGGTCGCCTCGTCGGCCGTCAGAGGATCGGCGCCCGCGGCCGTCGATTCGTCGCCGTCCTCGTCGTCGTCCTCGCCGTCGATGAGCCGTGGCGTGACGGTGCGCTCCGCGGAGATCGATGCCGCGACGGTCGCCATCGCGAGCGGACTCGCCAGCACCCGGCCCTGCCCGATCAGGTCGGCGGCGTGCTCGGTCTCGCTCTCGGCGTCCGGCACCTCGCCGATGAACGCCGGCACGCCGAGGTCGGCTTCGGCGCCGAGCCCGAGCGAGGCGGCCGCGTCCTGCAGCGCCCCGTCGTCGATCAAGTCGCGCTGCGCGACCATCGCGGTGTTGCAGGAATGCGCGATCGCATCGCTCAGCGAGATGTCGCCGGTCTCGTCCGACGGATAGCCGGGCACGTTGTGGAACGCGAAGCCGTCGACCGTCAGCTTCTTCTCGCACGCGACCGGGTCGTCCGGAGACATGCCCGCGCGCAGCAGGGCGAGGGCCGTGACGACCTTGAACGTGGACCCCGGCGCGTACTGGCCGGCCGTCGACGCGTTCGCCGTCTCGTGCTCCGCCGAGTCCGCAGCCGCGAGGATCTCCCCCGTCGACGGACGGATCGCGACGAGGGAGGCGGATCCCTCGGCCTTCGCGAGCACGCGATCGGCCTTCTTCTGCAGGTCGACGTCGAGCGTGGTCCGCAGCGGCTCCCCCGCCTCGCCATCCCACTCGGCGAGCGTCCTGCGCTCCTCGCCCGCGACCGCCTCGACGGCGATCGCGGGCGCGCCGCGCAGGCGCGCGTCGTAGGACTTCTGCAGGCCCGAGAAGCCCACGACATCGCCCGCTCCGATGTCGCCGTCCGACTGCTCGATCACCTCGGCGGTCGCCTCGCCGACCGTGCCCAGCAGGTCGCGGGCGAACGTGCGCGTCGGGGCGAGCAGCATCGTGTCGTCGATCGCGCGCGCACCCGGAACCGCGTAGAAGTCGGATGTCGCGCGGTCCTGATCCTCCGGCCGCAGCACGATCGCCTCGACGAAGGCCTCCTCGCCCGCCGCCACCGCGCGCGCGGCGAACGCATCCGCGTCGATGCCGAGGGCGTTGCCGATGCGGAACGCGGATCCCTCGACCTCGGCGAGGGCGATCCAGCTCTTGTCGAGTCCGAACCGCGCGACGGGGCGCTCGGTCACGATCTCCTCGCCGTCCGCGCCCGTGATGTCGGCGCGCTCCGGGTAGTCGGAGGAGATCTCCACGATCTCCTCGCCGTCGAGCCCCTCGACGATCTCCGTCGCGGTCGCCGACGTCGCCCAGGTCTCGTCGGTGCGCGTGAAATCGACGCTCACGCGGTACTCCCATGTATTGCCATCGATGTCCCACGCCACGTCGAGGTCGACCGCCGCAGTGTCGCCCTCGAGCTCGGGCTCGGCCGCCGTCACCTCGACGTCGAACGCGGACAGGGCCTCGGCGGCCCCGGAGAACCCGCTCAGCGAGTGGTCTTCGATGCTCGCGACGAAATCATCGACCGCACGGTCGAGGCCCTCCGCGGGCGAACAGGCCGTGAGACCGGCGGCCAGCACGACGACGATGGCGAACGGGGCGCTGCGGCGGGTTGCGGACACCGGGACAGTATGCACCAGCGGCGCAGGCGCCCCGCGGATCCGGCTCGCGTTGCGGCGGATCCCGAGAGCGTCAGTGCGTGAGCGGCAGCCGGCTCGCGATCTCCTGCAGCGCCTCGTTCGCGGGCAGCAGCACGTCGAAGAGCTCCTCGAACACCGGCAGCAGTTCGGCGTACACGCCCTCGTCGGCCGCCGTGGGCAGGGTGATCCCCTCGATCGGCACCATGTCGGCGGCGACGTCGATCGATTCGATGATGCCGAGCGCCTCCATGCCGAGCAGCGCCGCGCCGAAGCCGGATCCCTCCGCCGATTCGGGGAATCCGATCGCCGACCCGAACGCGCTGGCGAGCGTCTGCCGCCAGATCTCGTGCTTCATGACGCCGCCCGTCGCCCGGATCTCGTCGATGTCGAAGCCCGCCTGGATCATCGCGTCCTTGACCAGCGTCAGCTGCAGAGCGACGCCCTCGACCGCCGCGCGCACGAGGTGCGACCGGTGATGGGAGCGGGTGAGGCCGACGTAGGCGCCGCGCGCCACCCCGCCCCACCGCGGCGCGCGCTCGCCGAGCAGGTACGGCAGCATCACGAGTCCCCCGGATCCGGCGGGAACCGTCATCGCCTCGTCGAGCAGCTGCGCCGTGGACAGGCCCGCTTCGCCCGCGGCCAGCTCGCTGCGCACCCAGTCGAGCACGACGCCGCCGTTGTTGATCGCCCCGCCGATGACCCAGCGGTCCTCCGTCAGCGCGTAGCAGAACACGCCGCCGCGCTCGTCGACGGCGGGCCTGTC
>DXAM01000113.1 GCA_019117025.1 Candidatus Microbacterium stercoravium | reverse complement strand
TGTGCGGGGCGGGGCGCGGTGATCATCGAGGGGATGAATCCTTACGGGTTCAGAGTCGGGATCCGCGCGTGCGTGCGACCGCGCGGAGGATCACCCCATTGTATGGGGAAGCTCCGTGCGCGACGGCCCGGCCTCACATGCGCTCGGGCGCGCTGACGCCCAGCAGGGCGAGGCCGTTGCGCAGCACCTGGCCGGTCGCGTCGTTGAGCCAGAGGCGCGTGCCGTGCACGGGCTGGATCTCTTCATCGCCCTTCGGCGTGACGCGGCAGTTGTCGTACCAGCGGTGGTACAGGCCCGCGAGCTCCTCGAGGTAGCGCGCGACGCGGTGGGGCTCGCGGATCTCGGCGGCGAACGCCACGATGCGCGGGAACTCCTGCAGTGCGCCGAGCAGCGCGGCCTCGGTCTCGTGGCCCAGCAGCTCGGGGTGGAACTCGTCGCGCGTCACGCCGGACTCGGTCGCGTTGCGGGCGACGTTGTGGGTGCGCGCGTGGGCGTACTGCACGTAGAAGACCGGGTTATCGTTCGTGCGCTTCTTGAGCAGCTCGGGGTCAAGCGACAGCGGCGAATCGGCGGGCGAGCGCTCGAGCGAGTACCGCAGCGCGTCGGTGCCGATCCATTCGCGCAGATCGTCGAGCTCGATGATGTTGCCCGCGCGCTTGGACAGGCGCGCGCCGTTGACCGAGACGAGCTGCCCGATGAGCACCTCGATGTCGCGTTCGGGGTCGTCGCCCGCCGATCCGGCCAGCGCCTTGAGGCGGTGCACGTAGCCGTGGTGGTCGGCGCCGAGCAGGTAGATCTTGTGCTGATAGCCGCGATCGCCCTTGTTGAGGTAGTACGCGGCGTCGGCGGCGAAGTACGTGTAGATGCCGTTGCCTCGGCGGATCACGCGATCCTTGTCGTCGCCGAAGTCGGTGGTCCTCACCCACACCGCGTCGTCGGCGTCGTAGACGTGCCCCTCGGCCCGCAGGCGATCGACCGCCTGATCGATCAGGCTGGGCGAGCCCGCATGCAGCTCGCGCTCGGAGAACCACACGTCGAAGCGCACATTGAACTTCGCGAGCGACTCCTGGATCTCGGCGAGCTGCAGCTCGTAGGCGGCGTCACGCACGGCCGCCAGCGGATCGGCCTCATCGAGGATGCGGGGATGGTGTGCGAGCACCTTCGTGCCGAGCTCGTCGATGTAGGCGCCCTTGTAGCCGTCTTCGGGGGCCTCCGCGCCGGTCATCGCGGCGAGAACGCTCTGCCCGAAGCGGTCCATCTGCGCGCCGGCGTCGTTGATGTAGTACTCGCGGGCGACCACGGCTCCGGAGGCCTCGAGCAGGCGCCCCATGGAATCGCCGAGCGCGGCCCAGCGCGTGTGTCCGATGTGCAGCGGCCCCGTCGGGTTGCCGCTGACGAACTCGAGGTTGATGCTGTTCCCGGCCTGCGAGTCGTTGCGGCCGTACTGCTCGCCCGCCTCGACGATCGTCTTCGCCAGCAGGCCGGCCGCGGCCGCCTCGAGGCGGATGTTGATGAAGCCGGGGCCGGCGACCTCGACCGACGCCACGCCGTCGACGGAGGCGAGCTGCCCAGCGATCTGGTCGGCCAGCTCGCGCGGGCTGGTACCGAGCTTCTTGGCGAACTTCATCGCCGCATTCGTCGCCCAATCGCCGTGATCACGGTTGCGCGGGCGCTCGACGGTGATGTCGGAGACGGTCGCGCCGAGCGGCTCGCCCGGGCGTCGCTCGCTGGAAATCTCGTCGAGAACGGACAGCAGAACGGTGGCGAGGGCGTCGGGGCTCATAGGTGTTCAATTGTAGGAGCTTTATTCTTGAGGAATGCCCCGCCTCACGAGCCGCCTGGCGGCCGCCCTCTGCGCGGTCGTCTCGGCGACTGCCGCCCTCACCGCGTGCGCGAGCGAATCGCACGGCGTCGACGTCTCGGGCGGCTGGGGCGGCCAGGTGGGCGCGGCTCGCGCCGAGCCGGAGGCCTCGCTGCTGGTCTTCGGCGATTCGTGGACGTTCGGCCTCGCGGCGACGACCGTGACGGGCGGATACGCCTATCGCACCGGGCAGATCCTCGGGTGGGCGACGACCGTCGACGGGGAGAACGGCAGCGGTTACCTGCGCGCGGGCCAGTACGGCGGCTACTACGGCACCCGCGTGGCCGAGCTCGACCCCGACCTCGAGCCGGATGTCGTGGTCGTCCAGGGATCGATCAACGATCGCGAACAGCCGCTGTCGGCCCTCCCCCGCGCCGCCAAGGCCGTGTGGAGCGCGGTCGCCGCGACCTACCCCGACGCCGAGCTCGTGATCCTCGGCCCCGCCCCCTCTCAGCTGCCCGTCGACGAGCGCATCGCCCAGATCGATGACGTGCTCTCCGACCTCGCGCTCGAGCAGGGCCTCGATTACATCTCGCCGATCGACGATGCGTGGATCACCGAGCAGAACTACGACGCCGTCATCGACACCACGCCGACGGGGCACAACCACCCGTCCGACGACGGCCACGCCTACCTCGCCGAGAAGCTCGTCTCGGAGCTGCAGGGCACCGAGACGGCGGCTCAGGTGGCGGCCGGCAGGTAGCCGGCGTTACCCGCGCGGCGCCCGCAGGCCGAAGGCAGGCCGGGGCTTGCGCTGGTGCACCGTGAGGTAGCGCAGCCCGTCGGGTCCCGCGGCGAACGCGCGGCGCGACCGCGGCGGCAGCCAGACGAGCGCCCCGGGCACGAGCGCGACCTCGCCGGTGTCGGCCGACAGGGTTCCCGAGCCGGCGATCACGTGGATCAGCACGTCGAGATCGGGACCGTCGTGCCGGGCGATCCCGTCGCCCGCGGGGAGCCAGATCACGTTGGCGTCGAGGCTGCGCCCCTCGGGCCCGAGACTCCACACCGCGCCCGGATCGCCCTCGGCACCGCTGTCGCCGACGATGTACGGACCCCGGATGTCTTCGCTCATGACCGACAGCGTACGGATGGAACAGACAAGGGGCCGGGAGATCCGCGTGTTCCTGCGGATCTCCCGGCCCCATTCGCGCCCCCGGAGGGAATCGAACCCCCGACCTTCGGTACCGGAAACCGGCGCTCTATCCCCTGAGCTACGGAGGCGGACCACACGAGCTTACCAGCGTACGACGCCCGCCTCGTTCACCTGAATCCCGGGTGCGGCGCCCGGTTCTGTCGGAGCCGGCCTCCGCCGCGGCACGGTTCTGTCGGAGATCAGGGCGCCCTGCGCGTCAGACGCGCACGGGATGCCGATTTCTCCGACAGAACCGGAAGCCGCACGACGACTGCTCCGACAGAACCGGGGTCAGGCCTTCCGGCGCGAGGCCGAGACCGCGACGCCGAGCGCGGCGAGCGAGATCACCACGGCCGCGCCCGCGGCGACGTAGCCGGCGATCTCGGCACCCGAGGCGCCGTCGTCCGCGGCCGCGTCCGCCTCGGCCTCGGCTTCCGGAGCCCCGACGAACTCGAGCACGGGTGCGGGCTCGTCGAGGTCGTGCGGGTCCTCTCCGGCCTGCGCGATCTCGCTCCATGACGTGGAGCCGTCCTCGCAGGTCTGCTCGACCGGGAACGCGAGCGGGCCGGACGCGTCGTCGGCGAACCCGACGAGCATCTTCACCTCGCCGCGCACGTCGGACGGCACGGGCGTCGTCGCCGTGTAGGTCACGGTAGACACCCGCCCCGCATCGCCGCCGCGCTCGGTCTCGATCGTCCAGCCGGCGTCGGCGATCGGGTGCACGCCCGACAGGCCGTCCGGCATCGAGACCTCGACCGACCTCGTCGACGACCCGTCGCAGCCGTGGTTGATGCCGAACGTCAGAGTCGTCTCGGCTCCGGGCCGGGCGTCGTCCGACGGGTCGACGCTCACGTGCGCGAACGCCGCGGCCGGAGCGAGGACGAGGCCCGCGGCGAGCGCCAGGCCGGAGGCGCCGAGCAGCGCCTTCTTCTTCGAAACAGTCATGTCATATTCCTTTGAACGCATGCAGAAGACACCGGCCGGTCGGCCGGGTCGGATGGATCTCAGGAGCAGACGGGCGGGCCCCGCACGCCGGTGGCCGGCAGCCACACGGACGAGATGAGGATGCGCGGAGCGGCATACGAGATGTCGCGCGGGATCTCGGGCAGGGAGCGCACCGGGGCGAACGTCCGCGCGGTGCGGCGCACCCAGGCGGCGCCCCGGCGGAGGATGCTCTCGCCGTAGGCGAGGATCGCGACGGTGAAGACCGCCGCGACGGCGTGCGCCGACACCATGCCGGGGTCTTCCGAGCCGGCATGCGAGATGGGCATCGCCGCGAGGTAGCCGTGACCGTGATGGGCATGGGCCGCGCCCGATACGGCGCCCGACGGCGCGCCCAGCAGGCTGAAGACGCCGTGGAACGCGAGCTGCGCGAACGCCGTCGCCGCGACGATCCGGATCAGCCCCGGCGACGTGACGCGCGCGCCGGATCTGTCCGGGCGGCCGAGCAGCCGGCCGACGACCGCGCGCGGCGAACGCACCGTCAGCAGCAGAGCGGACGGCGCGATGAGCAGCACGATCATGCCGACGACGATGGTCGGCGACGGGGCCTGTCCCCCACCGACGGTGTGCGAGATCGCCGCGAGCGTCGTCGTGATGGCCGACGTGACGGATCCGCGCGCGACGAACTCGCCCCGAGCGGAGCGATGAGCGACGACAGCGCGCGACGACACGGGACTCGACTACCGCAGGGTGCGCCGGTAGACGAGGTCTCGGATGTCGCGGCCCTTATCGAGCCCCTTGCGCTCGAACGCGGTCATCGGGCGCCCGTCGAAACGCGCCGCCCAGTCGCCGTCGAAGGCGCGCTCGAACTCGGGCTCGGCGTCGAGCACCTCGCGCATCTGCAGGGCGTAGTCCTCCCAGTCGGTCGCGAGACGCAGCAGTCCGCCGTCGCGGATCACGCGCCCGACGACGGCCCCGAAACCGGGGCTGATCATGCGGCGCTTGTGGTGGCGCTTCTTGTGCCACGGATCGGGGAAGAAGATGCGCACCTCGTCGGTCGACGCCTCCGGCAGCAGGGTGAGGAGCACCTCGGGGGCGTTGGCCTCGATGAGCCGCAGGTTCGTCAGCCCGGCCTTCTCCGCCTCGAGCATCGTGCGCGCGAGACCACCGTGGTAGACCTCGATCGCCAGAAAATCGGTGTCGCGGTGCTCGGTCGCCGCGTGGATGATCGCGTGGCCCTGCCCCGTGCCGATCTCGACGACGAACGGCGCGGTGCGGCCGAACTCCCGCTCGGGCTCGAACCGCGCATCGGGGTGCACCGATGTCTCGGCGACGTCGCGGGGCACGTCGAACACGTAGGTGGGGGCGAGCTCGCGCCACGCGCGCTCCTGCGCCTCGGAGATGCGCCCTCCGCGTCGGACGAACGACAGGGGACCCGTGCGCTTGGTGGCCGGTTCGGTCATCCTCCCAGCCTACGCGGACGCGCTGATCACTCCCCGACGGTCACGAAGTCGATGAGCTCCTCGACGCGTCCGAGGAGCGTCGGCTCGAGATCGCGGAAGGTCGTCACGCGCGACAGGATGCGCTGCCACGCGAGGCCGATGTCCTCCTTCGTCTCGGCGGGCCATCCGAGGCCCCGGCAGATGCCGGTCTTCCAGTCCTGGCCGCGCGGCACCACCGGCCATGCCCGGATGCCCATGGCCGCGGGCCGGACGCACTGCCACACATCGATGAACGGGTGCCCGACGATCTTCAGGTGCCTCCCGTGCGGGCCCGCGAGGATCCGCCGGGCGATGCGGTCCTCCTTCGAGCCGTCGACGAGGTGGTCGACGAGCACGCCGTATCGGCGCGCGGCCGACGGTGGCTCGGTCTCGAGCAGCTCCTCGAGCAGGTCGAGGCCCTGCAGGAACTCGACGGCAACGCCCTCCGCGCGCAGGTCGGCGCCCCACACCTTCTCGACCAGCTCGGCGTCGTGCTTGCCCTCGACGAGGATCCGGCTCGGCAGCGCCACGCGGGCGCGCTCGTCGGCGGAGACGAAGGACCCTGACGCGGTGCGCGTGCGCCCCTGCGCCTGCTTCCGCGCCTTCTCGAGGCGCACGGGCTCGCCGTCGATGAGGAACCCGGCGCCGAGCGGGAACGACCGGCGGCGGCCCTTCCGATCCTCGAGCTCGACGTTGCCGGCCTCGACCCCCGTGATCGCCCCGCACCAGCCGTCGCCGGCCACCTCGACGACGAGGTCGAGCTCGGCGGGGACCGGCCGCGAGACCTTCTTGCCCTTCTCGCGCCACCCGGCGGCGAGCACATCGGATCCGTATCTGTCTTCGAGCATCCCTGTCAGCGTACGATGTCGGCGCAGGATTCCCGGGCGAATCGCCCTGCCCGGCGGCCCTCAGACAATAGGATCGGATGAGCGGCATCCGAAGGGGGAAGAATGCGCAGCACACTGGTACGCATCCTGGCAGGGCTCGGCGCGGCCGCCGCGCTCGTGTTCGCGTCCGGCGCAGCGCAGGCCGCCGAACCGCCCGCGCTCGGCGATGGTTACGTGCATGACGGATCCGATGTGCTCTCGCCCGCCGAAGAGGAGGCCGCGAACGCGCGGCTCGGCCAGCTCGCCGATGACGGCGATCTCGAACTGTGGATCGTGTACGTCGACGCGTTCGAGAACCCCTCCGGCTCGTTCGACTGGGCGGCGGCGACGGCCGATGCGAACGGCCTCGGATCGGATCAGTACCTGCTCGCGATCGCGACCGATGCGCGCCAGCTCGCCCTCGTCGGCCCCGTCGAGGGGTCGCTGAGCGAGGCGAAGCTCGGATCCGTCGAGCAGGCCGTCGGCGCCGTGCTGAACGGCGACGACTGGGCGGCCGCGCCGGAGGCCGCCGCTGACGAGCTCCAGGCCCAGGCCGCCCCGAACACGACAGGATGGTGGGTCGTCGGCATCATCGTCGCACTCGCCATCGTGATCATCGCCTGGCTCGCGATCTCGCGGGCCGCGAAGAAGCGCCGGCTCGAACGCGAGGCGCAGCAGAAGCTCGAGGCCGAGGTCGACGACTTCGCGGCGCGCGCGTCGACGCTGCTCGTCGAGATGGACGACTCGCTGCGCACCGCCGAGCAGGAGATGGGCTTCGCGGTGGCGCAGTTCGGCACCGACGCGGTCTCGGAGTACGCCACCGCACTGACGCGCGCCCGCGACGCGCTGAACCGTTCGTTCACGATCCAGCAGCTGCTCGACGACGACCAGCCCGAGACGCTCGCGCAGCAGCGCGAGATGTACGGCGAGATCGTCTCGCTGCTCGAGACCGCCGATGCCGAGCTCGACGACAAGGCCGAGGGCTTCGAGCAGCTTCGTGCGATCGAGCAGAACGCGCCCGAGGTGCTCGATCGCCTCGCGTCCGAGCGCGCCGCCGCGGCGGACGGCCCCGAACGCATCACGGCCGAGATCGCGCGCCTGCGGCAGACGTATGCGTCGCTGGCGATCGACGCCGTCGAGGACAACGCCGAACAGGCCGCTGACCGGCTCGAGTTCGCCGACGTGCGCCTGACCGAGGCGCGCGAGCACCTCGAATCGGGCGATGCCGGCGAGGCGGCGGTCGACCTGCACGAGGCCGAGCAGGCGCTCGGCCAGGTGGACGAGCTCGTCACCGCGGTGACGGGCCTGCAGAAGACCTTCGCCGAGGCCGAACGGGGCGCGCGCGAGACCATCGCCGACCTCGAGAACGACATCCGCCAGGCGCAGGCGCTCGAGGATCCCGACGGACGCCTGTCCCGCGCGATCGCGGCCACGCGCGCGCACATCGACACGGCGCGCGCCAACCTCGCCGGCGGCGAGCGCACGCCCCTCGTCATGTTCGAGGCGCTCGATCAGGCGAACGACCAGATGGATCAGGCCCTCGCGACGGCGCGCGCCGAGGAGGACAGGCGTCGGCGGATCGCCGCCCAGCTCGCGCAGACGCTGCAGCGCGCCGAGAGCGAGCTGCAGTCGGCCGAATCGCTCGTCAGCACGCGGCGCGGCGCGATCGGGCACTCCGCCCGGTCGTACATCGCCCAGGCGGGGCAGGCCATCGGCGACGCCCGCGCGCTGCAGCCGACGGACCCGAGCGCGGCCCTCGCCGCGGCGAAGCGCGGACTGAGCCTGGCGCAGCAGGCCATCCGATCCGCGCGCTCCGACATGACCGCATTCTCGTCGCACGGGTACGGCGGCGGATACCGCGGGTCGGGCATCGGCGGCCAGATCGTCGGCGGCATCGTCGGCGGACTGATCGGCGGATCGCTCTCCGGCGGATCGCGGCGCGGTTCCGGTTGGGGCGGATCCTCGCGAGGCGGTATGCGCGGCGGGTTCGGCGGCGGACGCAGCTTCGGCGGCGGCATGCGCTCCGGAGGAGGAGGCCGCCGGTTCTGATCCGGTGCATAACCCCTATCGGCAAGACTTCATTCACCCTCACATCTCGATCACCACCGAAAGGCACCCGCAATGACCAAGCAGTCCATTTTCGGCCGCATCTCGACGCTCATCCGGGCGAACGTCAACTCGCTCATCGACCAGGCCGAAGACCCCGAGAAGATGCTCGATCAGCTCGTGCGCGACTACACGAACAACATCGCCGAGGCCGAGTCGGCCATCGCCGAGACGATCGGCCAGCTGCGCCTGCTCGAACGCGACACGGCCGAGGACAAGAAGGAGGCCTCGGACTGGGGCAGCAAGGCCCTCGCCGCGAGCCGCAAGGGCGATGAGCTGCGCGCATCGGGCGACGCCGCGGGCGCCGACAAGTTCGACAACCTCGCGAAGATCGCCCTGCAGCGCCAGGTGCAGACCGAGAACGAGATCAAGGCCATCGAACCCCAGATCCAGCAGCAGCAGGTCGTCGTCGACAAGCTCAAAGACGGCCTGAACGGCATGAAGGTCAAGCTCGACCAGCTCAAGAGCAAGCGCAACGAGCTCGTGGCGCGGTCGAAAGTCGCCGATGCCCAGAACAAGGTCTACGACGCCGTCAAGTCAGTCGACGTGCTCGACCCGACCAGCGAGCTGGGGCGCTTCGAGGAGAAGGTGCGCCGCCAGGAGGCGCTGTCGACCGGGAAGCAGGAGCTCTCGGCCTCGAGCCTCGACGCGCAGTTCGAGTCGCTCGAGGACATCGGCGAGCTCACCGAGGTCGAGGCGCGCCTCGCCGCGCTGAAGTCGGGAGGCTCGGCCGGATCTCTCGAGGCCTGACACCGGCCGATCCCTGCCCCTCCCCTTTCGGAGACATGTGATGGAAGATGTGAACATGACTCGGTTCGTCGTCGTTCCGCAATGGCAGGGTTCGCCGTCCGCTCGCGCCATGGCGCTCATCGACGGCGCCGACGCGATCCAGGGAGACCTGCCGACGTCGTCG
>DXAM01000016.1 GCA_019117025.1 Candidatus Microbacterium stercoravium | reverse complement strand
TTCACCGCGTCGAAGGTCTCGTACAGCGCATCGGACGTGCCGCCCTCGATCGAGTTCTCCTCGTCTTCGGGAACGGGCCGGCCCTCGGCGGGCTCTTCCGGTGAAGTCACGTGCTCATCTCCTCTGTCTGTTCGCCAGCTTGTGGACGCTGCGCATGTCTGCACACGGGCCTCCAGCTTAACGATCGACTTGGACTCGCCCGGAGTCAGCTGAGTGCGGCGCGCCATCGGGGGTCGATGATGGGAGGACGCCCCTCCGAAAGGATCCCCGTGCCGAATCGCCCCCGCATCGGTCTGCCCGTCGCCGTCAGCGCGGCGGCCACGATCTCCGCGGGAATCGGTATGGCGGTGCAGAGCACGGCGAACGGCACGCTCGGCGAGATCCTCGGCAGCGGCGTCTTCGCCGCGACCGTCTCGTTCCTCGTCGGCCTGCTGCTGCTCATGGTCGTGACGCTCGTCGCGCCCGCGGGCCGATCCGGCTTCGCCCGAGCGGTGCGCGCGCTCGTCTCGCGCGAGATGCCGTGGTGGATGTTCCTCGGCGGGCTCGGCGGCGCCGCGATCGTGATGTCGCAAGCGCTCACGGTTCCGCTCATGGGCGTGGCGGTCTTCACGATGGCGTTCGTCTCAGGCCAGCTCGTCGGCGCGCTCATCGTCGACAACACTGATCTGCCGCCCGGCGGGCGCAAGCACCTGACGGCGCCGCGCATCGTCGGATCCATCGTGGTGCTGCTCGGCGTGTCGCTCTCGGCGATCGGCGTGATCGCGCAGGGCGTGCCCCTCTGGGCGCCGATCCTGCCGCTCGTCGCCGGCGTGGCGACCGCCTTCCAGCAGGCGGCGAATGGCCGCCTCAAGCAGCACGCGCGCTCGGCGATCGCGGCGACCACGACGAACTTCATCGTCGGCGGGATCGCGCTCGTGGTCGCGTCGGCGGTCATGCTGCTCACCGGCACGCGCATCGCTGCCCTGCCCGAGATTCCCGCCGAGGCGTGGGTGCTGTTCGGCGGCCTGCTCGGCGTCGCCTTCATCGGCGTGACGACGGTGACGGTCGCGCACCTCGGCGTGCTGCTGCTCAGCCTGATGTCGCTCTTCGGAAACCTCGTCGGATCCCTCGTGATCGATCTGACCTTCCACTCGGCAGAGGCCGAGGTCAACGCCACGACCTACATCTCGATGGCGATCGTGCTCGTCGGCGTCGTGGTCACGACGATCCGGCCGACTCAGGTGCGCGGGCGGTAGACCACCAGCGAGTGGAAGGTGAAGCGGATCACGAACGCCACCGCGAGCGTGATCGCCGTGGCGATGGGGCTCGGCATCGCCCACCCCGTGACCATCAGGCTCATGACCGGGATGCGCACCGCCGACTCGACGTTGTTGAACACGAACGATGATGTGAACCGGTGCCAGAAGCCCCGCGCGGCGCCCTTCATATCGCGGAACACGAACCGCTCGAGCAGCAGGAAGTTGCCGATGATCGTCACCTCGGCGGCGATGACGGCGGCCCACAGGTATCCGACGCCCCACTCGGTCAGCGCCCAGACGATCGCCACGTTCGCCACGGCCCCCAGCGCGCCGATGAACGCGAACGCGCTCATCTTTCCGAAGCGCAGCAGCGTGAGCTGGTGGAAGAAGCGGATGCCCTGCGTGAGGGAGGCCTTCGACTCACCGGCGAAGCGATCCGCGAAATCGAACGGGATCTCGCCGACGCGCACCGGGGTGCGCACGATGATCTCGAGCAGGATCTTGAAGCCGCGCGGCTGAAGCGCGGCGAGGTCGATCGCCGTCGTATCGATCGCGAAGAAGCCCGTCATCGGATCCGTCACGCGGCGCAGCTTCGCGGGGAACATCGCGCGCGTGACGGCGGTCGACGTGCGCGAGACGAGGTGCCGCCCCCAATCGGCGAGCCCCGAGGCGCTGCCGTCGCCCACATAGCGCGAGGCGGCGACGAGATCGACGTCGCCCCGGCTCACGCGCTCGACGAGCTCGGGGATCTTCTCCGGAGGGTGCTGCAGGTCGCCGTCCATCACCACGCACGTCGTGTGCGCGGCGGCGCGGAACCCGGCCACCACCGCTCCCCCGAGCCCGTGCACGGGCTCGTCGCGGTGGATGACGCGCACCGGCAGGTCGGCCGTCCGCGCGACACGGCGCACCTCGTCGTCGGTGCCATCGGTCGAATCGTCGACGAAGAGGATCTCGGTGTCGGTTCCGCGCATGGCGGCGGACGCCCTCCGCACGAGCTCGGCGACGTTTCCCGCCTCGTTGAACGTCGGGATCACGATGGTCACGCCCACACCGATCCCCCTCTTTCCGTCGACGCGCACGTCGTTCCATCGTTCCATACCGCGCGCCGCTCCCCTGACCGGCGACGACTTATCCTGGAGGCATGACGACTCCTGCGAATGACACGATCACGATGTTCGGCGCCGAGTGGTGCCGCGACTGCCGCCGCACGAAGGCGCAGCTCGACGGCCTCGGCATCGAGTACACCTACGTCGACCTCGAGCAGGATCCTTCCGCCGCGGACGTGGCGAAGGACATCTCGGGCCGCACCAACATTCCCGTCGTGCTCTACCCCGACGGCAGCCACCACGTGGAGCCCGCGAACAGCGACGTCGAGAGCAAGCTGCGCGAACTCTCGCTGATCTGAGGGTTCGCGACTCGCCCGGCTAGGATGGGGCGCGTGAGCGAGCACATCGAAGAGGTCACGACCAAGGACGAGATCTGGCGAGCCCGTCCCGTGAACTCCCGGCTCGTCGGCATCGTGGTCGCACGCGACGGCATGCCCTCGATCGTCGAACAGCGCCGCCAGCTCTCCGCCTTCGGCGTGCCGATCGCCGGGTTCCGCCACCCGGCGCCGAACGTCGCCGAATCGTGGGAAGAGCGCCTGAACCGCCTGTTCGGACGCCTCGACCGCGGCGACGTGGTCGTCGTCACGAGCGCTCACGTCTTCGGCCGCGACGCCGCCGAAGAGGTCTCGACGATCGCCGAGCTCGGCCGCAGGGGCATCATGATCAAGGTGCTCGGACACGACCCGGCTTCCGCCTGATCAGTTGTCGACGCAGGCCACTTCCGTGGCCGAGCGTGCACCGTCGGTGCGCTCGATCAGCACCTCGATGCAGGTCTGCTCGCCGTCCTGCTTCTCGAACGTGACGGTCGGATCCGCCGTGGAGCTCTCGAGCGACGTGACGCGGTCGTCGGCGTACACGCCCCACCGGTAGACGTCTCCCGCCTCGGGATCCGGATTCTCCCAGCGGAACGTCGCCTCCTCGGCGGTGGTGGATCCCGAGAGGCCCGTCACCGCGGGCACGCTGCGGTTCGATCGCTCCCCGGGCGCCGGCTCCTGCTGCTGCACCGTCACGAGGTAGACGGCCACGGCGATGAGCCCCGCGAGCACGGCGATGCCCGCGATGATCCAGCCGAACACCAGGCGCCGACGCGAGCGCCGCTCCTGTTCGATCACGGCCATCGATGTGCGCGTGATGGCGAGCGGTTCCGAATCGGGCTCCAGTCGTCGGCTCGCGACGCGGAACGTCGACGTGTCGCTCTTCGGCACGGTGCCGCGACGGATCTCGACGCGCGAGTCGAACCGGTAGTCGACCGGTGCGGCATCGCGGCGGCCGCGCGCGATGGTCTCATCCTGCACGGGATCCGCGGGCGCCGCCTCGCGCGCGATCGTCTCGTCGCGCACCGGATCCGCGGAGGCGCGGACGGAGGTCTCGTCATCGACGGGGTCGCTGACGCCCCGATCGCGCAGCACGGTCTCGTCGTCGGCTTCGCTGGACGTCGCCGCCTCGCGCAGCACGGTCTCGTCCTCCGCCTCGCTGGCCGACGCCGTTACCCGCAGCACGGTCTCATCCTCCGCATCGCTGGACGTCGCCGCCTCCCGCAGCACGGTCTCATCCTCGACGGGTTCCGCGGCCCCGCGTGCGACGGTCTGCTCGGGCGCGGGCCCGCTGTGCACCGGCGTCGCGTCGGAACGCACCACCGTGTCGTCGGCATCCTCGGCCGGCCGCGGCGATGTGTCGGCGACCGTGTCGTCGAGGAAGCCGGAGGGCGGCGCGAATGAATCCGGACCGGTGTCCGTGCGCGGAGCGAAGGCACCGTGGTCGACGGTGGTCGCGCCCTTGGGAACCTCGAACGGCTCGGCGAGCATCGGCGGTGCGGGAACCGTCGGGCCCGCGGGCGCCACGGTCGTGTCGCCGTGCAGACGACGGATGCGGGTCGTGCCGCTGTCGAGGTCGTCGGCCTGCGCCTCGACATC
>DXAM01000112.1 GCA_019117025.1 Candidatus Microbacterium stercoravium | reverse complement strand
CCGTTGCGGTAGGCCTGGCGCGCAACCATGTGCGCCGAGATCGGCGCCGTGGCCATCTGGATCAGCACGATCGGGATGAGGAACGCGAGCGTCGCCCACGACTGCATCGCGACGGCGACGCCGACGGCGATCACCATCATGCCGAGCACCTGCGGCTTCGTCGCGGCGTGCAGCCGCGACGGCACATCGGAGAACCGGAGCAGGCCGATCGAGGCGGTGAGGCAGAGGATCGCGCCGATCAGCACGAGCACGAGAGCGATGGTGTCGAGGATCATCCGTCAGCCCGCTCTCTCGCGCGGTCGCGACGAGCGACGAAGCGCGCCACGGCGACGGTGCCGAGGATGCCCGTCGCGGCGATCATCAGCATGACGGGCAGCATCTCGGTGTGATGGTTCATCACGGCGTCGGCGCCGAGGATGCACAGCACCTCCGTGAGCAGCACGTCGCTCGCGATCGCGCGGTCGAGGATCGACGGCCCGACGATCATGCGGATGATCGCGAGCAGCGCCGCCACGCCGAACACGGCGGCGATCGCGATGATGAGGATGGTCTGAACGGTCATGAGCCTCCTCCGAGCCGTCGCTCCGCGAACATCGGTGCGTCCGCCATCACGATCCTGACGTCTTCGCGCGAGCCCACGGCCCGCACGATGAGCTTCTCCCACTTCAGCGCGGTCGCGCGCGCGGCCGCGACATCGGCGGCCGACCTCACGCCGAGCACGTGCATGTACAGCACGCGATTGCGGCGGTCCGACTCGATCACGGTGCTGCCGGGCACGAGCGACATCGCGACGGCGACGTGCGTCATGATGAGGTCGTCGTCGATGCGCAGCGGCGAGCGCACGATGCCGGCCGTCGTGACGCCCGGGCTCACGGCCTGCCACGCGACCTGCAGCGCGCCCGCGATGAGCTGGCCGAGGAAGGTGATGATCGCGACGGTGAGCCACCAGAAGTTCACGCGCCCTGTGAGCTCCGCGGCGGGCAGCCGGAACACGTTCGTCACGATGATCGCCACGACGACGCCCGACACCGCCGCCAGCACGGTCAGCTGGCCCCAGAGCAGCATCCACAGCACGACGAGCCACAGGAAGAACGGCAGCTGCGCCCAGAAGTGCCTGATCCCATCGCGCGCGGTCATGTCGTCTGCTCCACGTTCTCGAGCTGCACGAGCGAGATGGGCTGCAGCAGCCCCTCGCCGATGCGGGCGCAGATCTCATACAGCGGGCCGGCGAACACGGTCAGCGCGATCGTCACGGCGACCATGCCGAGCGCCGCGCCCGTCATCACGCGCGGGATCACGCGGCGCTCGCCCTGCTCATCCGCCGCAGGGGCCGCGACGAGGTATCCGTACCGCGCCTCGGCCTCGACGTCGGCCGCGTCGTCGCCGCCGCGCCAGAACGACAGGTTCCATGCGCGCATCAGGGCGTACAGCGTCAGGAGCGAGGTGAGGATGCCGGCGCCGATCGCGACCCACATCACCGGGGTCGCGACGGCGACGGCGGCGTCGAACAGCGCGAACTTGCCGATGAATCCGGAGAACGGCGGGAGCCCGCCGAGATTCATCGCCGGGATGAAGTACAGCACCGCGATCAGCGGCGACGCCGCCAGCAGGCCCTTGACCCGCACGATCGAGGTGGATCCCGAGAACCGTTCGATGAGGCCCACGGCCAGGAACAGCGTCGTCTGCACGATGATGTGGTGCACCATGTAGTACGCCGTCGCGCCGATCGCTTCCGCCGTGCCGATCGAGAGGCCGAAGATCATGTACCCGACGTGGCTGACGAGCGTGAACGACAGGATCCGCTTCAGCTCGGCCTGCGCGATCGCGCCGAGGATTCCGACGATCATCGTGAGCACGGCGATGATCGCGAGCACGAAGTTCAGGTCGCTCTCGCCGAACAGCTGCGTCTCGGTGCGGATGATCGCGTAGACGCCCACCTTCGTCAGGAGTCCGGCGAACACCGCCGTCACGGGGGCGGGCGCGGTCGGGTACGAGTCGGGCAACCAGAACGACAGCGGGAACACCGCGGCCTTCACCGCGAAGCCGACGAGCAGCATGATGTGCAGCACCATCTGCACGTTCGGGGGGATCTCGTCGATGCGCTCGGCGATCTGCGCCATGTTCACGGTGCCGAGCGCGCCGTAGATCACCGCGATGGCCGACAGGAACACGACGCTCGAGACCAGTGACACGACGATGTAGACGGTGCCGGTTCGGATGCGCGATTCCGTGGAGCCGAGTGTGATGAGCACATACGAGGCGACGAGGAGGATCTCGAAACCGACGTAGAGGTTGAACAGGTCGCCCGCGATGAACGAGTTGAAGATGCCGGCCGCGAGGATGAGGTACGACGGGTGGAAGATCGAGATCGGTGTGTCGGTATCGCCGTCGGCGGCGCCCTGCCCGACCGAGAAGAGCAGCACCGCGAGCAGCACGATGCTCGAGATCGCCACGAGCATGGCGGCGAGGCGGTCGACGTACAGCACGATGCCGAACGGCAGCGGCCACCCTCCGACCGACACCGCCAGCGGCGTTCCCGCATCGACGGCGACGAGCATGATGGCCGAGAGCACGAAGGTCGCCGACAGCGTCACGACCGAGACGGCCACCTGCGCACGGCTGCGGTGGCCGAGCAGCAGCGTCAGCGCCGCGCCGAACAGCGGCAGCACGACGAAGAGGGGAACGAGAAGGCTCATGGGCGGACCTCCCCGTCGCGGGGTGGCTCGTAGGCGGCGGTGATCGGCGAGACCTCTCCGTCGGTGAAGTCGGTCGTCTCCTCGTCTTCGGTCTCGGCGTCCTCTTCTTCGACGTCCAGCGCGACCTCGGTCTCCTCCGCGCGCTCGCGCAGCGAGACGTCTTCGGCGTCGTCCACGACCGTGTCGGCCTCGCCCAGCTGCCACGAGCGGTAGATCAGCGCGAGCAGGAACGCGCTCACGGCGAACGTGATGACGATCGCGGTCAGCATGAGCGCCTGCGGCAGCGGATCGCTCGTGCCCTCCGCCCCGTAGAACGGCGAGACGCCGGGGAAGCCCATCGCGATGAGCAGGAGCAGGTTGGTCGCGTTGCCGAGCAGCAGGAACCCGATGAGCACGCGCGTGAGGCTGCGTTCGAGCATCGAGAAGACGCCGAGCGCATACAGCACCGCCATCACGATGACGAGCGTCGCGGAGACGGTCATGGCCTCGCCCCTTCCTTCGCACGTCCGGCGGTGATCTGGCGGTCGACCTCGGCGCCGAGCGACCGCAGCACATCGAGCACGAGACCGATGACCACGAGGTACACGCCGATGTCGAAGAACGTCGACGTCACGAACTCGATGTGTCCGATCACCGGGATCTCGGCCTCCCAGACGGCGCGCGTCAGCGGGTTGAGGCCGAAGAGCATGGGGGCCGCCGCGGTCGACACGGCGACCAGCATGCCCAGGCCCAGCATGCGACCCGCGTCGGTCGGGGCGGCGATGCCGAGCTCGTAGCGACCGCCGGCGACGTAGCGCATCACGAGCGCCAGGCCCGCGACGAGACCGCCTGCGAAGCCGCCGCCCGGCAGGTTGTGGCCGGCGAACAGCAGATAGATCGAGATCACGATGATCGTGTGGAACAGAATGCGCACGATGACCTCAAGGATCATCGACCGCGACTCGGACGCCATCGTCGTGCCGCCGACGAGCCATGCGCGCTGGTTCGCGCTGTTCTCCGCGGTCTCGATGCGCAGACCATCGGTCGTCTCGACGAGCGGGCGGTGGCGCACGCGCCGGCGCGAGCCCTTCGGCAGCTTCTGGCGCAGCGAGCTGCGCGTCTGGCTGAGCAGATCGCCGCGCGCCGTGACGAACACGAGCGAGGCGACGCCGGTCGCGGCGAGCACGAGCACGCTGAGCTCGCCCATCGTGTCCCATCCGCGCAGATCGACGAGCGCGACGTTCACGATGTTCTGCCCATGGCCGATGCTGTAGGCGAGCTCGGACCACTGGTTCGAGACGGGCTCGTGGATGCGGGCGCCCGCGGCCACGACCGCGATCATCGCCATGGTCGCGCCCACCGCCACGGCGATGAAGGCGCGCACGAGTGTGTTCCCGGATCCGTTGTGGCTGCCGAGCCGTGACGGGATGCGGCGCAGCACGAGCGTGAACGCCACGAGCGTGACCGACTCGACGAGCACCTGAGTGACCGCGAGATCGGGGGCGCCGAGGAAGCCGAACAGCGTGACCATGCCGAGCCCCGTGACCGACACGAGGACGACGCCCGTGTAGCGCTTCTTCGCGCGCACCGCGACGACGCCGGCGAGGATCATGAGCACGGCCGCGATGGGCTGCGCGGGATGCTGCCACGCGTCGAGACTGAACGACCATTCCCCGCCCGAGAACAGCGCGGCCGCTTCGGCCGCGACGAGCACGATGAAGATCGTGCCGACGTAGACCGGCAGGGATCCGCTCTGGGTCTTGCGCGTGACGAGCACGGCGAGGCGGTCGATCGAACGCGTCACGACGTAGTACATGTCGTTCGCCTGGAACGGCAGCACGCGGCCCGACCGGCACCACCCGGTGTAGCGCGAGTGCCAGAAGATGCCCGCACCCGCGGCGAGCGCGATCGCCGACAGCGCCAGCGCCGGCTCGAGACCGTGCCAGAGCGCGAGGTGGTAGTCGCCGTCGCCCGCCGTGTCGGCGTAGGGGGCCAACAGGCCGTCGATGAACGGCCCCATGAATCCGGTGACGAGCGTGGCCGCCGCGAGCAGGATCGGGGCGAACAGGAACCCGATCGGCGGGTCGGGCCACTCCGTGACGGGCTTGAACTCGCCGTCGGCGTCTTTCTTGCGGGCGAACGCGCCCCACATGAACCGAATGGCATATGCCGCGGTGAGCGCGCTGCCGATCACGATGCCGATGAGCGCGACCCACGCCCAGGCGGATCCGCCCGTCGCGGCCTCGAGCATCGCGGTGAGCGTCGCCTCCTTCGCGAGGAAGCCGAAGAACGGCGGCACGCCCGCCATCGATGCCGCGGCGATCAGCGACACCACGACCAGCGTCGGCGACTGCCGGGCGATGCCGCTCAGCTTGTCGATGTCGCGCGTTCCGAGCTGACGGTCGATGATGCCGACGACGAGGAACAGCGTTGCCTTGAACATCGCGTGGGCGATGACGAGCGAGATGCCGGCGAGGGCGGTGTCGCGACCGCCGAAGCCCACGACCACGGAGATGAAGCCCAGCTGGCTGACGGTGCCGTACGCGAGCACGCGCTTGAGGTCGTTCTCGCGCAGCGCCTGGAAGCCGCCGAGCAGCATCGTGAAGATGCCGAGCGAGACGAGGATCGGGCGCCAGGGGTCTTCAGCGGCGAACGACGGGGCCAGGCGCGCGAGCAGATAGATGCCCGCCTTCACCATGGCCGCCGCGTGCAGGTAGGCGCTGACCGGCGTCGGCGCGGCCATGGCGCCGGGCAGCCAGTAGTGGAACGGGAAGATCGCCGACTTGCTGAGCGCACCGACGAGCAGGCATACGAGCGCCGCGTTCACGAGCCCGCCGCGCGGCGGATCGGCGAGGATCTCGGCGAGGCTCGGCGTGCCGGCCACGACCGCGAGGATGACCGCGCCGACGAACATCACGAGTCCGCCCAGCGTGGTCGTGAGCAGGGCCTGCAGCGCCGCACGACGCGAGGCCGCACGGGAGTACGCGTGACCGATGAGCAGATACGACAGGATGCTCGTGATCTCCCAGAACATCACGAGCAGGATGATGTCGTCGGTGAGCACGAGGCCGTACATCGCGCCGGCGAACGCCATCAGCACGCCGGCGAAACGGCCGACGCCCTCTTTCGTGCCGCGGAAGTAGTTGCGGCAGTAGATCATGACGAGGGCGCCGACGCCCGTGACGATCAGCGTCATCACCCAGGCGAGCGTGTCCATGCGCATGGAGATCTCGATGCCGAGGCGGGAGATCCATTCGTATGTCTCGAACGGAATGTCTCCGTCGCGCACCGCGCCGCTGAGCAGGAGCGCGTGCACGAGCGCCGCGATCGGAACGAGCGCCGCGACGTAGAACACGCGCGGGCCGATCAGCCTGGCCAACGGAACAAGAACGACGCTCGCGATCCCGAACACAGCGAGGATCACGAGCATGCGCAGGTCTCCTCGTCGTCATACCGTTAGGCGGCGGGTGTGTGTTCTTATGTCAATTCTAGCGGCCAGTACTCTGGACAGATGCGCCTCGTCATAGCTCGCTGCTCCGTCGACTACGTCGGACGCCTCAACGCCCACCTTCCGCTGGCGACGCGCGTGCTCATGCACAAGGGCGACGGCAGCCTGCTCATCCACTCCGACGGCGGCAGCTACAAGCCGCTCAACTGGATGAGCCCGCCGTGCCGCGTCGATCACCTCGACGTCGATGAGGAGCTGGCGGGTGCGGGCGTGGTCGAGCTCTGGAAGGTGACGCACCAGAAGACGGGCGACACGCTCACGCTGCGCATCCACGAGGTGCTGCACGACTCGACGCACGACCTCGGCATCGACCCGGGCCTCGTGAAGGACGGCGTCGAGTCGGACCTGCAGCGGCTCCTCGCCGAACAGGTCGAACTCATCGCGGAGGGCGCGAGCCTCGTGCGCCGCGAGTATCCGACGGCGATCGGCCCCGTCGACCTGCTCGTGCGCGATGCCGACGGCGTCGCGATCGCGGTGGAGGTGAAGCGGCGCGGCGACATCGACGGCGTCGAGCAGCTCACGCGCTACCTCGACCTGCTCGGGCGCGATCCGCTGCTCACGGGGATCCGCGGCGTCTTCGCCGCCCAGGAGATCAAGCCGCAGGCGCGCACGCTCGCGGCCGACCGCGGGATCCAGTGCGTGACGCTCGATTACGCACGCATGAAGGGCATCGATTCGGGGGTTCCGACGCTGTTCTGACCGCTCTCAGATCGTGCGCGATGTCGGCGCGTCTAGGCTGAGGGTATGGGGAGAGCGCAGTATTCATGTGTCCTGTGGGACGTCGACGGAACGATCGCCGACGCGTCAGCGGGGATCCTGCCGCGCATCGCGACGGTACTGGCTGAGTTCGGCAAGCCGCCGACCCCGGCCGACCGCGTGAACGAGTGGATCGGCCCGCCGATGCTCGAGTCGTTCCAGACCATCGCGGGGCTCTCGGCCGACGAGGCCCTTCGGGCCGTCACCGCGTACCGCGAGCTCGCCGGGCGCCAGGGATATGCGGAGTCGGTGCGGCTGTACGACGAGGTCACCGACGTGATCCACGACCTCGCCCTCGCCGGCGTGCCGCAGTCGACCGCCAGCACGAAGCCGCAGAACCAGGTCGAGGCGATCTTCGAGCACTTCGGCCTCAGCGATCTGTTCGTCTCGGTGCACGGTGCGAGCCCGCGGCCCGACGCCCATGACACCAAGGCCGATGTGCTCGGCCGCGCGCTCGACGACCTCCGTTCGCGCGGCGTCGACCTGTCGCGCCCGGTGCTCATCGGCGACCGCCACCACGACGTCGAGGGCGCCGCCGAGTACGACGTGCCCGTGATCTTCGCGCGCTGGGGCTTCGGATCCCCCGCTGAGGAGGCGGGCGCCGCGCACGTCGTCGACGCCCCGAACGACCTGCGGGCGCTTCTCCTGACGGACGACCGTGCTGCAGTTTCCTGACATCGACCTCACCGCCCTGCTTCCCTGGGCGATCGGCGCGGCCGTCGTCGCCGTTCTCATCGTCGCCCTCGTGGTCGGCATCCGCCTCGCGCGGCGCGGCCGGCGTGCGCGCGCCAAGGCGCGGGAGCGGCTCGACGAGCTCGGCGCTCGCCTGGTCGAGCTCGACGACGCGACGGAAGAGCTCGAGATCGAGATCGGCATGTCGAACGCGCTCTACGACGGTCGACCGCCGGCGTCGCTCCGGCGCGCGCGGCTGACCGCTCAGCACACGCGCGATGACGCGTTCGCCGCGTACAGCGAGGCGGCGCGCGACGACGTGCACCCCAGCGCGCAGCGGCGCGAGGCCGCACGCCTCACGGCCGGCATCGACAAGGCGATGGCCGTCATCCGTTCTGCGCGGGCCGAGAACGACGCGTGGCTCGAAGAGCACACGACCACCGACGAGCAGGTGGCCGTCGCGCGCCGCCGCCTCGACGACCTTCGCACGCGCATGGGGGATCCCGCGGCGCTGCGCGCCGAGCTCGCGCGGATCGCCGACGAGCACGAGTGGGAGGACGCGGCGGATGCGGACGCCGAGGCGCACGACGCCCTCGACGAGGCGTCGTCGCACCTGGCCGAAGCTGAGCAGCACGCCGAGAGCGACGCGGCGGCGGCCCGAGCCTCGCTGCGGGCGTGCGAGACGTCGCTCGCGCGCGCCGAGCACGCCTCGCGCCTGCTCGAGGAGACCTACCGTCTCGTCGGCAACGCGCGGCAGGCCATCGACGACGAACGCATGGCGGCCGAATCAGCGATCCGTGCCGCGATGGGCACCCAGAAGACCCTCGACGCCGACGCGGCGCCGAAGCTCGCCGAAGCGATCCGCGTCGCGGAGACCGCGCTGGCGTCGGCGACCGAGATCGCGAAGCGGCGGCCCGTCACGGCGAACGAGCGCATCGCGCGCCTGCGCGACCGACTCGACGTCGCGCTCGGCGACTCGCGCACCCAGCAGCAGCAGCTGCGCGGCGCGCGCAGCGCGCTTCCCGGATCCCTCAACGCCGCCCGCAGCGCGCTCGCACGCGCGGAGGCCGTGGTGCTCGACGCCGAGGTCGACGCGCGCGTGCGCCTCGACAGCGCGCGCCGCGAACTCGCGCTCGCCCGACAGGCCCACGATCCGATCGAAGCCCTCGACGCCTCGCGGCGAGCGCGCCTCGACGCCGAGACCGCCGCCACGCTCGCGCGCAACCGCAAGCGGCGTCGCTGAGCCCTCGCGGACCGAAGAAAAACCCCGCATCCTCCGAGGAGGATGCGGGGAATTCAGTTCGCTCAGCTTAGAGCGGAACGATGTTGTCGGCCTGCAGGCCCTTGGGGCCCTGCGTAACCTCGAACTCCACGCGCTGGTTCTCTTCCAGCGAGCGGTAGCCCTTGCTCTGAATCGCACTGAAGTGCGCGAAGACGTCTTGGCCGCCCTCGTCGGGGGAGATGAAGCCGAAGCCCTTCTCCGAGTTGAACCACTTGACGGTGCCCTGGGTGCTCATGTACTGCCGTTCTTTCGGGGCGGATGTCGGCGCAATCTCACGTCGACATTGTCAACGCTAGCCCAGGTATGCCCCTGTGCAACAGTATCTGCCCCATAATCACAGGCTAAATATCAAAAACAGCCCTCACCGTCGGGGGGAGAACAGTGAGGGCCGGACGACCGAGAGAGGACGTCTGGTACCCAGGGTACACGAATCGCGGGCCCCTGACGGCGGCTCGGAGGGTCAGATTCCGCCTGTCGACCGGGCCGGATCCGCGCGGTTCCGGCCCGGCCCGGATCTCTCGATCCGCGCGGCGTGTCGAGCGGTCGCGCGGCCGCCGCCGCTGCCCTCGCAGCCTGCGATCACGACGTCGCCGATACAGTTCTGGGTATGTCAGTGTCCGATCTCTCCGCGAGCACGCAGAACTATCTGAAGGCGGTGTGGGGCCTGACGGAGTGGTCGTCGGCGCCGGTGACGCCCTCCTCGATCGCGGAGCGCACGGGCCTCCGGCTCTCGTCGGTGTCGGATGCGGTGCGCAAGCTCTCGAGCCAGGGCCTGCTCGAGCACGCGCCGTACGGATCGGTGGAGCTGACCGACACCGGACGCGCCTACGCGCTCACGATGGTGCGGCGGCATCGCCTCATCGAAACGTTCCTCGTGCGCGTGCTGCACTACACGTGGGACCAGGTGCACGACGAGGCCGAACACCTCGAGCACGCGGTATCCGACTTCATGATCGACCGGATCGACGAGCTGCTGGATTTTCCGGACCGGGATCCCCACGGGGATCCGATCCCCGCGGCCGACGGCACGGTCGCCGTGCCCGACGCGACGCAGCTCACCGACGTCGGAGCGGGCCATCGCGTCATCATCGAGCGCATCTCCGACGCGGATCCGGCCCTGCTGCAGTTCTTCGAGGGGCATGGGTTCGTCATCGGCGCGTCGCTCGACATCGGAGAGGGCTCGCCGTTCTCGGAGGCCCTCGACGCGCGCGTCGTCGGCGCCGACGCGTCGGTCGCGCTCGGACGCGCGGCGACCAACGCGCTGTACGTCTCCGTCGCCGACCGCTGAGCCCGGCCGCGCTACCGCGCCGACGCGAGCGCACGTCGGCGGCGCGCGGCGAGGATCCGCGCGCCGATCAGTCCATGCCGCGGGCTGAACAGGTACACGAGCGCGAACACCGCGCCCTGGATGAGAACGACCATGCCGCCCGATGCCGTGTCGAGGTAGTAGCTCAGATAGAGACCCGCGACGGCGCAGGCGGCCGACAGCGCCGGGGCGATCACGAGCATGCGCCCGAAGCGGTCGCTGAGCAGGTAGGCGGTCGCACCGGGGATGATGAGCATCGCCACGACGAGCACGACGCCGACGACCTGCAGCGCGACCACCGACGTCAGGGCGAGCAGGCCGAGCAGGGTCGCGCCCAGGACGCGCGGGCGGAGACCGATGGCGTGCGCGTGCGTCGGGTCGAACGCGTAGAGGGTGAAGTCGCGGCGCTTCGCGATCAGGATCACGAAGGCGACGGCGCCGAGCGCGGCCACCTGGATCAGGTCGGTCCACGACACGCCGAGCAGGTTGCCGAAGATGATGTGGTTGAGGTCGGTCTGCGAGGGCGTCACGGAGATGAGGACGAGTCCGAGCGCGAACAGCGTCGTGAAGACGATGCCGATGGCGGCGTCCTCCTTCACGCGGCTGGTGTCGCGGATGGCCCCGATCAGCGCGACGGCGAGGAAGCCGAAGACCACCGCGCCGAGGGCGAAGGGCGCCCCCACGATATAGGCGAGGACGACGCCGGGAAGCACGGCGTGCGAGACGGCGTCGCCCATGAGCGACCAGCCGATCAGCACCAACCAGCAGGAGAGCACCGCGCACACGACGGCGGCGATCAGCGTCGTGAGCAGGGCGCGCACCATGAACTCGTACGCGAGGGGCTCGAGCAGAACGTCGATCGCGGTCATGCGCCCTCCCCCCGGTCGAGCACGTCCAGCCCGAAGGCCCGTCCGAGGTTCTCGGGCAGGAGCACGCGGGCCGGATCGCCGTGCAGCAGCACGCGGCGCATGAGCAGAACGGCCTCGTCCGCGAGCGCGGGGAGGGCGTGCAGGTCGTGCGTCGAGACGAGGATCGTGGCGCCGTCGTCGGCGAGCTCGCGCAGCAGACGGGTGATCGTGGCCTCGGATCGCTTGTCGACGCCCGCGAACGGTTCGTCCAGCAGCAGGATCCTCGCGCCCTGCGCGATCCCCCGGGCGACGAACGCGCGCTTCCTCTGCCCGCCCGAGAGCTGACCGATCTGACGGTCCGCATGGGCGGTGAGCTCGACCCGCTCGAGCGCGTCGCGGACGGCGTCGCGATCGGACGCCGTCGCGCGGCGCGCGAACCCCATGTGACCGTAGCGGCCCGTCATCACGACGTCGCGCACCGACATCGGGAACGCCCAGTCGACGTCTTCACTCTGCGGCACGTACCCGATCGATCCGGATCCGCGCGCCCGGGCGGGATCCTCTCCCCTCACGAGCACGGCGCCCGAATCCGGGCGCAGCAGGCCCATGATCGTGCGCATGAGCGTCGATTTGCCCGATCCGTTCATGCCGATGAGGCCGCAGATCCTCCCCTGCTCGATCTCGAGAGAGGCGCCGTCGAGCGCGAGCACGTCGCCGTAGTGCACGGTGACGTCGCGCACGGAGATCGCGGCGGGCATCACGCGCGCCCCGTCAGCGCGTCGATGATGACGGCGGAGTCGTGGCGGATCAGGTCGAGGTAGGTGGGCACCGGTCCGTCCTCCTCCGAGAGCGAGTCGACGTAGAGCGTGCCGCCGAACGCCGCGTCGGTCGCCTCGACGACCTGCTGCATCGGCGCGTCCGAGACCGTCGACTCGCAGAACACGGCCGGCACATCGTTGTCTCGCACGAACCCGATCGCCGCGGCGATCTGCTGCGGCGTCGCCTGCTGCTCGGCGTTCACGGCCCAGATGTACTGCTCGGTGAGCCCCGCGTCGCGCGCGAGGTAGGAGAAGGCCCCCTCGCAGGTGACCAGCGCGCGCTGGCTCGCCGGCAGCACCGACAGCGCGTCCACGAGCTCGTCCTGGATCTGCTGCAGCTCCTCTATATAGGCATCGCCGTTGGCCGCGTATGCTGCCGCATTCTCCGGATCGAGGTCGCCGAACGCATCGACCATGTTGTCGACGTACACCTGCACGTTGACCGGGCTCATCCAGGCATGGGGATTCGGCGTGCCCGCATATGCGTCGTCGGTGATGTCGATCGTCTCGACGCCCTCGCTGACGACCGCGTGCGGCACGTCGAGGTCGCCGACGAACCGCGCGAACCATGCCTCGAGCCCCAGGCCGTTGTCGAGGATCAGATCGGCCTCGGCCGCGCGGCGGATGTCGCCGGGCGTCGGCTCATAGCC
>DXAM01000111.1 GCA_019117025.1 Candidatus Microbacterium stercoravium | reverse complement strand
GGAGGAGCTCGGCGAAGCGGCGACGTTCGCGGGCCGCGGCGCCTACCCCCGCTTCACGGGCTGATCGCACGAACGAACGCATTCACGAGAGGGGGAGTCGCATGGCACGAAGGGCGGCTCCCTCCTCTCGTTCCCGCGCGCAGCTGAGCGCTCGGGAGTGGCTGGGCGGCATCCGGCTCTCGGGCTTCGCCGTCATCATGCTCGGCCTGGTTATCATGGGCGCATTCATCCTGGTGCCGTCGGCCAGCTCGTACATCGACCTGCGCCAGCAGGTGGCGCAGGCGGAGGCGGGCATCCAGCTCACGGAGCAGGAGATCGCCGACCTCGAGCGCGAGCGCGATCGCTGGCGCGACCCGGCCTTCATCACGAGCGAGGCCCGCGAGCGGCTGTACTACGTCAAGCCCGGCGAGGTGGTCTACCTCATCGAAGACGACATCGAGCGCGACGACGCCGCGGAGCCGGATCCCGTCGACGCCGATGTCGAGGAGGCGCGGGACGACTGGATGGGCACGATGCTCACATCGATCGTGACGTCCGGGCTCGCTCAGCAGGGAACATCCGGCGACTCGTCGCTGTTCCAATGAGAATCCCAGTGGCTCAGCGGTAGCCTCATGGCGTGACCACACCTCCGTTCGACGCCGTGAGTGCGGCAGACATCCGCGTCGTCAGCGCTCAGCTCGGGCGCGAGGCGCGCGGCGTCGTCGGCATCTCGGCGCGCTGCGTCTGCGGCAACCCCACGGTCGTCTCGACCGCGCCGCGCCTGCCGCAGGGCACCCCGTTCCCCACGTTCTACTACCTCACGCACCCGGCCGCCACGGCAGAGATGTCGCGGCTCGAGGCGGGGCAGATGATGGTCGAGATGACGGCGCTGCTGGCGAGCGACGAGGGCGTGCGCGCACAGTACGAGCGCGCTCACGAGGCGTTCCTCGCCGACCGCGCGCAGTTCGGCGAGGTCGAGGAGATCGCGAACATCTCCGCCGGCGGAATGCCGACGCGCGTGAAGTGCCTCCATGCCCTCGCGGGCCATGCGCTCGCGGCCGGCCCCGGCGTCAACCCGATCGGCGATCTCGCGCTCGAACGATCGGCCTGGTCTCCCGAGCGCTGCGAGTGCACCGATCCGGGCGCCGCTCTGCGCGACGGCATCGACGGGATCCCCGCGGGATGACCCGCCCCGCGCGTCGCCGGTCCGGTGCGGTCATCGCCGCACTCGCGGTGGCGTGTGCGCTGGTCGGCCTGCCCCAGCCCTCTCTCGCCGCGACGAGCGATGATGACGCCCCGGCGTCGACGTCGTCACCGTCACCGTCGCCATCTCCGACGCCGAGTCCCACGCCGACTCCGGATCCCGTGCGCTCCGCCGAGTACTGGCTGGAGCAGTACGGCATCGAGGAGGCGTGGGATACCACGCGCGGCGAGGGCACGACGATCGCCGTGATCGACAGCGGCGTCGCGAGCGGCATCGAAGAGCTCGATGATGCGGTCACCGGCGGCGCCGACATGTCGGGCGTCGGCTCGTCCGACGGGCGCACTCCGCTCGGGAGCGACGTGCACACACGCAGCCACGGCACCTGGGTGGCGTCGCTCGCAGCGGCCCGCGGAACGGGCCAGGACGAGGGGATGATCGGAGTGGCCCCGGCCGCGGACATCCTCTCGGTGTCGATCGGATTCCAATCGGTCAGTGAGGTGCCGTTCGACCAGCAGGTCGCCGACGCCATCACATGGTCGGTCGACAACGGCGCCGACATCATCAACCTCTCGTTCACGACGAACCAGACGGCGTGGGGTCCGGTCTGGGACGAGGCCTTCCTCTACGCGCTCGAGCACGACGTGCTCGTCGTCGTCGCCGCGGGGAACCGGGCCGGCGGCACCGAGGTCGTCGGTGCGCCCGCCACCATTCCCGAGACCCTCGTCGTCGGCGGCGTGGATCCGTCGGGCCGTGCGAGCCACGACGCGTCCACGCAGGGCGTCTCCATCGGCGTCTCGGGGCCGAGCGAGAAGCTGCTCGGCATCGGGCCCAGCGGCGAGATCGATGAGTGGCGGGGCACGAGCGGAGCGGCGCCGATCATCTCGGGCGTCGCGGCCCTCGTGAAGTCGGCGCACCCCGATCTCGACGTGAACAACCTCATCAACCGCATCGTGCAGACCGCCGACCGCGCGCCCGGCCAGGACGGCGAGCGCGACCTGAGCTACGGTTTCGGCATCATCGACGCCGCGCAGGCCGTGTCGGCGAACGTCGGTTCCGTGTCGTCGAACCCCGTGAGCGACATCACGCTCAAGGAATGGATCCGTCTGAACCGCAGCACCGGATCCACGGGGGAGCTGCGCGCGGGCACCTCGCCGACGCCTGCACCCGTGGAACTGCCCGCGCTGCCGCCGCGGGACGCACCCGTCGACGAGGCGAATCCGCTTCTTCCCTCGCCGGAGAGCCTGCGCGAGGTCACTCTGCCGTTCGTCGCGCTCACAGCCGCTGGTAGTCTTGTTCTGCTCGGCGTATTGGGTGTGTCCCGACGCCTTCGCTCCGTTCGTGCAGAGCGCGAATCGGGTTCCTGATATTTTCAAGGAGATTTTCTTCCGTGCCCAAGATTCTCATCGTCGGCGGCGGATACGCGGGCTTCTATACCGCGTGGAAGCTCGAGAAGCACCTGCGCAAGCACGAGGCCGAGGTCGTCGTGGTCGACCCGTTGCCCTATATGACGTATCTCCCGTTCCTTCCCGAGGTCGCGGCGGGAAGCATCGAGCCGCGCCACGCGGTCGTCTCGCACCGGCGCCACCTGAAGCGCACCCGCATCGTCAACGCGCGCGTCACGAGCATCGACCACGCGAACAAGACGGCGACGATCTCGCCCGAGGGCGGCGACGCGTATGAGTACGCGTACGACCAGATCGTCGTGACCGCCGGATCCGTCTCGCGCACGTTCCCGATCCCGGGCATCGCTGACAACGCGATCGGTCTGAAGTCGATCGAAGAGGCCGTTGCCGCGCGCGACGCGCTCGTGCGCAACTTCGAGCAGGCCGCGAGCCTCCCGAAGGACAGCGAGCTGCGCAAGCGCCTGCTCACCGTCGTGGTCGTCGGCGGCGGTTTCGCCGGCATCGAGACGCTCGGCGAGCTGCGCTCCGCCGCGAACGCGCTCCTCGGTCAGTTCCCCGAGATCTCGTACGAGGAGACGCAGTTCCACCTCATCGAGGCGATGGGCCGCATCATGCCCGAGGTGTCGCTCCCGACGAGCGAGAAGGTGCTGAAGGATCTCGCCCAGCGCGGCGCGTACGTGCACCTCGACACGCAGGTCGCCGATGCGACCGACGGCGTGGTCAGGACGAACACGGGTGAGGAGTACCCCTCCGACCTCATCATCTGGACCGCCGGCGTCATGGCGAACCCGAAGGTCGTGGGCGGCAGCGACCTGCCGCGCGAGCAGCGCGGACGCATCACGACGCAGGCCGACCTGCGCGTGGTCGACGCCGACGGCAACATCGTCGAGGGCGCATGGGCGGCGGGCGACGTCGCCGCGGTGCCCGACAAGACCGGCGGTCTGCCCGACGGCACGTGCGTTCCCAATGCGCAGCACGCGGTGCGCCAGGCGAAGCGTCTCGCGAAGAACATCGTGGCGGTGCTGCGCGGCGAGGATCCCGTCGACTATTTCCACAAGAACCTCGGCGCGGTCGCCGGCCTCGGCCTGTACCACGGGGCCTTCCAGTCTGGGAAGTTCGCCCTGACCGGCTTCTTCGCCTGGCTCGCGCACCGCGGCTACCACGGTCTCGCGATGCCCACGTGGGAGCGCAAGTGGCGCGTGATCTGGGGATGGGTGCACAACTTCTTCCTCGGACGCGACCAGGTGCAGGTGCACAAGGTGCAGGAGCCGCGAGCGTTCTTCGACGAGTACGCGTCGCGGCCCAAGCCGAAGACCGACTGATGCACTGAAGGGGCGCCCCGATCCGGAGCGCCCCTTCTGCTTTCCCCCCCCATAGCCCAACCGGCAGAGGCAGCGGACTTAAAATCCGTTCAGTGTGGGTTCGAATCCCACTGGGGGGACCGATTCTCGGGCGCGGTTTGCTTCCGCCGCGCCGTCCGGCATATGACCATTCGTGACGCCCCGCGACGCGACGTGACGCCGAGGTGTGCGCAGCGGCGCGCCTTTCGCCACTATCGACTCACCGATAGTCCACGAAAGGTGTCGCCCGATGGCCTCCTCCCGCATCCGCCGCACGCTCACCGCCGCGTCCGCCGCCGCGATGCTGTCGATGCTCGCGGCCTGCTCGCAGGCGGCCGCCGCGGCACCGCAGGACGACGACACGATCGTGTACGCGCACCAGCAAGAGCCGCAGTGCCTCTTCGGCGGGTGGATCGAACAGGCCTACATCTCGTACCAGTTCCTCGACAACCTGTTCTCGCTCGACGAGAACGGCGAGGCCGTGCCGTGGCTCGCCGAGGACTGGTCGCGGTCGGAGGACGGCCTCACCTACACGATCGATCTTCAGTCGGGCGTGAGCTTCACCGACGGCACACCGGTCGACGCGGAGGCGGTCGCCTACAACTTCGACTACTGGGTCGCAGGCGGCAACAGCACGGCCCAGGTGTGGCTCGGCGGCTACTACGAGTCGGCCGAGGCGATCGACGACCTCACGGTCGAGGTGCACCTGTCGCGCCCGTACACCCGCTTCATCGAGAACCTCACGCAGTCATACTTCGGCATCCAATCGCAGCACGCCCTCGAGACCCGTACGGACGAAGAGAACTGCCGCGCCCCGATCGGATCCGGTGCGTTCGTCGTCGACGAGTGGAACCGCGGCGAGAACGTCATCCTCACCCGGAACGACGACTATACGTCCCCGCCCGCGAATGCGCGGCACGACGGACCGGCGTACGTGAAAACGATCGACTGGCGCTTCATCCCGGAGGGCATCACGCGCGTGTCCGCGCTGAAGGCGGGCGAGGCCGATGCGATCTATGACATCCCCGCCGTCGAGTGGGCCGACGTCGACGAAGGCGGTTACGAGCTGCACAAGTACGTCACGCCCGGCCGCCCCCAGCAGGTCTCGTTCAACACGACGCGCGCTCCCTTCGACGAGGAGGACGTGCGCAAGGCCTTCATCCTGAGCCTCGACCGGAAGAAGATCGTCGAGGCGGTCGGCTACGGCGTCATTCCGTACGAGGGGAACGGCGCGATCAGCCGGGCGACGCCCGGATACGACGAGGGGGCGGCCGAGCGGTACGCATTCGACCCCGACGAGGCGAATGCACTGCTCGACGCGGCCGGGTGGGACGAGCGCGACGAGCAGGGCTACCGCGTCCGGGACGGCGAGCGGCTGGAGGCGGTCTTCCCCTACGACGCCGGCACCATCATCAACGCCGACGGGGCGTCGATCTTCCAGGCCGTGCAGGAGCAGGCGCGCGAGACGGGCTTCAAGGTCGACCTCATCCCGGTCGCCGCGAGCGACACCTGGTCGGGCGCGTACAGCACCCCCGACTCGTACGACCTCAAGGCCGGATACTGGACGTCGGTCAACGCCGGGATCCTCTACATCAACTGGCGTCAGAGCACCGAGGACAACCCGAACTTCGCGAACAGCGCCTTCTACGACGACCCCGAGCTCGAGTCGATCATCGAACAGGCGAACTCCGCCGGCGATATCGACGATCAGAACGCGCTCTACGGCGAGGCGCAGGAGTACATCGCAGATCATGCCACGAGCTTCGGCCTGTACGACCGGCTGAGCACGCTGGGCGTCAACCCCCGGCTCGCGGGCGTCTGGCAGGAGCACGCACAGGGAGGACCGACGTTCTATGACGCTCACTTCGTCGACTGAGCGACGCGCCTCGGAGAGGGTCGGCCGCGCGCTGCGCGGCGGGCGCCGACTCGCCTTGCGCGTCATCGGGGCCGTCGTGGTCCTGTGGGGAGCTGCGACCGCCGCGTTCCTCGCCCAGATCGCGCTGCCGGGTGACCGGGCGACCGCGATCTTCAACATCCGCGCGGGGCAGGCGCAGGAGCGCACGCCCGAAGAGCTCGCCCCCATCGTCGACGCCTTCGGGCTCGACGACCCCGTCCTTCTGCAGTACCTGCACTACATCGGCGGGCTGCTGCGCGGCGACCTCGGCACGTCCTATCAGCAGTTCCGTCCCGTGTGGGATCTCATCGGCGAGCAGCTCGCCGCCACCCTGACGCTGACCCTCGCCGGCATCGTGCTGTCGTGGTTGCTCATGGTCGCGTGGATCACGCTCACCGCCGGTCGCGGCGGCCGGTTCCGCAACGTCGGCGCCGCCGTCGACACGATCGCCGCCGCGCTGCCGCCGTACTGGCTCGGGATCCTGCTGCTTCTCGTCTTCGCCCTGTGGCTCGGCTGGTTCCCCGTCATGGGCGGCAGCGGCCTCATCGGGATCCTGCTGCCGGCGCTCACGCTCGCGATCCCGCTCGCGGGGTTCATGGGGCAGTCGGTGCGGGCGGAGTACGAGCGCACCCTCGACCAACCGTTCGTGCTGAGCGCGCGCATGCGCGGCATGGGGGACCTCTCGGTGCGCCTGCGCCACGTGCTCCGGCACGCGAGCCTGCCCGCCGTCACGCTCACGGGATGGGCGCTCGGCGCGACCATCTCGGGCGCCGTGATCGTCGAGCAGATCTACTCGCGGCCCGGCATCGGCAAGACGCTCGTCTCGGCCGTCGGCGCGCAGGACCTCCCCGTCGTGACGGGCGTCGTCGTGCTCGTCGCCGCCCTCTACGTCGTCGCGAACGTGCTCGTCGACATCGCCTACACGCTCATCGATTCGAGGCTTCGGACATCATGACCGTCATCGACGCCGCGCGAGCCGTCACGAGCCGCTCGCGCCTCGACCCCGCCCTCGTCGCCTCGACCATTGCGGCGGTGCTCTTCCTCGCGGCCGCGGCCGTGCCGGGCGTGCTCGCCCCCTACCCGCCGACGGCGCTCGCTCTCGACAGCGCGCTCGAGGCCCCGAGCCTCGCGCACCCGTTCGGAACCGATCAGATCGGGCGCGACCTGCTGAGCCGTGTGGTCTTCGGCACACGGGAATCGCTCCTCATCGGCTTCGGCGCGGCGGGGATCGCGCTCGTCGCGGCCATCGTGCTGGGATCCCTGGCTGCCCTCGGCGGCCGCATCGTCTCCGCGGTCGTGGGCCGCCTGATCGAGGTCGTCTTCGCGTTCCCGATCCTGCTCCTCGCGCTTCTGCTGGTGTCGATCCTCGGACCGTCGGCGTGGACGCAGGTCGTCGCCGTCGGTGTGAGCACGGCGCCGGGGTACGCGCGCATGGTGCGCGGGCAGATCCTCTCGGCGAAGAACGCGGGATACGTCGAGGCCGCGCGGGCCCTCGGGCACGGGCCGTGGCGGATCCTCTGCAACCACGTGCTGCCGAACGCGATCCGCCCGCTCGTCGCGGTGTTCGCGATGGCCCTCGGCCAGTCGATCGTGTGGGCCTCCGGGCTGTCGTTCCTCGGGCTCGGCGTGGCTCCGCCGTCGTCCGAGTGGGGCGCGCTGCTCGACGCCGGCCGGGCCTTCATCCTGCAGGCGCCCTGGCTCACATTCATACCGGGACTCATCATCGTCGTGTTCGCGCTCGCGGCCACCACGATCGGCACCCGCATCCAGCGGAGCCTCGAGAAGGGGGAGTGACATGACGATCGTCGAACTTCAGCAGGAGACGGACGCACGACGCGCGAGCGCCGCGCTCACGGTGCGGAACCTGTGGGTCGGCTTCGCCCGCGACGGGCGCACACGAGACGTCGTGAAGGGCGTCTCGTTCGCGCTCGAGCCGGGCCGCTGCGTCGCGATCGTGGGCGAGTCCGGATCCGGGAAGAGCGTCACCGCGCGCACCCTTGCGGGTCTCACGGGGCAGGGCGCGCACGTGCAGGCCGACGAGATCGCCCTCGGCGACCGAGACCTCGCGGCGCTCGGCGAGCGCGAATGGCGGGGGATCCGCGGCCGACGCATCGGGTTCATCCAGCAGGACGCCCTCGTCTCACTCGACCCGCTCCGTCCCGTCGGGCGCGAGATCGAGGAGGCGCTCCGGCTGCACGGGTGGCGGTCGCGCTCGGCGCGCCGACGCAAGGCCATCGATCTCTTGGACGCCGTCGGCGTCCCGGAACCGGCGAGGCGCGCGACGCAGCGCCCGCACGAGCTCTCGGGCGGCCTCCGGCAGCGGGCGCTCATCGCATCGGCGATCGCGCTCGACCCTGAGGTCGTCATCGCGGACGAGCCCACGACCGCGCTCGACGTGACGGTGCAGGCGCAGGTGCTCGCGCAACTCGAGGCCGCGAAGGCGCGCGGCATGTCGATCCTGCTGATCAGCCACGACCTGTCGGTCGTCGCTCAGATCGCCGACGAGATCCTCGTCATGAGCGGCGGCGAGATCGTCGAACAGGGGCCGGCACACGAGGTGCTCGCATCGCCCCAGCACCCGTACACGCAGCGCCTGATCGACGCGGTGCCGGGCAGCCGCACGCGGGGAGCGCGTCTCGCGCCGCAGGATCGCGCGACGCCGAACCTGCACCTTCCGCGGCCCGAGTCGGTGGGCCGTGACGACGTCGTGCTCGAGGTGCGCGACGTGTCCAAGCGCTTCGCGGGCGCGCTCGCCGTCGACGGGGTCTCGTTCACGCTGCGCCGCGGCGAGACCCTCGGCATCGTCGGCGAGTCGGGGTCGGGCAAGAGCACGACCGCACGCATCGCGCTCGCGCTCGAGACCGCCGACGAGGGCGACGTGCGGCTGCTCGGCACCGCGTGGTCGGGCGCCGCCGAGCGCGATCGCCGCGCACTGCGGCCGCGGATCGGCGTCGTCTACCAGGATCCGCTGAGCTCGTTCGATCCGCGTTGGAGCGTCGGCCGGATCCTCGCCGACGCGATCCCCGCGCACGCGGGCCTCGGCCGCGCCGAGCGCGAGCAGCGCGTGATCGATCTGCTCGCGCAGGTGGCGTTGCCCGCGGAGACGCGCGTGCGGCTCCCGCTGCGCCTGTCGGGCGGCCAGCGCCAGCGCGTCGCGATCGCGCGGGCGCTCGCGACGTCCCCGGACGTCATCGTCCTCGACGAGGCCGTCTCCGCGCTCGACGTCTCGGTGCAGGCACAGATCCTCGACCTGCTCGCGGACCTGCAGGACGAGTACGGCCTGAGCTACCTGTTCATCTCGCACGACCTCGGTGTCAGCCACCACGTGAGCGATCGCGTGCTCGTCATGACCGGCGGCCGCATCGTCGAGGAGGGCGACGCCGACCGCATCTTCCGGACGCCCGAGCACCCCTACACCCGCGAGCTGATCGGCGCCCTCCCGACGCCCGTGTGAGGCTACGCGGCGGTGTTCCGCGGGTCATCACGGGCGTCGCGGTACATCGCGGGGCACCCGTGGACGGACGCCCCCGGTCGCAGCTCGAAGTGCCATGCCTCGTTCTCGAACGTCTGGCACAGGTCGTATCGCGCCCCGTTCGTCTGAAACCACGCGGCGGCATCGTATCCGCCGATGTCGACCGCGTCGCCGGTGACGTGCGAGGAACCCTCGGGCGTCGCTACCCAGCGCGACGCCTCCTCGAGGCTGCCGCGCTCGGCGACCGCTTGCTCCATCAGACGCTCCTGGAGCTCGGACGATCGCCACCCGGAATTTATGATCACCTCGATGCCGCTCGCTTCTGCATCGGTCGCGGCGGCGCGCACCGCGGCGAGCAGACCCGGCTCCAGGTTCGTGATCCCGGCATAGGAGTCGAAGGCCGTCGCGCCGTCCGGCAGCTCCCCGTCGTCGTACGTTGCCCCGATCGTCGCAGGTCCGTCGGTCTGCGCCAGCACGACCTGCGTGCCGAGGACGGCGGCTCCCACCAGGGCGGCTACGGCGAGCAGCGCGAGCAGAATCCGGGGCAGGTGGGTGGTCATCGTCGTGGTCTTCGTCATAGTCCCAGTCGACCGGGCGCCGCGTTGCGAGGGCGTATGCGATTCTCGATACGCGGACGATATGCGCACGCTCCTACGACGGGACGATGCGCGTGCTGATCGTCGAGGACGAGACCTTCATCGCCGAGGGCATCCGCGATTTCCTCCGCCTCGAGGCGATCGCCGCCGACATCGCGGGCGATGGCGACACGGCGCTCGAGCTGCTCGCCGTCAACGACTACGACCTGGCTGTGCTAAACCGGGATATCCCGGGTCCATCCGGAGACGAGATCGCGCGCGGCATCGTCACCTCCGGCTCCGGCCTCCCGATTCTCATGCTGACGGCGGCCGGCGACATCGCCGACAAGACGAGCGGGTTCGAGCTGGGCGCCGACGACTACCTCACCAAGCCGTTCGAGTTGGCAGAGCTCGTGCTGCGGCTGCGGGCGCTCGACCGACGTCGGGCTCGCCGCCAGCCGCCCGTGCACGAGATCGCGGGCCTCCGGGTGGATCCGTTCCGGCGCGAGGTGTTCCGCGACGCCCGCTACGTCGCCCTCACGCGGAAGCAGTTCGCCGTGCTCGAGGTGCTCGTCGAGGCGGGCGGCGGGGTGATCAGCGCGGAAGAACTGCTGGAGTGGGCGTGGGATCAGAACGCTGATCCCTTCACGAATGCCGTCCGCATCACGGTGTCCGCTCTGCGCAAACGTCTCGGAGAGCCATGGCTCATCGAGACGGTCACCGGCGTGGGCTATCGCATCGCGGTACCCGACGAGCGGGCCCCGGAGAGTGCGCCGTGAGCGCGCGCTGGCGACTCGCCGTCAGTTATGCGGGCCTCGTCGTGCTCGCGGGCGCGGTACTGCTCGGCATCGTGTGGGCGTTCCTGCTCCGCTACGTTCCCAACGGGCCGATCACCGGCGGCGGGGGCTTCGTCCCGAACCGCTCCGACCTCGTCGAGGCGTTCGCGCCCCGCGCCGCGATCGCGTTCGCAGTCCTCGTCGCGATCGGCCTCGTCGGCGGATGGTTCCTCGCCGGGCGCATGCTTGCGCCGCTCGCGCGGATCACCTCCGTCACGCGCGCGACGGCCGGCGGTTCGCTCGACCGACGCGCGCCGCTCGACGGCCCGGACGACGAGTTCCGCGAGCTCGCCGTCGCGTTCAACCAGATGCTCGACCGCGTCGAGTCGCACGTCGCGGAGCAGCGGCGCTTCGCCGCGAACGCCTCGCACGAGCTGCGAACGCCGCTCGCGACGACCCGCACGCTGATCGACCTCGCGCGAACCGATCCCGCGGCTGATATTCCACAGACCCTCGAGCGTCTGCGCATCACGAACACGCGGGCGATCGAACTGACGGAGGCGCTCCTGATGCTGAGCCGCGTCGAGCAGGCCATCGACTTGAGCGAGCCCGTCGACTTGTCGCTCGCCGCCGAAGAGGCCGAGGAACAGCTGGTCGCGCTCGCCGAGTCGCGCGGTGTCCGCCTCGTGGTTGCGGGGGAGTTCGCCGCGGTGCGCGGATCCGCCGCGCTCATCGGGCAGCTCGCTACCAACCTCGTCCACAACGCGATCGTGCACAACCTGCCTTCCGGCGGCATCGTCCGCGTCGTCACATCGCGGGCGGGTGATCGCTCGCTGCTGGTCGTGGAGAACACGGGCTCGCGCGTCCCGGCGGAGGTCCTCCCGACGCTCGTCGAGCCGTTCCGGCGCGCCGCCGGTCGCATCCGAACGGACGAGCACGCGGGAGTCGGGCTGGGCCTCGCGATCGTCGAGCGCATCGTGAGCGTGCACGGGGGCGCGCTCGTGCTGACGCCGCTCCCGGCAGGCGGCCTGCGCGCGGAGGCGTCCTTCTGCGCCGTCTGATCGCGTCCGCGTCGCGCCGGCTCTATCGACGGTCGATCTCCTGCTCGCTCGCGCGCCACTCGGCCCAGCCGGGCTCGCCGTCCATGAAGCGCTCGATCTCGGTCTGCGTCGCGGTGAGCTTCGGGTCGTGCACCAGATATGCCCGCGTCTCGCGCGCGACGAGCCCGGAGAGGATCAGCAGCCCGATGAGGTTCGGCAGCGCCATGAGCCCGTTCATCACGTCGGAGAACGACCACACGAGGTTCAGCTCCACCGTGCAGCCGACGTAGACGACGAGCGAGAAGACGATGCGAAAGGGGATGACCGCGCGTCGGCCGAGCAGCTTCTCGATCGACCGCTCTCCGTAATACGACCAGCCGAGGATCGTAGAGAACGCGAACAGCACGAGCCCGATCGTGACGAGCCAGTGCCCCCACTGGCCGGGCAGCCCGTGCGAGAACGCGGCTCCCGTCATGAGCTCGGCGGGGATCTGCTCGCCATCGTCGCCGACCTCGGAGAACGCGCCGGTGGTGATGATCACGAGTCCGGTCATCGAGACGACGATGATGGTGTCGATGAACGTCTGCGTCATCGACACGAGGCCCTGGCGCACGGGATGGCTCGTCTTCGCAGCCGCGGCGGCGATCGCGGCGGATCCCATGCCCGATTCGTTCGAGAAGATGCCGCGCGCGACGCCCATTTGGATCACGATGATGATGGCCGACCCGGCGAACCCGCCGACGGCAGCGCCTCCCGTGAAGGCCTCGGCGAAGATCAGCCCGAGCGCCGCGGGGAGGTCGCCGACGTTCACGATGAGGATGTACAGCGCCGCGGCGACGTAGAAGATGATCATGACGGGCACCAGGCCGGCGGTGACGCGTCCGATCGCCTTGATACCGCCGACGAGCACGACCAGCGCGACCGCCGTCAGCGCGACCCCCGTGACCCAGGTCGGCACGTGGAAGCTGTTCTCCAGGTTCGCGGAGACCGAGTTGCCCTGCGTCATGTTTCCGATGCCGAAGCAGGCGAACACGGTGAAGACCGTGAACAGCACGCCGAGCAGCTTGCCGAAGCCGTTCGGGATGCCCCGCTCGAGATACTGCTGCGGTCCGCCGTTGCGCTCTCCTGCCGCGTCCCTGCGGCGGAACCGCACACCAAGGTACGCCTCGGTGTACTTCGAGGCCATGCCGAGCAGTCCCGTCACCCACATCCAGAACAGTGCGCCCGGGCCGCCGACCGCGATCGCGGTGGCGACGCCGACGATGTTGCCCGTTCCGACCGTCGCGGCCAGCGCAGTGGTGAGCGCCTGGAACTGCGAGATGTCGCCCTCCGCGCCCCGATCCCTCCGGCGGAAGATGCCGAGAGAGAGCGCGGCACCCAGCCGCAGGAACTGGATGCCGCCGAGGCGGATCGTAAGATACAGGCCGGTCCCGAGCAGCAGGGGAATCAGCAGGAACGGCCCCCAGACGATGCCGCTGGCCGCATCGAGGAACGATTGGATCGAGTCGAGCACGAAGATTTCTTCCCGGCGGGCGCGGTGCCGTGCCCGTGGAGCCGAGTGTAGGGTCGCTCGCCCCCACGGCGCTAGACCGAGTTCCGCCTCGATCCAGGCGGGCAGGGGATACTGATCGGGATGGAGAACGATGCCGCACCGGTCGTCGAGCACGGCACCGGGTCGTGGGCCCGCCTCGCGCGCGGCCGACGGATCCTCGCGCCGCGCGAGGGGATCAGCGCCGCGCGTCTGCGTGCCCCCGGCGGCACGCAGACGCACGCCGCGCAGCGCGACCCGGTACCGGGATCCGTGCGGGAATGGCTCGAGACGACGGTCATTCCGCGCGCGGCGGGGAGCGAGCGCGCGCTCGCCGCGATCACACCGGAATTCTTCGTCACCGACGGCGCGCTCACCGATCAGGACGGCCGCCGGGTCGGCCTCCACGACGCCGTCGTCCCGGGCGGGTTCTATGCGTTTCACAAACCCGTCCCGCCCGAGCAGCGCGTGCCCTTCGAGATCGAGATCGTGCACGAAGACCGCGATCTGCTGATCGTCGACAAGCCGCACTTCCTCGCGTCGACGCCGAACGGGATCTTCCAGCGCGAGTGCGTCGTGACGCGGCTGCGCGTGGACCGCGGAGAAGACGACATCGTCGCGATGCATCGGCTCGACCGCGTGACGGGCGGCCTCCTCGCTCTGTCGCGCCGTCCCGTGACGCGCGGGAGATACCAGATCCTGTTCCAGGAGAAGCGGATCGAGAAGACCTACCGCGCGCTCGCGCGGCTGCCGCACGGCTGGCGGCAGGGGGATCCGCTGCCGCTCGGTCTCGACGACGGCGAACCGCACGAGCGCCGCACCCGACTGCAGAAGATCGACGGCGTGCGCGCGGTGCGCGAGATCGACGGGGAGCCGAACGCGCACACCACGATTCGTCTCGTCGCCGTGCGCGGCGCGGTGGGGGAGTTCGCGCTCACTCCGCACACCGGCAAGACGCATCAGCTGCGCGTGCACATGAACGGCCTCGGCATGCCGCTGGTCGGCGATCCCGTGTACCCGCGCGACGCGGAGCCGGATCCGTATGACTTCACGGATCCGCTGCAGCTGCTGGCGACGACGCTCGCGTTCCAGGATCCGCTCACGGGCGAGCGGCGCGTGTTCCGCTCCGGAATGACTCTGGCGACGTGACCGCCGCCCGGCATCGGAGAAGGGGCCGCCGAAGCGGCCCCTTCTCCGATGCACAACGAGTCAGTGCCCGATGGGCGCGCCGTGCTCCTCCTGGTCGTCGGCGGGCTTCTTGACAAAGAACGCGAGCACGACCGCGGCGACCGCGATGCACGCGCCGATGAAGAAGGCCGTCTGCGCGCCGGTGGCGCCCGCCGTCGCCGGGGTCGCGCCCTCAGCGGTTCCCGCGTGCAGGAACGACGAGTAGATGCCGATCAGCAGGGCCGTTCCGGCGGCTCCGGCGACCTGCTGCAGGGTGTTGAGCGCGGCGGAACCGTGCGAGTACAGGTGGCGCTGGAGCGAGCCGAGAGACGCGGAGAACAGCGGCGTGAACGACCCCGCGAGGCCGAGCGACATCGCGATCTGCACGGCCGTGATGAGCCACACTTCCGTGTCGGGCGTCAGCGTCGAGAAGACGAGCAGCGCTCCCGTGATGAGGATCGTGCCCGGCACGAGCAGCACCTTCGGGCCGAACGCGTCGTACACGCGGCCCATGAGCGGGCCCAGCAGGCCCATGAGCAGCGCGCCCGGCAGAAGCACGAGGCCCGACTGCGTCGCCTCGAGGCCGGACACGGTCTGCAGCACGAGCGGCAGCATCGTGAGCGTGCCGAACATCGCGAACGACACGACCGTCATGATGAGCACGGAGAACACGAAGTTCTTCGAGCGGAACACGCGCATGTCGAGCAGGGCGTCGTCCTTCTTCTGCAGTGCGAGCTGGCGCCACACGAACAGTGCGAGGGCGACGGCGCCCACGACGAGCAGCACGATCGGCAGCGCGCCGAGGTTCGACGACGCATCGCCGCCCTCGCCGCCGCCGAGCTGACTCAGCCCGAACACGAGCCCGCCGAATCCGAACGCCGACAGCACGATCGACAGCACGTCGATCGGCGCGTGGGTGGTCACACCGAGGTTCGTCATCCATTTCGCACCGATCAGCATCGCGACGATCGCGATCGGCAGGATGATCGCGAAGATCATGCGCCAGCCGAAGTGATCGAGGATGATGCCGGACAGCGTCGGACCGATCGCCGGGGCGAGCGAGATCACGAGGCCGACGCGGCCCATCATGCGTCCGCGGGAGTGGGCCGGGACGACGTTCATCATGGTCGTCATGAGCAGCGGCATCATGACGCCCGTGCCGGCGGCCTGCACGATGCGCCCGATCAACAGCACCGTGAACCCGGGTGCGACGAGGCAGATGAGCGTGCCGAGGGCGAACGACGTGATGGCGGCCAGGAACACCTGGCGAGTGGTGAAGCGCTGCAGCAGGAAGCCGGTCGTGGGGATCACGACGGCCATCGTCAGCATGAAGGCGCTCGTGAACCATTGACCCTGTTCTTCGGGAATGCCGAGCGTCTCATTGAGCACGGGAATGGCGATCGCCATCGTCGTCTCGTTGAGGATCGCCACGAACGCGGCCACGAGCAGCAGCCATATCACCCGCATCCCGGCGGGGTCGATCGTCTGAGGGGCGGCGGGAGGGGTCCGCATGGTTCCAGTTTCCGTCGTCACGAGCAGTGCTCCAGGCAGAAGGGTGTGAGTGCCTCGGGCCAGGGGTGTGCAGAAAACCCCCCGCAGGCAGACGTTTCATTGTAACGACGCATGACGGCCGCCGTATTCCCGCTTTCGTGAAAATTCTCTGAGGGTTCAGGAGACATAGGCTGGCCGGATGAGCATGGGACGACCGATGGGCGGCGGGCGCGGGATGCGCGCGATCGACGAATCGGCGCAGCGCAAGCTGAACGCCGAGGCGCCGCGCGTTGCCGACCTCGGAGGGCGGATCGTCGCGCTGTTCCGTCCGTATCGCCGCCGCGTCGCCGTGACCGCGCTGCTGGTGATCATCGGTGCGGCGCTCGGCGCGATCCCGCCGCTCGTCATTCAGCGCGTCTTCGACGATGCCCTGTTCCCCGCGTCCGGGGGCGTTCAGCTCGGGCTGCTCGGGTGGCTCGTCGGACTCATGATCGCGCTGTACGTGCTCGCCGCCGCAACGCAGATCGTGCAGACCTGGCTCACGTCGAGCGTCGGGAACCGGGTCGCCGGCGATCTGCGCGTGCGGCTGTTCGATCATCTGCAGAAGATGGAGCTCGCGTTCTTCACCCGCACGAAGACGGGCGTGATCCAATCGAGGCTGCAGAACGACGTCGGCGGCGTGTCCGGCGTGCTCACGAGCACCGTGACGAGCATCCTCGGCAACGCCGTGACGGTCATCGCATCGATCGTCGCGATGGTGCTGATCGACTGGCGCCTCACGATCATCTCCCTCGTGATGACGCCGATCCTCGTCGTCGTGCAGCGCCGCGTCGGGCAGGCACGCGCGCGGATCGCGAACGAGACGCAGCGGTCGCTGTCGGAGCTGACGGCGATCACACAGGAGACCCTGAGCGTGTCGGGCATCATGCTGTCGAAGTCGTTCAACCGGCAGCCCGCCGAGTCGGCGCGCTACGCGTCCGAGAACGCGAACCAGATCCGTCTGCAGGTGCGCCAGACGATGAGCGGGCAGGGGTTCTTCGCCGTCGTCAGCGTGCTGATGAGTTCGGTGCCGGCGATCATCTACCTCGCCGCCGGAATCCTCGTCGATGGGGCGCCCGGATCCATCACAGCGGGGGCGATCGTCGCCTTCACGACCGTGCAGGCGCGTCTGTCGATGCCGCTCGTCAGCCTCATGCGGGTGGCGCTCGAGATCCAGACGTCGCAGGCGCTGTTCGCGCGCATCTTCGAGTACCTCGACCTCACGCCGGCGATCTCCGACCGCGAGGACGCCGTCGATCTCGCAAGCGTCTCCGGCCCGTCCGGACGGATCGAGTTCCGCGACGTGACGTTCCGGTACCCCGACGCATCGGCCGACTCGGATCCCACGCTCGACTCGGTCTCGTTCGCGGCCGAGCCCGGCACGCACATCGCGTTCGTCGGGCCGAGCGGCGCCGGCAAGACCACCATCCTCTACCTGACGCCGCGCATGTACGAGGCGTCCGCCGGATCCGTGATGATCGGCGGCCGCGACGTGCGCGAGCTCACGGCCGAATCGATCATCGACCACGTCGGCATCGTGAGCCAGGAGACCTATCTGTTCCACGCGACCGTGCGCGAGAACCTGCGGTACGCCAAGCCCGACGCCACCGATGACGAGCTCGAGCGCGCCTGCCGCGGGGCGAACATCCACGACCGGGTGATGAGCTTCGAGCACGGCTACGACACGGTCGTCGGCGAACGCGGCTACCGGCTCTCGGGCGGGGAGAAGCAGCGCATCGCGATCGCGCGGGTGCTGCTGAAGGACCCGCCCGTGCTGCTGCTCGACGAGGCGACGAGCGCGCTCGACACGGTGAGCGAGCGCATTGTGCAGGAGGCGCTCGAGCAGGCGGCGCGCGGGCGCACGACCATCACGATCGCGCACCGGCTGTCGACCGTGGTCGGGGCCGACGTGATCCACGTGCTCGACGGCGGACGCATCGTCGAGCGCGGCACTCACGACGACCTGATCCGGGCCGGCGGGTTCTACGCGACGCTCGCGCGCGAGCAGGAATCCCGCTAGAGCGGCCCGAGATCGGCGAGATCGACGTCGGCGTTGTAGCGGAAGATCCGCGCCGGGCGGTGGGGACCGGTGCGGAAGTCCTCGGTCGGGACGAGCGCTTCGGATCCCTCGAGCAGGCGCCGGAAGTTCGACGGATCGAGGCGCTTGCCGAGCACCGTCTCGTAGACCCCGCGCAGCTCGGCGAGCGTGAACTCGTCGGGCAGGAGCGCGGCCGCGATGCGGCTGTAGCCGGCTTTGTTGCGCAGGCGCCAGACCGCGTAGTCGACGATGGTCCGGTGGTCGAAGGCGAGGTCGGGCAGCGACTCGACGGGGAACCACTCGACGTTCTCGGGCGAGCCGGCCGCGGTGCGCTGCGCCTCGACGAGGTCGCTGCGCAGCAGGGCCCAGTACACGACCGAGAGGACGCGCGGGTCGGGCGACCGGTCGGTGCTGTCGAACGTGTACAGCTGCTCGAGCCAGCTCGGCGCGAGCCCCGTGGTCGCGGCGAGCGTGCGTCCGGCGGCCGCTTCGAGGCCCTCCTCGGCGCCGAGCCATCCGCCGGGGAGCGCCCACTGATCGAGATAGGGTTCGCGCGTGCGCCGCACGAGCGGAATCATCAGCTCGTCATGGTCGGCGCCCGCGCGCACGGAGAAGATCGCCGCCTGGACGGCGACCCGCGGCGGCTCAATCGTGGCGACAGTCACGCACTAGACCCTACCGATCCGGGCCCGGGAGATTCGCGAGGGCGCTGGCGGCGAGAGCGCGGGCGACCGGGCCGAGGTCGTCGGCCTGCGCCGACAGCGAGAAGCGGATCGCCGTGCGGGCGACGTCCTCGTCCGCCCCGATCGCCAGCAGCACGTGCGAGGCGTTCTCGTGCGCGGCCGAGCACGCGGATCCGCTCGAGGCGAGCACGCCGCGGCGCGCGAGATCGGTGAGCACCGTCTCTCCGCCCGTGCCCTCGATCGTGAAGCTCGCGATCTGCGGCAGGCGGTCGACGGG
>DXAM01000110.1 GCA_019117025.1 Candidatus Microbacterium stercoravium | reverse complement strand
TGGCCGCCGTCGCGATCGCCGGCGTCCTCGTCGCCGTGATGCGCTCGGGCAGCGTGCAATCGCTGCTGCAGGGCATCGTCGAGAAGGCGCTGCAGACGCCATGACACTGTCGCTGCGCGACCGCGGCTCCGCTTCGGCGGAGTTCGCGGTCGCGCTGCCGGCGCTCATCATCGTGGTCGCGCTCGGCATCGGCGCACTCATGGCCGGATCCGTCACGGTGCGGCTGCAAGACGCGGCGGCCGACGGTGCGCGGCTGGCGGCGCGCGGCGAACCGGATCGCGTTGCGGGCGTCGTCGGGTCCGCCGTCACCGGTGCGTCGGCGACCATCGAGGGCGCGGGCGACCTCGTCTGCGTGACCGCGAGCGCGAACGTGTCGCTCACGATCGTCACGGTTCCCGTCTGGGCGAAGAGCTGCGCACTCGACGGAGGGCTGTGACATGGGCGCGAGCGTGCTCACCGCCGGCGCGACGTTCTGTGCGGCGACCCTCGCGATCGGGCTCGCGGTGGTCGGAGGCGGTGCCGTTGCCGGGCAGCGTGCATCGGGCATCGCGGATGCGGCGGCGCTCGCCGCCGCCGATGCGCTCGCGGGATTCGCGACCGGTGACCCGTGCGGTCGCGCCGCGCAGGTAGTCTCGGCGCAGGGAGCGAGCATCACCTCCTGCGATATCGACGGTCTCATCGCGACCGTCGGGGTCTCGATGACGTACGCTCGATTTCCTGTCGCCGCGGCGGCACGGGCAGGCCCGCCGGTTTCGGCGGAGTCGCCGTGAGGCACCACCACCGGTGGAATTCCCGCGGCTGCACACAGTCGGCGGTGTGTATGGTGTGCTTCGAAGAAAGGACCCGCTTTGCCAGACGGTAAGAAACTCGTCATCGTCGAGTCGCCCACGAAGATGCGCTCGATCCAGGGATATCTCGGTGACGACTACGAGGTGCTCAGCTCGGTCGGCCACATCCGCGATCTCGCCGACAAGCGCGACATCCCGGAGAAGGACCGTGCGGCATTCGGCAAGTACTCGATCGACGTCGAGCACGGGTTCACTCCTTATTACGTCGTCAGCGACCGCAAGTCGAAGACGGTCACCGAACTGCGCCGCGCGCTCAAATCGGCGAGCGAGCTCGTGCTCGCCACTGATGGCGACCGCGAGGGCGAGGCGATCGCGTGGCACCTGCTCGAGACCCTGAAGCCCAAGGTCCCCGTCAAGCGCATGGTGTTCCACGAGATCACGAAGGACGCCATTCAGAAGGCCGTCGAAGACACGCGTGAGCTCGACATCTCGCTCGTCGACGCGCAGGAGACGCGCCGCGTGCTCGACCGGCTGTACGGGTGGGACGTCTCGCCGGTGCTGTGGCGCAAGGTCGGATCCGGCGCTTCGGGCCAGACGCTCAGCGCCGGCCGCGTGCAGTCTGCCGCGACCCGCATGGTCGTCGAGCGCGAGCGGGAGCGCATGGCGTTCGTCTCGGCGCGCTACTGCTCGATCTCGGCGACCGCTGCGCGCGCCGACACCGGTTTCTCGATCCGCCTGACGCGCATCGATGGCGCGCCCCTCGCATCCGGTCGCGACTTCGACGACAAGGGCGAGCTGAAGCGCGCGGTCGTCGTGCTGAACGAATCCGATGCCGCCTCGCTCGCGACGGCGATCGACACCGCGGGATCCGTGAAGGTCGCGAACGTCGAGGCGAAGCCCGGCACGCGCCGTCCGTACGCGCCGTTCACGACCTCGACCCTGCAGCAGGAAGCCGGGCGCAAGCTCGGCATGACGGCGAAGATCGCGATGAGCGTTGCGCAGAGCCTGTACGAGCGCGGCTACATCACCTATATGCGTACGGACTCGACCAACCTCAGTGCGCAGGCCGTGCAGGCCGCGCGCGCCCAGGCGGTCGCGCTGTACGGCGACAAGGCGGTTCCCGCCAAGCCGCGCGTGTACGCATCGAAGTCGAAGAACGCGCAGGAGGCGCACGAGGCGATCCGCCCGTCCGGCGACACCTTCCGCACTCCGAAGGACGTCACGGGGCAGCTCGGGCGCGACGAACAGCGCATGTACGACCTGATCTGGAAGCGCACGGTCGCGAGCCAGATGAGCGATGCGAAGCTCGAGACGACCACCGTGACGCTCGAGCAGTCGGCCGACGGCAAGAAGCTCGGCTTCACGGCCTCCGGCACCGTCTACACCTTCAAGGGCTTCCTCGAGGCCTACGAAGAGGGAGCCGACGAGAAGCGTCACAAGGGCGACGAAGACCAGAACCAGCAGCTGCCGAAGGTCGCCGTCGGCGACGAGCTCGACGTCACCGGGGCCGAGGCGAAGAGCCACGAGACGTCGCCGAAGCCGCGCTACACCGAGGCGACGCTCATCAAGGCGCTCGAGGAGCGCGGCATCGGCCGTCCGTCGACGTTCGCGAGCATCATCGGGGTGATCCTCGATCGTGGGTATGTCACGAAGCGCGGTCAGGCCCTCGTGCCGTCCTGGCTCGCGTTCAGCGTCATCCGCCTGCTCGAACGGCACTTCGGCGAGCTCGTCGACTACGACTTCACCGCCGAGCTCGAGGAGGACCTCGACCGCATCGCCCGCGGTGAGGCCGACCGGTCCGAGTGGCTGAAGGGCTTCTACTTCGGCGGCGACGAGCACCCCGGCCTGCGCACGATCGTTGACAACCTCGGCGAGATCGACGCGCGCGAGCTCAACGCGACGCCCATCACCGACGTGGCCACGCTGCGCTTCGGCAAGTACGGTCCGTACCTCGAGGTGATCGATCCCGAGAAGCCCGACGCGGATCCGCGGCGCATCAACGTGCCCGAAGAGCTCGCTCCCGACGAGCTCACGCCCGCGAAGGTGCAGGAGCTGATCGACGCGCCCGTCGCGGGCAATCGCGTGCTCGGCGAGAACCCCGACAACGGCAAGATCGTCGTGGTCAAGGACGGCCGCTTCGGTCCGTACCTCGAAGAGACCGATCCCGAGCCCGAGCAGCCCGAAGCGGATTCTGCGACCGGTGAGGTCGTCGAGACGCCCAAGAAGAAGACGACGAAGAAGGCCGCCGCTCCGAAGCCGCGTCGGGCGTCGCTGTTCAAGTCGATGTCGCCCGAGACGATCGACCTCGAGACGGCGCTGAAGCTGCTGAACCTGCCGCGCACCGTCGGCATCGATCCGACGAGTGAAGAGCCGATCACGGCGCAGAACGGGCGATACGGCCCCTACCTCAAGAGGGGCACCGACTCGCGCTCGCTCGAGGCCGAGCAGCAGATCTTCGACATCACGCTCGACGAGGCTCTCGAGGTGTACGCGAAGCCGAAGTACGGTGCCCGCCGGGCGGCGAGCGCGCTGAAGGAGTTCGAGAAGGAGGATCCGGCGAGCGGCAAGGCCGTGCGGATCCGCGACGGCCGGTTCGGCCCGTACGTCACCGACGGCGAGACCAACGCGACGATCCCGCGCGGCACGAATGTCGACGACGTCGATTTCGAGGCCGCGGTGCAGCTGCTCGCCGACAAGCGCGCCAAGGGGCCGGCCAAGAAGCGCACGACCGCGCGCAAGACGGCCGCGAAGTCCACGACGGCGAAGAAGACGACCGCGAAGAAGGCCGCGCCGAAGACCGACGAGGAGAAGGCCGCGGCCCGATCCGCCGCCGCGAAGAAGGCCGCCGCGACCCGCGCCGCGAACGCAGCAAAGAAAAAGGCACAGGGCGCGTAGGCCCCCAGGGGCCGGCGTCGCGCAGGAATCCTCCCGTTCTCGCGGCGCCGGTTCTCTCGCAGGAAGAACACACATGACTGACGGCCTCTGGATCACCTTCGAGGGTGGCGACGGATCCGGCAAGACCACCCAGGCGGAGCTGCTGCGGGAGTGGTTCGAGCAACAGGGGCGCGCGGTGGTGCGCACGCGTGAGCCTGGCGGTACCGAGGCGGGCAAGACCATCCGCGAGATCGTGCTTCACTCCCGCGGTGAACTCGATGACCGCACGGAGGCGCTCCTGTTTGCCGCCGACCGGGCCCACCACATCCACACAATCGTGCGTCCGGCGCTCGAACGCGGCGAGGTCGTGATTCAGGATCGATACCTCGACTCGTCGGTGGCCTATCAGGGCGCCGCGCGCGCTCTCGGCGCCGACGAGGTTCGCGAGCTCTCGCTCTGGGCGACGGGTGGGGCGCTTCCGGACGTCACGGTGCTGCTCGATCTGGATCCCGCGGTGGCGCGCCGCCGCCTCGACGCTGACGACAAGCCGTTCGACCGCCTGGAGGCGGAGAAAGCCGAGTTCCACACGCGCGTGCGCGACGCGTTCCTCGCGCTCGCGGCCGCCGAGCCCGAACGCTTCCTCGTCATCGACGCGACCCTCCCGCGCGAAGAGATCCAGAACCGGATTCGCGAACGGATTCGTCCGTGATAGGGACTCGTCAGAGCGCGCCGCTTGCCGGGAGGACGGACTCCAAGAGCGGGTGGAGATGCCGCGATGCGAGCACGGGAACCGTGGCTGCCGACGCGGCTTCCAGGGATTCGATGACGCCCCGCCCGTCGAGGCGCGCATTGAGCAGCCCTGCGAAGAACGCATCACCCGCGCCGTTCGTGTCGATCACCGTCGCGGACGGCGCGGGGACGTTGTAGACCCGTCCTGAATCGTCGACCGCGACCGCGCCATCCGCGCCGCGGGTGCATACGGCGAGCGATGCTCCGCTCTCAACGCATGAGCGAAGGAACTCTGTGGGTCGAGGCAGCCGATCCTCGCTGCAGAGAACGACGTCGGCCGCCTCCAAGAAGGGGCGGTGGAAGTCATCGCGGCCGTCGTAGTCGTGGAGGTCCACCCAGAGTGTCGTCTCGCGTTGCCTTTGTGCCGCGGCAATGAGACGGCGCCCTTCCGCTGAGAGATCGAGCACGATCGCGGCGGCTCTGGACATCGCCGTGAGCATGTCGTCATCGGGTGCGTCGCCCGACGAATCTGGCGTAGCCAGGTAGAGCGAGACGCGTTCTCCCGCAGGAGTCATGAGATTGAGATGGCGTTCTGTCTCGAGAGCAGGCACCACATCCAACTCGATGGTTGTCGCGGACAGTGCCTCGCGAATGCGCCTACCGGGGGCATCGTCTCCGAGGAGGGTGCGCAGATACACGGGGCGCCCGAGTCCGGCGAGGCTGAGGGCCTTACCCGCGCTCGTGCCACCGAGAGTCTGCCAGTCGCGCGTGGCGAACTGCATGTGCGGCACGGGTTCCGGCAGATGGTCCAGCATCACGAGTGTGTTCCATGACACGGGGCCGGCGATGAAGATGGGGCGCATGGATGCCATTATGGCGTCCCGCGGCGCTGTCTCCTGGCCGACGATAGACTGGAGCTGTACGCGGATCCTGCGTGCCGGACGGGACGACCCGGCCGACTTCCTGAAGTTCGGGGACGACCCCGGTGGGAGGATCCGCTATGGAGTGGGTCGTATTGATCGCCTCGGGAATGCTCGAGGCGGTGTGGGCCACGGCGCTGAGTGCGTCGAAGGGCTTCAAGAAAATCTGGCCGTCGGTCCTGTTCCTCGTGTCGATGACCGCCAGCATGGTCGGCCTCGCCTGCGCCATGAGCGTCATTCCGACGGGCACCGCATACGCCGTGTGGGTCGGCATCGGCGCCGTGCTGACGGTGTTGCTCGCGGTGTTTCGCAAGCAAGAGCGGCTGAGCCTCGCCCGCGGCGCATTGCTGGCGCTCCTCATCGCGAGCGTCATCGGTCTGAAGGCAGTGTCGTGATGCACTGGCTGGTTCTGTTGATCAGCGCCGTACTTGAGGCCGTCTGGGCGACCGCGCTCGGCGACAGCGGTGGCTTCACCCGCCCCGTGCCCGTCGTCGTGTTCCTCGTCGGCGTCACGCTCAGCATGCTCGGGCTCGGATACGCCATGCGCGACATCCCGATCGGCACGGCGTACGCGGTGTGGACGGGAACCGGCGCGGCCCTGACCGTGACGTACGCGATGGCGACGGGCGCGGAGCCCGTCACCTTCCTGCGGATCCTGTTCATCACGGGCATCGTCGGTGCCGTCATCGGTCTGAAGCTCGTGAAGCCGAAGCCCGTCGAGGCGCCGCGTTCGCCGACCGTCTCGGATTCAGCCGAGGACCTCAGATAACGCCAGGATCCCGTCGGGTGCCGAAGAATTCCGAGACGAGATGCTCCGCGACGTCGGCGGCAGGGACCGTTAGCCTGGCGCCATGAAGTTCTCGCTCTGGCTCCCCGCGGACCTCGCCTGGTCCGACCTGTCCGCCGCCGCACGTCACGCCGTCGACACGGGCTGGTATGGGCTCTGGATCGAAGACCACTTCATGGACAACACGGCGGAGCCCAACGACGGCCGTCGCGGCGAGTGCCTGACCCAGCTGACGGCGCTCGCCGCGACGATTCAGGACGTGCGGATCGGCTCGCTCGTGCTCGGTAACACCTATCGGCACCCGGCCATTGTGGCAAAGCAGGCGGCGGCCCTCAGCGACATCGCGGGTGGGCGTTTCGTGCTCGGCTACGGCGCCGGTTGGCAGGAGAACGAGCATCGGGCTTTCGGTCTTGAATACGGCGACGTGCCCAGCCGGATCCGCTGGTTCCGCGAGGCGCTCGAGGTCGTCACGCGCCTGCGTGACGAGGACTTCGTCGACCACGCGGGGGAGCGCTACCGCCTCGAGCACGCCTCGCTGAACCCGAAGCCGCATGCGACGCTGCCGCTCCTCGTCGGGGGATCCGGCGAGAAGGTGATGCCGAAGATCGTCGCCCGCTTCGCCGACGAGTGGAATCACTGGGCGTTGCCCGACCGATTCGCGGCGAAGAAGGAGATCTTCGATGCCGCGCTCGAGAAAGCGGGCCGCGCGGAGGATTCGCTGTGGCGCTCGACGCAGGCCGTCGTGTTCTTTGATGACGCGGATAAGGCCGCGGCGCTCGCGGCGAAGGGGCGACCTGCGATCGGGGGATCTGACCAGGAGATCGTGGGCCGGATGAACGCGTACGCGGCGGCGGGCGTCGACGAGTTCATCCTTCCCGCGACGAGCCTCAAGGACCCTGCCGCGATCGCCGACTTCGCCGACCGGTTCCGCACGGAGGTCGCGGCGCACGTTCGCTGAGGACCTCGAAAATCGCCGAGCGTCTCGGAACAGACGGGGGATCGGTCCGATCCCGGCGAAATCCGCGATGCTCGGCGAAGCGGCGCGACGGAATAGACTCGACGCGTGGTCACTCGTCTCTCCAAACTCTTCGTCCGCACCCTCCGGGATGATCCCGCCGACGCCGAGGTGCGCAGTCACAAGCTGCTCGTGCGCGCCGGTTACATCCGCCGCCAGGCCCCGGGGATCTTCGCCTGGCTCCCGCTCGGACTGCGGGTGAAGGCGCGCATCGAGCAGATCGTGCGCGAGGAGATGGATCGCGCCGGCGCCCAGGAAGTGCATTTCCCGGCGCTCATGCCGCGCGAGCCGTACGAGCAGTCGGGGCGTTGGGAGGAGTACGGCGAGGCACTGTTCCGCCTGAACGATCGCCACGGCGCCGACTACCTGCTCGCGCCGACTCACGAAGAAGCGTTCACGCTGCTCGTGAAGGACCTGTACTCGTCATATAAGGATCTGCCGCTCACGATCTACCAGATCCAGGACAAGTACCGCGATGAGGCGCGCCCCCGCGCCGGTCTGCTGCGCGGCCGCGAGTTCACGATGAAGGACGCCTACTCGTTCGATGCGTCCGACGCCGGGCTCGACGCGAGCTACGACGCGCAGCGCGACGCCTACGAGCGCATCTTCACGCGCCTCGGCATGGAGTACGTCATCGTGCAGGCCGACGCCGGAGCGATGGGCGGATCCCGCAGCGAGGAGTTCCTGCACCCCACACCCATCGGCGAAGACACATTCGTGCGCAGCGCCGGCGGATACACCGCGAACGTCGAGGCGTTCACGACCCTCGCCCCCGAGCCGATCGATGCGTCCGGCGCGCCCGCGCCCGTCGTCTACGACTCGCCCGGAACGACGACCATCGCGACGCTCGTGGACCACGCGAACGAAGCGGTCCCCGGCGCACCGGAGGGCGGCTGGACGGCGGCGCACACGCTGAAGAACGTCGTGCTCGCCCTCACGCACCTCGATGGCTCGCGCGAGGTCGTCGTGGTCGGCCTCCCGGGCGACCGCGATGTCGACGACAAGCGCGTCGAGGTGGCGTTCGCGCCCGCCGAGGTCGAGCCGGCCACGCCCGACGACCTCGCGAAGCATCCGGGCCTCGTGCGCGGCTTCATCGGGCCGTGGAGCGAGACGGGCGCCGTCCTCGGCGAGCAGTCGGCGACCGGCATCCGCTACTTCGTCGATCCCCGCGTGGTCGACGGATCCGCCTGGATCACGGGCGCGAACGCCGACGACACTCACGTGTACGGCCTCGTCGCCGGACGCGACTTCACGGCCGACGGCACGATCGAGGCGGCGACGGTGCGCGAGGGCGACCCCGCACCCGACGGATCCGGCCCCGTGACCCTCGAGCGCGGCATGGAGATCGGTCACATCTTCCAGCTCGGTCGGAAGTACGCCGAGTCGCTCGGGCTCAAGGTGCTCGACGAGAACGGCAAGCTGGTCACAGTGACGATGGGCTCGTACGGCATCGGCATCACTCGCATCATGGCCGCGATCGCCGAGCTGTTCAGCGACGACAAGGGCCTGATCTGGCCCGAGGCGATCGCACCGTTCGACATCCACGTGGTCGCGACCGGGAAGGGACAGGAAGCCTACGACCTCGCAGCCGAGCTCATCGACGGCCTCGAGCAGGCGGGCAAGGACGTTCTGTTCGATGACCGCCCCAAGGTCTCGCCCGGCGTGAAGTTCGGCGACGCCGAGATCCTGGGCGTGCCTCAGCTCGTCGTCGCGGGGCGGGGCGCCGCAGCCGGCGAGGTCGAGCTCTGGGACCGCCGTTCCGGCGAGCGCGAGACGCTTCCGCTGGCCGAGGCATTGCAGCGCCTCACGGCGTGAGGCCGACGACGGAGGAGGGGTCCGCTGCGGCGGGTCCCTCCTTTTTCGCGTGTGCGGATCCTCCGAGCGCGGCGTCCAGGCTCATCCGGCATCGGATCGGGTATCGTCGATGGGCACCGACGCGCATGTCGTCAGGTGGGAGAGCTGAATAGGGAGGCTGCTATGGAGATTGATCTTGCTCTGTTGCGTTCTATCGAGCGGGAGAAGGAGATTCCGTTCGCGGAACTCGTCACGATCATCGAGCAGGCGGTGCTGACGGCCTACGCCAAGCACACGTCCCAGACCGGCGAGCTGCCTGCTGGCGCACGCGCGGAGCTCGATCACAAGACCGGTCACGTGGCGGTGCTGACGCCTGTGACCGACGACGAGGACGCGGTCATCGGCGAGGAAGAGCAGAATCCCGAGGACTTCGGCCGGGTCGCCGCCTACGCCGCCAAGCAGGTCATCAGCCAGCGCCTGCGCGATATCGCCGATGACGCCGTGCTCGGAGAGTTCCGGGCGAAGGAGGGCGACATCGTCGCTGGCGTCGTGCAGCAGGGCCCGAACCCGCGCATGATCCACATCGACCTCGGCACGGTGGAAGCCATTCTTCCGCCCGAAGAGCAGGTGCCGGGTGAGGAATACCAGCACGGTGCCCGCATCCGCGTCTACGTCACGAGCGTCTCGCGCGGCAACAAGGGACCCGCGATCACCGTGTCGCGCACCCACCCCGGTCTCGTGCGCAAGCTGTTCGCGCTCGAGGTTCCCGAGATCGCCACGGGCCTCGTGGAGATCACCTCGCTTGCGCGCGAAGCGGGTCACCGCACCAAGATGGCCGTCATCGCCGAGGATCCCTCGATCAACGCCAAGGGCGCCTGCATCGGCGAACTCGGGCGACGCGTGCGCGCGGTGCAGGACGAGCTCGGCAGCGAGAAGATCGACATCGTCGACTACGACCCCGATCTCGCGACGTTCGTCGCGCAGGCGCTGAGTCCGGCGAAGGTCTCGTCGAGCTTCGTGCTCGATGAGAAGACGCGCGCGGTGCGGGCCCTCGTGCCCGACTACCAGCTCTCGCTCGCGATCGGCAAGGAGGGCCAGAACGCCCGGCTCGCCGCCAAGTTGACCGGCGCGAAGATCGACATCCAGCCCGACAGCATCCTCGACGAGGACTGAACCCCTGCGGCACGGACACAGCTTCGCCAGGCAGGAGAACGTGTAGGATGGACCCCGTACGAACGTGCGTCGGATGCCGCACGCGTGACTCCAGATCCGCACTTCTGCGGGTGATCGCCACCGAAGACCGACTCGTCATCGACGAGTCCTGTTCGATGCCGGGGAGGGGCGCGTGGGTCCATCCGAAACATGAGTGCATGGAGCTGGCGATCCGGCGACGAGCATTCGTACGAGCATTCCGTGTGCCGGGGCCACTCGACACGCAGACTCTCACAGATCGGCTGAACAGCTATGGAAATCAAGTGAACGGCTCGAAATGAGACCCGTCCGCCGTTAAGAGGTCTGCCCTGTCTGGGCAGACCGCCCAGACAGGAGAATTGTGGCAAAACCACGCGTACATGAGATCGCGGCCGAAATCGGCGTCGATAGCAAGACCGCACTCGCGAAGCTCAAGGAGCTCGGCGAGTTCGTGAAGAGCCCGTCGTCGACGATCGAGCCGCCTGTCGCGCGCAAGCTGCGCGCGGCGTTCGAGGGCGTCGAGAAGAAGGCGCCCGCCGCGGCGTCCGGCGCACCCAAGCCGGGTGCCCCGAAGCCGGGCCCGGCGAAGCCGAAGGCCGCCCCGAAGCCCGCGAGCGACGCACCGAAGCCCGGTGTGAAGTCGTCCGCGCCGTCGCCCGGCGCTGCGAAGCCTGGTGCCGCTACGCCCGGCGCTGCGAAGTCCAGTGCTCCCACGCCCGGTTCGGCGAAGCCCGACGGCGGTGCGCCGACCCCCGGCGCCCCGAGCCAGCCGAACCCGAAGTCCGACGCGCCGAAGCCCGGCGCACGTCCGGGCAACAACCCGTTCGCGTCCACGCAGGGCATGGGCCAGCGCCCCGCCGGTGGGCCGCGTCCGGGCAACAACCCGTTCGCGTCCACGCAAGGCATGGGCCAGCGCCCGACGCCCGGCAATATCCCTCGTCCTCCGAAGCCCCAGGCCCCGCGCCCGGGTGCTCCGAAGCCGGGCGGTCGCGCAGGCGGTCCCGGCGGTCGCGGTCGTCCCGGCGGCGCTCGTCCGGGCGGCGGCGCTCCGTTCCAGCAGCGTCCGGGAGGCGGCGGCCCCGGTGCCGGCGGCGGTTTCCGTCCTGGCGGCGGTTTCGCCGGACGTCCGGGTCCCGGTGGTCGCCGAGGCGGCACGGCCGGCGCGTTCGGAAAGGGAGGCGGCAAGTCCCGGCAGCGCAAGTCGCGTCGGGCGAAGCGCCAGGAATTCGAGATGCGGCAGGCGCCTGTCGTCGGCGGCGTCAAGGTTCCGCGCGGCGACGGCGACACGATCATCCGCATGCGCCGCGGCGCGTCCATTGCAGACTTCGCTGAGAAGCTCGAGGTCATGCACGGCGTCTCCGTGCCGCCGAGCAACCTGGTCACGGTGCTGTTCCACCTCGGTGAGATGGCGACCGCGACCGAGTCGCTCGACGAGTCGACGTTCGAGGTGCTCGGTTCCGAGATCGGCTACAAGGTCGAGATCGTCTCGCCCGAGGATGAGGACAAGGAGCTCCTCGAGAGCTTCGGCCTCAACCTCGAGCAGGAGGAGCTCGACGAAGACGACGAAGACCTCGAGATCCGTCCGCCGGTCGTGACCGTGATGGGTCACGTCGACCACGGTAAGACGAGGCTCCTCGACGCGGTCCGCAACACGACCGTGATCGAGGGCGAGGCCGGCGGCATCACCCAGCACATCGGCGCGTACCAGATCTGGACCGAGCACGAGGGCCACGATCGCGCGATCACCTTCATCGATACCCCGGGTCACGAGGCTTTCACGGCCATGCGTGCACGTGGTGCCGATGTCACCGACATCGCGATCCTCGTGGTCGCAGCCGACGACGGCATCATGCCGCAGACGGTCGAGGCGCTGAACCACGCGCAGGCGGCCGGCGTGCCGGTCGTCGTTGCGGTCAACAAGGTCGACAAGCCCGAGGCCAACCCCGGCAAGGTGCGCCAGCAGCTCACCGAGTACGGTCTCGTCGCCGAAGAGTACGGCGGAGAGGTCATGTTCGTCGACGTGTCGGCCCGACAGGGCACCGGCATCCAGAACCTTCTGGACGCCGTGCTCCTCACGGCCGACGCCGGTCTCGACCTGCGCGCGAACCCCAACAAGGAAGCGCGCGGCATCGCGATCGAGGCGAAGCTCGACAAGGGCCGCGGATCCATCGCCACGGTGCTCGTGCAGGGCGGAACGCTCCGCGTGGGCGACCCGATCGTCGCAGGCACGGCCTACGGCCGCGTTCGCGCCATGATCAACGAGCACGGCGAGCGCGTGCAGGAGGCGGCTCCGTCGCGTCCCGTTCAGGTGCAGGGCCTCAACTCTGTGCCCCGCGCCGGCGATCTCTTCCTCGTTCCCGAGGACGACCGCACCGCACGCCAGATCGCTGAGAAGCGTGAGGCCGTGGAGCGCAACGCCGCTCTCGCGAAGGCCCGCAAGCGCATGTCGCTCGAGGACTTCACGAAGGCGCTCGAGGAGGGCAAGGTCGAGTCGCTCAACCTCATCATCAAGGGCGACGTCTCGGGTGCCGTGGAGGCGCTCGAAGAGTCGCTGATGAAGATCGAGGTCGACGACAGCGTTCAGCTGCGCATCATCCACCGCGGAGTGGGTGCGGTCACCGAGAGCGACATCAACCTCGCCACGATCGACAACGCGATCGTGCTGGGCTTCAACGTCCGACCCGATGCGAAGGCCCGCGAGGCCGCCGCTCGCGAGGGTGTCGACATCCGGTTCTACAACGTCATCTACAACGCGATCGACGACGTGGAAGCATCGCTCAAGGGCATGCTCAAGCCGGAGTTCGAAGAGGCGCAGGCCGGTCTCGCCGAGGTCCGCGAGGTGTTCCGCTCGTCGAAGGTCGGAAACATCGCCGGTGTGCTCGTCAAGAGCGGCACGATCACGCGCAACGCCAAGGCGCGCATCATCCGCGAGGGTGTCGTGCTGGCCGATGGCCTCGCCATCGAGTCGCTGCGCCGCTTCAAGGATGACGTGACCGAGGTGAAGACCGACTTCGAAGCCGGTATCGGCCTCGGCAAGTACAACGACATCCAGATCGGCGACGAGATCGAGACCATCGAAATGGTCGAGAAGCCCCGCGACTGATCACATACGCTGGATGCCGGGTGGTCCTTCGGGCCACCCGGCATCGTGCTCCCGGAAGGGGAACAGAAATGGCCGGTTTCGAACGACAGGCCCGCGTTGCGGACCGCATCCGAGTCGTGCTGTCGGAGCGCCTGCAGAAGGGGCTCCGCGATCCGCGCCTCGGCTTCGTGACGATCACAGATGTGCGCGTCACGGGCGATCTGCAGATGGCGAGCGTGTTCTACACGGTGTACGGCACCGATGAGGAGCGCGAGGGAACCGCAGCGGCCCTGAAGGCCGCGACGGGAATGCTGCGCAGCGAGGTGGGGCGCAAGCTCAATACGCGCCTGACCCCGACGCTCGAGTTCATTCCCGATGGACTCCCGGAGGAGGCCTCGCACCTCTCCGACCTGCTCCGTGAGGCGCGCGAGCGCGACGCACAGGTGCAGGGCCTCGCCGAGAACGCCACGTACGCGGGCGATGAGGATCCCTATAAGGACGACGAGGGCGCCTAGCCCCGTCGAGGGCTCTGCCGAGCGCGCGAGCTGTTCGCCGAGGCCCCGACGATTCACCGCAGATCGTCGGGGCCTCACCGCGTCTCAGCGGGTCGGAAGACCGACGAGCTCGCCGTCGGGCTCGATCAGCCCGTCGTTCTCGAGGGACACCAGGGCGCGGTCGCGCTGAGCCGCGTCGTGCCAGTCGACGAGCAGCGCCGCGCGGGGGAGCGGATCCGGTGCCGCGTCGCGGAGAGCCTTCAGCAGAGCACCTCGCGCCTGCCGGTCGCTGCCCTCGTACTTCGCCTGCTTGCGACGCGTGTCGGGCGTCGCCGGCGATCCGGCCTCGATCCACGCGCACGAGCGCCGGATCGGGCAGGCGCCGCAGCGAGGCGACCGCGCCGTGCAGATCACCTGTCCCAGCTCCATCACGGCCGCGTTCATGACGGCCGCGCGCTCGTCGGAGTCGGGAAGGAGCGTCGACATCTGCTCGAGATCGCGGCG